>NZ_JAQYXC010000276.1:0-288117 GCF_036322365.1 Streptomyces sp. SP18CS02
ACACCCCCACCAGCCGCTCCGCCACCACCGCGGCCGCACCCACCACATGCTCACAGTTGTCCAGCACCACCAGCATCCGCCGCCGCGCGCAATGCTCCACCAGACGCGCCAACGCATCACCCCCGTGCCCCTCCACCGCCCGCAGCCCCTCGGCACCGGCACCGCGCAGCACGGTCTCGCGGGCCCCGAGGGCGGTGAGCACGGCCTCGGGCACGGCCTCGGGGTCGGTGACGGGCGCGAGCTCCGCCAGCCACACCCCGTCGGGCCACCCGTCGGCGCCGCGCTCGGCGGCCTCCTGCGACAGCCTGGTCTTGCCCGCCCCGCCGGGTCCGAGCAGGGTGACGAGCCGGGCCCGTCCCAGGTCGTCCAGGATGGCCCCGATGTCGGCCTCCCGGCCCACGAAGCTGGTGAGCCGGACCCTCAGGTTGCCCCGCGCGGGCCGGGCGCCCGCCCCGCCCCGCTCCCGGCCCGGCACGGGGTCCGCCGCCGGCCCCTGGTCCGGCCCCCCGGCAGGTGCCGGGGCGGGGTCCGGGTCCGGTGCGAGCAGCTCCGCGTGGAGGGCGCGCAGTTCCGGGCCGGGGTCCGTACCGAGCCGGGCGGCCAGCTCCCGGCGTACCGCCTCGTAGGCGGCCAGGGCCTCCGCGGGCCGGCCCGCGGCGCGCAGGGCGCGGATGCGCAGGCTCTGCAGCGGCTCGTCCAGCGGCGAGAGACCGCACAGCGCGGCGAGTTCCGGCAGCGTCTCCTCCGGGCGCCCCAGCGCCAGCATGGCCCTGAGGCGGGAGCCCTGGACGCCCCTGCGCCGCGCCTCCCAGGCGGCCGCCTCGGCCGCCCTGCCGGGCAGGTCCGCGAGCACCGGCCCCCGCCACAGGGCCAGGGCGTCGTCCAGCACGGCCAACGCCCCCGCCGGGTCCCCCGCCTCCAGCGCCCGCGCCCCCTCCCCGGCGAGCCGCTCGAAGCGGTGCAGGTCCACATCGTCCGGGTCGGCGCCCAGCCGGTAGCCGCCGTCGAGGGAGAGCACGGCGCCGGGCCCCAGCGTCCGCCGCAACCGCGCGACCAGGGCCTGGAGCGCGCCGGGCGCGTCGGCGGGCGGGTCGCCGTCCCACACCTCGTCGACCAGCGCCGCGACCGGTACGGAGCGTCCGGCGCGCAGGGCGAGCGCGGTGAGCAGCGCGCGCAGCCGCGCGCCGCCGATCGGCACGGCGGTGCCGTCGGGGTGCCGGGCCTGGGCGGTACCGAGTACGGAGATGAGCACGGGCCCATTGTCCGCGACGGCCGCCGGCCGCACGGAACTCACCCTGCGGCCCGGAACGTTCTCCCCCCGTCCGGTACGGTCTCTCCGCACCGCCCCCGACCCCAGGAGCCCCGCTCATGACCACTGCCGCCTCCCGCCACAGCGACCGGCGGGTCAGCCCGGTCTTCCTCGGGATCGCCGCCGTCATGGCGGTCACCGCGTGGGCGGTGTGGACGGGCTTCTCCGCCAGCCCCGGTCTGGCGGTCTTCCTCTTCGTGACGTCCGCGTGGATCGTCTCGCTCTGCCTCCACGAGTACGCGCACGCCCGTACCGCGCTGCACGGCGGTGACATCACCATCGGCGCGAAGGGCTATCTGACGCTCAATCCGCTGAAGTACACCCACGCGCTGCTGAGCATCGTGCTGCCGGTGGTCTTCGTGGTCCTGGGCGGTATCGGTCTGCCGGGCGGCGCGGTCTTCATCGAGCGCGACCGGATCCGCGGCCGCTGGAAGCACAGCCTGGTCTCTGCGGCCGGTCCCCTGACGAACGTGCTGTTCGCGGTCGTGTGCACGGCGCCCTTCTGGCTGGACGCGCTGGACGGCGTGCCGTACGGCTTCCGCTTCGCGCTGGCGTTCCTCGCCCTGCTCCAGGTGACGGCCGCGATCCTGAACTTCCTGCCGGTGCCCGGTCTGGACGGCTACGGAGTGGTCGAGCCCTGGCTCTCCCACCGGATCCGCCGGCAGATCGAGCCGTTCGCGCCGTTCGGCCTGCTCGCGGTCTTCGTGGTCCTCTTCATCCCCGAGGTGAACCAGGCCTTCTTCGAGGCGATCGACACGGTGCTGCGCGGTCTCGGCATCCATGAGGCCGAGACGTACTGCGGGCAGGACCTCTACCGCTTCTGGCAGGAACAGAACCCGGACTGCGAGGAGCTCCTCAGCCGGTGACGGCCTTCGCGCGGCGGTGGTAGTACCACGCCATGTTGGAGGAGAGGCCGGCGAGCAGCACCCACACGATGCCGATCCAGCGGCCCTCGACGAAGGAGAGCACGGCCGCGACGACGGCGAGGACGCAGACGACGAGGGCGTACAGAGCGAGGCGGGGCATGGGGGTCGGCTCCTGTCCGGGTACGGCTGATGGTGCCCGACCAGTGTCCCCCATGCCCGGCGGCTCGCGGACGCGGGCCGGACGTCCCCGGCCGGAGCCGGCGTCCCGGGGTGCCGCGGCCCCCTTCGGCCCTACGGTTCCCGACGGTCCCGGGCGGGGCCGGGGGCTCAGACGTCGGTGAGGCGCAGGCCCGCGTGCGCCTTGTAGCGGCGGTTGGCCGAGATCAGGTTCGCGACGAGCGACTCGACCTGGTGGGCGTTGCGCAGCCGGCCCGCGAAGACGCCCCGCATGCCGGGGATACGGCCGGCCAGGGCCTGCACGATGTCGGTGTCGGCCCGCGCCTCGCCCAGCACCATCACATCGGTGTCGATCTCCTCGACCGCCTCGTCCTGGAGCAGCACGGCGGAGAGGTGGTGGAAGGCGGCGGTCACCCGCGAGTCCGGCAGCAGGGCGGCGGCCTGCTCGGCGGCGCTGCCCTCCTCGGGCTTGAGGGCGTAGGCGCCCTTCTTGTCGAAGCCGAGGGGGTTGACGCAGTCGACGACGAGCTTGCCGCTCAGCTCCTCGCGGAGGGACTCCAGCGTCTTGGCGTGGCCGTCCCACGGCACGGCGACGATCACGATGTCGCTGCGCCGTGCGCACGCGGCGTTGTCGGCGCCCTCGACGCCCAGGCCGAGCTCGGCGGCGGCCGCCTCGGCACGCTCGGCCGCGCGGGACCCGATGATCACCTTCTGGCCCGCCCTGGCGAGCCGGTAGGCGAGGCCGCGCCCCTGGTCCCCGGTACCGCCGAGTACGCCGACGACCAGGCCGGAGACGTCCGGCAGGTCCCACGGGTCCTTGGCGGCGGGCTTCTGAACACTGTCATGAGTAGTCATGGTCCCGACACTACGTGCCACGCCCTGCCACGTGCCGTCACCACGTGTGGGTGACATGGCGCGAAATCGCCTCTGCGGGCGCCCGTTCCGGGGCAGGATGCGGCGCCATGGATGCCGTACGCGTCGCACTGCTGCGTGAAGTCCTCGCCGGGACCGAGTGGCCGACGGCGGCCCGCCGGTTCGCCGGGGTGCTGCGTGCGTCGGTGGTGCCGCACGGGGGCGGCCTGCTGCTGCTGGGCACGGCCCGGTACGAACCGTGGCACCTGGCCGCGCACCTGACCGACGAGGCGTCCTGGTCCGGGCGGCCGGAGCTGTCCCCCACGCTCGTACGGCACCGGGTGGAGCCCTCCGCTCCGGCGCATCTGGCGGTGGGGCTCGGCCGGCTGGAGGCGGCCCGACGCGGCACGACCCTGCTGGTGGTGGCGCCGGAGCGGCCGTGCGACGGGCTGCTGGAGCGGGTGCACGACGCGCGCCGCGCCGGGGCGACGGTGCTGTCGCTGGACGGCGGCGGGGGGACGGAGATGGCGGGTCTGGCGCACGAGGCGCTGAGCGTGCCGCCGGGTCCGGCGGCGGGCGTGGACCTGGAGACGGTGCAGCACCTGGTGAGCGCGGCGACGGGCGAGAACGACGCACCGGCGGAGCCAAGCGGCCGTCGGCGGTTCCAGGACCGCCTCTCCCGTCTGGCCGACCTCCTGACGGCTCCGCCGCCGGCCCGCTGGTAGCGCCCGGCACCACCCGCACTCCCCTGGACGGCGCCCGGCCGCGAGCACGCCCGCCCGGGCCGGCCGGTGCCGCCCGGGCGCCGGTATTCGGTTGCCCCGGCCAACCGTCACCACGCATGATGAGCCCTCGTGACCTCGAAGCTCTCCGCCCTGCTGCCCGATCTGTCGCCCTGGCGCTCCTCCCGCGACTTCCGGCTGTTGTGGGTGCAGGGCCTCGTCACCTACTTCGGCAGCTTCATGGCGATGATCGCGCTGCCGCTCCAGATCAAGGACCTGACCGGCTCACCGTTCGCGGTCGGGGTCATGGGCGCCGTCGAACTGGTCCCGCTGGTGGTGTTCGGTCTGTACGGAGGCGCGCTGGCCGACTCCGTCGACCGCCGCAAGGTCATCCTCCTCACCGAGGCGGGGCTCGGTCTGCTGGCGGTGATCCTGCTGGTCAACGCGGCCCTCCCCACCCCCCTGCTCTGGCCGCTGTACGTGGTGGCGGCCGGGGTCTCCGCGCTGGCGGGTCTGCAGCGCCCGGCGCTGGACTCCCTGATGGCCAGGATCGTGCCGCACGACCAGCTCACCGCGGCGGCGGCGCTCAACGCCCTGCGCTGGCAGATGGGCGCGATCGCGGGCCCCGCGCTGGCGGGCCTGGTGGTGGCGTACGCGGGCCACGCCACGGCGTACGCCACCACGGTGGGCGCCTTCGCCGTCTCCGTACTGCTGTGTCTGCGCCTGTCGCCCGCGCCTCCCGCGCGCGACGCGGAGAAGCCGTCGCTGCGTTCCATCGCGGAGGGCGCGCGGTACGCCTGGTCGCGGCCCGTGCTGCTCGGCACGTACGCGATCGATCTCGCCGCGATGTTCTTCGCCTACCCGAACACGATCTTCCCCTTCCTCGCGGACGACCTGGACGCCGAGTGGTCGCTGGGCCTGATGTACGCGGCGGGCTCGGTCGGCTCGCTGCTGCTGAGCCTGACCAGCGGCTGGACGACCAGGGTGCGGCGGCACGGGCTGTTCGTGGTGTTCGGCGCGGCGGGCTGGGGCCTGGCGATCGCCGCGGCGGGCTGGTTCTCCCAGGTGTGGCTGGTGCTCCTGTGCCTGGCCTTCGCGGGCGCGGGCGACATGCTCAGCGGTCTGGGCCGCTCGACGATCTGGAACCAGACCATCCCGGAGGGGCTGCGCGGCCGGCTGGCCGGCATAGAGGTGCTCTCGTACAGCGTGGGCCCGCAGCTCGGGCAGGTCAGGGCCGGCGCGATGGCCGGCTGGACCGGCACCCGTCCGGCGATATGGAGCGGCGGGCTGGCGTGCCTGGCCTCGGTGGGCCTGCTGGCGGCGGTGCTGCCGAAGCTGCTGACGTACGACTCCGCCACCGACGAGGACGCCCGGCGCCGTCGCGCCGCCCGCGAGGCCGCGACGGACCCGGTCGCCTGACGGCCGCCCGCCCGGGAAACGGTCCACGGGCGGGCGGACGCCGAAGGCGCCGGGTCCGGGATCAGGCGCGGCCGCGCGCCACAGGGGCGCCCCGGGTCGTGTCCGGCGGGCGCCGGCGGCCGGGAGGCGTCAGGGCGTGCCCGGGGTGCCGCGGTCCGGCTCGTCGGACGAGGGGGCGTCGTGCCACCGCGGGTCCGTCTCCCACTCCAGGTTCCTTTCCCTGGCGCGCTCCATGGCGTGCTCGGCCTCCTCACGCGACGTGTACGGGCCGAAACGGTTCTTCGCCGGGCAGTCCGGGCCTTCCTCGACCTTCTTGTGCTGGAGGCAGTAGTACCACTCCCCCGGCTTTCCTGCGGTGCGCTTCTTGAACAGGGCCATCTCGGCTCCTTCCTCTGCCGCCATGCTGCCCCACGGCCGCTGGTTAAACTCGCTGACATGTCTGGCCAGTCGCTGCTCGTACCAGGGGACCTCTCCCCCATCCGTTCCGTTCCCGGCGCCATCCGCCGCCCCGAGTACGTCGGGAAGCCCGCCCCGAAGCCGTACACCGGGCCGGAGATCCAGGATTCCGACACCATCGAGCGGATGCGCGTCGCGGGCCGCATCGCCGCGCGCGCGATGGAGGAGGCCGCCAAGCACATCGCGCCCGGCGTGACCACGGACGAACTGGACCGGGTCGCCCATGAGTACATGTGCGACCACGGCGCCTACCCCTCGACGCTCGGTTACCGGGGCTTCCCCAAGTCGCTGTGCTCCTCGATCAACGAGGTCATCTGTCACGGCATCCCCGACTCGACGGTGCTGCGTGACGGCGACATCGTGAACCTCGACGTCACGGCGTACATCGACGGTGTGCACGGTGACAACAACGCCACCTACCTGTGCGGGGACGTCGACGAGGAGTCGCGGCTGCTGGTGGAGCGGACCCGGGAGTCCCTCAACCGTGCCATCAAGGCCGTCAAGCCGGGCCGGCAGATCAACGTCATCGGCCGGGTCATCGAGTCGTACGCCAAGCGCTTCGGGTACGGCGTCGTGCGCGACTTCACCGGCCACGGGATCAACTCGTCCTTCCACTCGGGTCTGATCGTTCCGCATTACGACTCCCCCCACGCGACCACGGTCATTCAGCCCGGCATGACCTTCACGATCGAGCCGATGCTGACGCTGGGCACGCACGAGTACGACATGTGGGACGACGGCTGGACGGTCGTGACCAAGGACCGCAAGCGGACCGCGCAGTTCGAGCACACCCTCGTGGTGACCGAGACCGGGACCGAGATCCTCACGTTGCCCTGACCCCCGAGGCGGGTACCGTTTTACCGACAGACAGTCGGGAAAGGATTGACTTAGGTAACCCTAAGCAGGAAGATCGGCGGTGATGGCGGCGCTGCTGTCATCACCGGCGCCTCCCGTCGTCGGCTCCCGTCCCCCTCGGTCCCCGGAGGCCCGCCTTGGACGCAAGCGCCACCGTCGTCCCGTTCTCCACGCTCATCCGCACCGCGTCGCACGAGCAGCACACGGAGGCGGAGAGCTCGGCCTTCATGAGCGATCTGCTCGGCGGCCGCCTCGGCGTCGACGCGTACGCCCGCTACACCGAGCAGCTGTGGTTCGTGTACCGCGCCCTGGAGGAGGCGGCCTCCTCGCTGGCCGGCGACCCGGTCGCGGGACCGTTCATACAGCCGGAGCTGTTCCGGACCGCCGAGCTGGAGCGCGACCTGGCCCATCTGCGCGGGCCGAAGTGGCGGCAGGGGCTGGCTCCGCTGCCCGCCACCGCCGGGTACGCCGACCGGGTCGAGGAGTGCGCCCGGACCTGGCCCGCCGGGTATGTGGCGCACCACTACACCCGCTACCTGGGGGACCTCTCGGGCGGCCAGATCATCCGCGACAAGGCGGAGCGCACCTGGGGCTTCGCGCGCAAGGGCGACGGGGTGCGGTTCTACGTCTTCGAGCAGATCCCCAACCCGGCCGCGTTCAAGCGCGGCTACCGGGAGCTGCTGGACCGGGTGAACGCCGACGACCTGGAGAAGCAGCGGATCATCGACGAGTGCCGACGCGCCTTCGACTTCAACGGCGCGGTCTTCCGCGAGCTGGCCGAGGAGTTCCCGCTCAGCGCGTAGGTACCGGCGGCGGCTCGGCGTGCCGGACGCGGCCGCCGAGCTCGATGGTGCCGTCCGGCGCGGGCGCCGTCAGGAGCTGCGACCCCCGGCCCTGCGTGATGTTCAGCGCGCGGCCGAGCCGGTCGGTCAGGAGCAGCGCGGCCGCGCCGGTCGCCTCGTCCTCCTCGATGCCGTCGCCACGTCCCGGGAAGGCCCGGGCCCGGATCCGGCCGGCCGACTCGTCCTCCCAGGCCCAGGCGTAGATCCACTCACCGGGCGGCGGGACCTCCAGCGCCTCCACCTCCCGGGCCGAGCCGTACTGCCGCAGCGTCCGGGGCGCCGCCCACGCGGCCGGCGCGGTGATCCAGGTGAACTCGCCGTCCTGCCGGGCCCACACCTCACCCGCCCGGGTGTCGAGCGTCTCCAGGTCGAGCAGCCAGGCCGCGCCGACCAGCGGATGCCCGGCGAACGGCAGGCGCAGCCCGGGGGTGTAGATGTCGACGGTCCCGCGCTCCGGGTCGTCGACGAACACGGTCTCGCTGAAGCCGAGCTCCTTGGCGAACGCCTGCCGGGACGCCTCGTCGGGGCAGACGCGGCCGTCGCGTACGACTCCGAGCAGATTGCCGTGCCGCCCGTCGCCACCGCAGAAGACGGCGAGGACCTCAAGGGCGTCGGGTACGGAGGTGCGCGTGTTCACCCCGGCATTCAAGCACGCGGGTCAGCGCTCGTGGATGGTCTGGTCGCGGCCGGCCTGGAAGATCCGGGCCTGGCCGGAGGCGGTCGCCTCCATCCGCACGCCCGTGCCGGAGGGCGTGGCGGCGGGCGGCAGCAGCGGGGCGAGCTCCTCGTCGAGGACGCGGCGCAGCTCGTCGCCGAGCGAGGGGTTGCGGCGGAGCAGGGCGCGCAACCGGCCCTGCCACTCGACCGCGAGAGCCTCCTCGGCCGCGTTGTCGTCGGTGTCGCGGGCCGCGAGCAGGTTCCCGCGCGCCTCCTCCAGCTCCGCCTCGACGACCGGTACCCGTTCGGGGTGCACGCGCTGCCACAGCGCCAGCACCGCCGTACGCGCCTGCTGCCAGGCGTCCGTCGCCATCGCGCCCACCAGGGCCGTGCCCGCCGCCACCACGATCTGGTCCATGTCGGCAGGGTAGCCGCGACAGGGGGTCCGTACCGCCGTGTCGGCGGTACGGACCCCCTGTCGCGGCACCCTGCCGGACGGCCCCGGGGAAAGGAGTACACGTGCTGCGCGCCGAGCTGTCGAGCTGTCGAGCTGTCGAGCTGTCGAGCTGTCGAGCTGTCGAGCGCGGTGTACCGGCAGCCGGTGGAGGTTAGCGGCGCGTCCCCGTAACGGCGCACCGCCGATCATCCCCAAAAGGGACAGAACCGCCTCCTTGACCGGCACTTGACCCTCCTGTGACTCCGTCATGAGAGCGCTGTGTCCGGGCCGTGTCCTCGCCGCGGACGTGAGAGCCGAATCACTGGACGAGGGGGTCTCGGCCAGGTAAGGCTCGATTAAGTTAGGTCCGCCTCACCCCACCCCCGCCTCTCCATGGAGCCCGCATGCGACCCGCCCGCTTCTCCGTCGTCACCGCCACCGCGGCCGTGGCGGCTCTGACCGCGCTCACCGGCTGCGCCGAGAAGAGCGACGCCAAGGGCGGCGACGGCACCATCGAGGTGACGGCGAAGGACGACTCCTGCGAGGTGTCCAGGAAGGAGTTCCCGGCCGGGCACGTCCGGCTGGCGGTGGAGAACAAGGGCTCCAAGGTCACCGAGGTCTACCTGCTCTTCCCGGACGACCGCATCGTCACGGAGCGCGAGAACATCGGCCCCGGCACCAAGGCGGACATCACCGCCGAAGTGAAGGCCGGCGACTACGAGATCGCCTGCAAGCCCGGCATGAAGGGCGATGGCATCCGGCAGAAGGTCAGGGCCACCGGCGGCAGGAGCACCACCCGCTCCCCCGAGATGGACGCCGCGGTCGCCGCGTACCGCCAGTACGTCCAGCAGCAGGCGGACGAGACCCTCCCCAAGGTGAAGACGTTCACGGACGCCGTGCGCGCGGGTGACGTCGAGGGCGCCAAGAAGGCGTACGCCGCCTCCCGCATCGGCTGGGAGCGCACCGAGCCGGTGGCGGAGTCCTTCGGCGACATCGACCCGAAGGTCGACATCCGCGAGGACGGCCTGGAGCCGGGCCAGAAGTGGACCGGCTGGCACCGCCTGGAGAAGGCCCTGTGGCAGGAGAAGAAGCTCGGACCCGACGCCAAGGCCCTCGCCGACTCCCTCGACAAGGACCTCGCCGACTGGGTCAAGCGGGTCGGCAAGGCGGAGATCACGCCCACCTCCATGGCCAACGGCGCCAAGGAGCTGCTGGACGAGGTCGCCACCGGCAAGGTCACGGGCGAGGAGGAGCGCTACTCCCACACCGACCTGGTGGACTTCAAGGCGAACGTCGAAGGCGCGCACACGTCGTACGAACTGCTCAAGCCGGTCGCGTCCAAGAACGACCCGAAGCTCGTCGCCGACCTCGACAAGCAGTTCGCCGCGCTCGACGCGCTGCTCGACAAGTACCGCGCGGACAAGAACTCCTACGAGTTCACCTCCTACGACAAGGTCGGCGAGGCGGACCGCAAGGAGCTGTCGGACGGCGTGAACGCGCTCGCCGAGCCGCTCTCCAAGCTGGCCGCCGCGGTCGTGAAGTAGGCCCCCGTGACGGAGAAGGACGACACGACGGCCGTGGACGGCATGGCGCGGGCGCGCGGAACGCACGGCGGGGACGGGGCGGCCCCGGCCGACGGCACCGGCCGGGTGGCCCCGGCGGCGGACGCGGGCGGACCGGCGCCGTCCCGGCGTGCGCTGCTCGGATGGGGCGGTGCCGGGCTCGCGCTCGGCGCCGCCGGCGCGGGTGGCGTGGCCGCCGTGACCCGTGGCGGGGCCCCGTCCGCACTCGCCGCCGGCAGCGGGGCCGCCGTCCCCTTCCACGGCACGCACCAGGCCGGTGTCGCCACCGCCGTCCAGGACCGGCTGCACTTCGCCGCGTTCGACGTGCGAACGAAGGACCGTGCCGAGCTCGCGCGGCTGCTGGAGGACTGGACACGGGCCGCCGAGCGGATGACCGCGGGCCACGAGGTCGGTGACGGCGCGTACGGCGGTCCGGCCGAGGCCCCGCCGGACGACACCGGCGAGGCCCTGGGGCTCAAGCCGTCCCGGCTGACGCTCACCATCGGCTTCGGCCCGTCCCTGTTCGACGGCCGCTTCGGACTCGCGGACAGGCGGCCCGCCGCCCTGGCGGAGCTGCCCGCGTTCCCCGGCGACAACCTCGACCGGGCCCGCAGCGGCGGCGATCTGTGCGTCCAGGCCTGCGCCGACGACCCTCAGGTCGCCGTGCACGCGATCCGCAATCTCGCGCGCATCGGCTTCGGCAAGGTGGCGGTCCGCTGGTCGCAGCTGGGCTTCGGCAAGACGTCGTCGACGACGCCCGACGCCCAGACCCCGCGCAACCTCTTCGGCTTCAAGGACGGCACCCGCAACGTCTCCGGCACCGACGACGCCGCGCTCGACCGGCACGTCTGGGTGTCGGAGAAGGACGGCCCGGCGTGGCTGGCGGGCGGCTCGTACCTGGTGGCGCGCCGCATCCGGATGAACATCGAGACCTGGGACCGCACCCCCCTGCGGGAGCAGGAGGACATCTTCGGCCGTGACAAGGGCGAGGGCGCCCCGGTCGGCAGGGCCTCGGAGCACGACGAGCCGTTCCTCAAGGCGATGCTGCCCGAGGCACACGTACGGCTCGCCCACCCCGACTCCAACGGCGGCGCGACGATCCTGCGGCGCGGCTACTCCTTCACGGACGGCACGGACGGTCTGGGCCGGCTCGACGCGGGCCTGTTCTTCCTCGCGTACCAGCGGGACGTGCGCACCGGGTTCATTCCGGTGCAGACCCGGCTGGCCCGCCACGACGCGCTCAACGAGTACATCCAGCACGTGGGTTCGGCGCTCTTCGCCGTCCCGCCGGGCGTCCGCGACAAGGACGACTGGTGGGGCCGGGCGCTGCTCTCCTGACCAACCAGAACACCGGAAAGGACACCCGACGTGTTCGGCAACTATCTGATCGGACTGCGCGAGGGCCTGGAGGCCGGCCTGGTCGTCTGCATCCTCATCGCGTACCTGGTGAAGACGGACCGGCGGGACGCCCTGAAGCCGGTCTGGACCGGCATCGGCATCGCGGTGGGCGTGGCGCTCGCCTTCGGCTGCGCCCTCGAATTCGGCTCCCAGGAGCTGACGTTCGAGGCGCAGGAGCTGCTGGGCGGCTCGCTGTCGATCGTGGCCGTCGGCCTGGTGACCTGGATGGTCTTCTGGATGCGGCGCGCCGCCCGGAGCCTGCGGGCGGAACTGCACGGCCGGCTGGACACCGCGCTCCGGATGGGCACGGGGGCGCTCGTCGCCACCGCGTTCCTCGCCGTGGGCCGGGAGGGCCTGGAGACCGCGCTGTTCGTGTGGGCGTCCGTGCGGGCGGCCACCGACGACGCGGGCTCGGGCGGCCCGCTGGCCGCCGTGCTGCTCGGCATCGCCACCGCGATCGTGCTGTGCCGGCTGTTCTACCGGGGCACCCTGCGGCTCGACCTGGCCCGCTTCTTCCGCTGGACCGGCGGTTTCCTGGTGGTCGTGGCGGCGGGTGTGCTCGCTTACGGCGTGCACGACCTCCAGGAGGCCCGGTTCCTGGGCGGGCTGGCCGACAAGGCCTTCGACATCAGTACGACGATCCCGCCGGACAGCTGGTACGGGACCCTGCTGAAGGGCGTCTTCAACTTCCAGCCCGACCCGACCGTCCTCCAGGTCACGGTGTGGGCGCTGTACCTGGTCCCGACGCTCGCACTGTTCCTCGCCCCGGTAGGGTTCGGACGGTCAGTGGGGGTCGAGGAGCAGAAGGCAACCGATGAGAAGGCTGGGTCGGGCGGCGGGTCGAGCCGCGACAAGGCCGGTGACGGGTCTGGCGGCGATGACGGTGCTGGCCCTGACGGCCAGCGGCTGCGTGACGGTGCACGGTGAGCTGGAGGTCGTGCCGTCGGCGACGAAGTCCGAGGCCGAGCAGGCACTGACGGACTTCACCGAGGCGTACAACAAGGCCGACAAGGCCAACGATCCGGCCCTGGACGCGGGCCGGGTCACCGGTGCGCTGGGGGCGATCAACCAGGCGGGGCTGAAGTCGCGCAGCGTCACCAGCCCGCAGGGCAACGCGCAGCACAAGCCGCTCGAACTCGCCGACGCCTCGTTCACGATCCCCAAGAAGGCGGGCTGGCCTCGCTGGTTCGTGGCGGACACCGACTCCAACCGGGACACCGACGGGGGCGCGGGCGACAACCGCTGGCTGCTGGTCTTCGTCCGCAACGGCGCCGACCAGCTGTGGGAGGTCGCCTATCTGACGATCCTCGCGCCCGGCGACATCCCGAAGTTCAAGACGGACAAGGACGGCTGGGCGGAGGCCGCCGCTCCGGACTCCGCCGCCCTCTCCGTCGCGCCGAAGAACCTGAGCGAGGAGTACTCCTCGTACCTGCACAGCGGCAAGCCCGAGCACTTCGCGGCCGGCGCGCACACCTCGCTGTGGCGGGACGAGCGCAGGAAGCTCGCCAACCGGCTCGGGCTCTCCACCCAGTACGTCGACCAGCCCCTGGACTCCGGCGACTTCGCACCGCTGGGGCTGACGACCGAGGACGGCGGGGCGCTGGTCTTCTTCGCGACCCGTTTCTACGACCGGCAGACCGCGGCCCAGGGCTACCGGCCGAAGGTGAGCCCGGACGTGAAGGCGCTGATGACCGGCGAGGTGAAGAGCACGATCACCAAGGAATGGGTGTCCAACCAGGCGGTCCGGGTCGAGCCGGCCGGCGCGGACGCCGACCAGGTGACGATCCTGGCCAGGCTCCAGGGTGTGACGTCGGCGGCCGGTTCCTGACGGCCGCGCTCCGGCTCACCGACGGCCGGGACCCGGCCGCGCCGACCGCGGCATGGCCGCACCGGCCGCACCGGCGACACCGATCGCTGACACGGCCGCGCTGAACGCCGCGCGTCCGGGGGCTCCCCCGTAAGGCCCTACCGCGTGAGGGGCCAGGCCACCGAGTGGTGATCGTGCTCGTCGTGCTGCTCGGCATGGCGGGCGCAGGCGTCGGTCAGCGCCTCCAGCAGCGTCAGCGGGTCGGGCAGCGGGTGCTCGGGGCCGCGCACCCAGCCGACGCGCACCTCACCGGGCAGCCGCGCGGGCGGTACGAGGACGTAGCTGCCGCGGCAGTGCCAGCGCATGCCCGGGTGCTCGTCCATCGTCTCGGGGTGGCAGTCCAGTTCGCAGGGCCACCACTCGTCCTCGTCCTCGGGGGTGCCCCGGGTCGCGGTGAAGAACAGCATCCGGCCGTCCCCGGACTCGGCGACCGGGCCGACGTCGATGCCCTCGGCGAGCAGCCGCTCCAACGCGACGCGACCGGCCTCCAACGGAACGTCCAGGACGTCGTGGACCATGCCGGTCGCGGTGATGAAGTTGGCCTCCGGCTGCCCCAGCGCCCACCGCTCGATCTGCGCGGGATCGGTGGTGGACTGGGTCTGCCAGGCGAAGGAGACGGGATGTCGGGCCGGCGTGGGGCAGCCCATGCGCTCGCAGGAACATCGATAGCCGACGGGATACGCGGCCGGGGCCAGCGGCAGCCCCGCGGCGGCGGCGGCCAGGAGCAGATCTTCCCGTCCCGGGGCGTCGGCGGCGGTCTTCTTCGAGCGCCGACGCAGCCAGTGCGCGAGTTTGCTCTCCGTGCCGCGGTAGCGGCCGATACCGTCGCCCATCTATCCCCTCACACCTACTACTGCATGCCCTGCGGTCCCTGCCATGGTCCCACCATCCTGCGCCTCGGGTGACCGGAGTCCCCAACCGGGGTACGGAGGCCGGAGCCGGAACACCGGGCGGGCAGCCCTTATGAGGCGCTATATCGGCATTCGCCCCGAGGCGACGGAGGACGGACCCTGCCCGCCCCGGGGATCGACGGGAGAGGGGGCGGCCGGGCCGGCGGGCGGAGGGGGCGGGTGTCAGCGCGGTGCGAGGCCGTACAGCGCGTAGTCGACCAGCTCGTCCGCGTAGGCGTGGGTGAGCGGCCGGGTGCGCAGCAGCCAGCGGTGGGTGAGCGGTCCGACGAAGAGTTCCAGGGCGATGCGCGGGTCGATGCCGGGGCGTACGCCGCCCGCGTCCTGGGCGGCCCGCAGCCTCCTCACGTAGAGCTGGAGCTGCGGCTCCAGGATCTGCTCGACGAACCGGGCGCCGAGTTCCGCGTCCATGATCCCCTCGGCGGCGAGGGCGCGGGAGGGGGCGTCGTACTTGGGGTCGTTCATCTCGTCGACCGTGGCCCGCAGGACGTAGGCGAGGTCGGCCGCGAGGTCGCCGGTGTCCGGGATCCCGCTGTCGGCGTCGCCGCCCAGCGCCTCGTTGGCCTGCCGTCCGAGGTCGAGGAACGCCTCCAGGAGGACGGCCGCCTTGGAGGGCCACCAGCGGTAGATGGTCTGCTTGCCGACCCCGGCCCGGGAGGCGATGCCCTCGATGGTCGTCCTGGCGTAGCCCACCTCGCCGACCAGGTCGAGGGCCGCGTCGTAGATCGCGCGTCGGGAGCGTTCGCTGCGGCGCGTGGAGTCGGGCGCCTTGTTCTCTGCCATGGCACCGATCCTACCGCGCACGAGGCGAGACGTATCGTCTTGTTGGGCTTGACAAGACGATACGTCTCGTCCATTCTCAAGGGGTCGACGCGACGGACGCGCGGCAGGATTCCAGGGAAGGGAGCACACCATGAGCCGTGGTGGATCGGGCATGCTCGGCGTCGGAGGCACCCGCAGGAACCTCTCCCGCGCGGCACTGCGCGGCAGCGGCGCCGGCGGGGTGGGCCGGGGAGCCGACCCGGCCGCGCAGAAGCGGGAGTTGCTGCGGAAACTGAAGGAGGGCCGTACGCCACACGACGCTTCATGAGCGTCAGCGTGAAACACTCGTACGCCCCCGTGCGCGAAAGCTCCTGACAGCGGACCATGGCTTGCACGCACGCACCGTGCGCCCTGCCGCTCGTGAGGAGCCTTCGTTGCCTCGTGACGCATCACCCCGCCGTTACCTGATGTGCCCACCCACGCACTTCAAGGTGACCTACTCCATCAACCCATGGATGGATCCGGCGAAACCGGTCGACCTGCCGCTCGCCCTGACCCAGTGGGAAGACCTGCGCGACCGCTACCACGCCCTCGGCCACACCGTCGAGTTGCTGGAGCCACGACCCGACCTGCCCGACATGGTGTTCGCCGCCAACGGCGCCACCGTCATCGACGGGCGGGTGCTCGGCGCCAGGTTCGCCTACGCCGAGCGCACCGCCGAAGCCGCGGTGCACCGGGAGTGGTTCCACGACCACGGCTTCACCGACGTCCGTGAACCGGACCACGTCAACGAGGGCGAGGGCGACTTCGCCGTCACGTCGTCGTACATCCTGGCCGGACGCGGCTTCCGCTCCAGTTCCCTGTCGCACGACGAGGCCCAGGAGTTCTTCGGCCGTCCGGTGATCGGCCTCGACCTGGTGGACCCGCTCTACTACCACCTCGACACGGCGCTGTGCGTGCTGGACGACGCGGGCGACGAGATCATGTACTACCCGGGCGCCTTCTCCCCCGGCAGCCGAGCCGTGCTCGCCCGGCTCTTCCCCGACGCCCTGATCGCCGACGAGACCGACGCGGCGGCACTGGGACTGAACGCCGTGAGCGACGGACGGCACGTACTGCTGCCGCAGGCGGCGGTGGGGCTGTGCCGGGCGCTGCGCGAACGGGGCTTCGAGCCCATCGGCATGGACCTGGGCGAACTGCTCAAGGGCGGCGGCAGCGTGAAGTGCTGCACACAGGAGCTGCGACCCCGGGAGACCGCCGGCGGCGGCCACTGAGGGATGTCCGGAAGGTGCCGGCGCCCGTCCGAAGGGCGGGGCCGGCACCTTCCGGACACGACCAGGGCCCTTCGTCCGGCTCCGTCCGGATCCGTCCGGACCCGACGGCCGGGGTGACGTCCCGGCCGTCCGCGCGTGCCGGGCCGGCCGGCCGCGCCCCGCGGGGCTCAGTCCTCCAGGGTCACGCGGAACGTGACGCGGTCCTCGTACTCGACGATCTCCACCTCGCCCTCGGCGTCCTTGTACACGCCCGTGCCGCCGGTGATCGCCGAGGTGACGCCGTGGGGGGCCGGGCCGAAGCGGTCCGCGGCGTCGCCGAGCGTGAGGGTGCCCCCGTCGGTGCGCAGCACCCGCTGACACTGCGTCAGGGCGCCGCGCGGGGTGACCTCGACGGCCGCGCAGTGCGCGGTGGTGTCGCCGATCCGCTTTCCGGGCGCGCCCTTCTCGTTCTCGTACAGGTGGCCGAAGACCGTCCAGTCCGCGCCCGTGCGCACCCGGTCCGGCCTGGTGCCGGACCGGATGGTGGCCAGCCAGTCGAGAACCGTCACCGTGTCCTTGGGCGCGGGCCTCACCGTGAGCCCGGCCGGTGTCCGACCGGGCGCGGGGGTCTTCGCCGGGGGCGTGGCGGGGGTTTTCGCGGGGGTCTTCGCCGGGGTCGTGGCCGGTTCCCCGGCCGCGGGCCTCGGCTCCGGCAGCGGCGCCGCCTGCGCGGTGAGCGTCAGGACCGTGGCGGCGAGGAGCGCGGTGGCGGCGCAGAGCCCACCGGTGACGAGACGCCCGGCACGGGTGCGGACCATGGGACCTCCAGGGAAGGCGAGAGGGGCGGAAACGAGCCCACCTCAACCCCCCGGGCCGCCCCGGGCAACGGTCACGTGCGCAGGGTCACCCGGCTGGTGGCCCGGGCTCACCCCATCAGCGGGGCGCCCGTCACCGGGGCGGCCAGCTGTCGCCCCACTCCGCGTCCCGGGCCGCCTTGTAGAGCGCGCCGTGCCGCTTGGTCACGGTATCGCGGCGCAGGCCCTCGTCCTCGGTGCACAGCTCCAGCAGCACCTGCCCCTTGCGGAGCTGCGGCTTGCGGGTGACCCGGGCGGAGGCGGGGGCGACCGGGAAACGCGTCGCGACGACGTAGCTGAACTTCTCGTCCTCGTACGCCAGCGATCCGCCCTTCACCTGCCGGTGGAGGGAGGACCGGCTGACCCGGGCCGCGAAGTGGCACCAGTCGGTGCCCGGCTCGATGGGGCAGGCGCCGCTGTGCGGGCACGGCGCGGCGATGCCCAGTCCGGCGGCGACGAGCCGGTCGCGGGCGTCGATGATCCGCTGGTACCCGTCCGGGGTGCCCGGTTCGACGATCACCACCGCCTGCCCGGCGCGTGCGGCCTCGGTGACGACGGCGGCGCGGTCCTCCTCGGTCAGCTCCTTGAGGACGTACGAGACGGTGACGAGATCACTGTTCTCGATGCGGAGCGACGCGCTGATACGAGAGCGCTGCCACCCCGCGGCGCGCAGGGAGGCGATCCCGGAGGCGTCCGCGAGCTCCCGGCCGAGCGCCAGCGCGGGCTCGGCCCAGTCCAGGACCGTCGTGCGCGGCGCGGCGCCCTCGCCGTCGTCCTCCCACGCCTCGGCGACCGCCCAGCTCGCCGCCCCGGTGCCGCCTCCGATGTCGGTGTGCGTGGCGGGCGTCCACCGCGGAGCCGCTCCGCGCAGCGCGGTCAGCGCGGACCGTACCGCCTCGAACGTCGCCGGCATCCGGTACGCGGCGTACGCGACGACGTCGGAACGGTCGCGCAGCACGGGGGCGTCGGTCGGGGTGGTCCCCCGGTAACTGGCGATGAGCCGGTCGACGGCCTGCGCGGCCCGCGTCGGCGGGAGTCCGTCGAGCAGCCCGGCCAGGGCGCCGCGCAGGGCGTCCGCGGTGGAGAGGGAGGCGTTCACCGATCCATCGTAGGCGGCCTCCGGGCCCCGCCCCCTCGCCCCGCTCCGGGCGCCGAGGCCGTCGGCGAGGTGGGCGACAACGCGGGCAAAACCGAACTGCTGTGGCCCTGGGGGCTGTTGCTACGCTGACGGCCCTTGCACCGACCGCGGCGCTCTCGGGGGGACCATGAGACAGAGGATCGTGCGCATGGCCCTGGTGGCCGGGGCGGCCGTGCTGGGCCTGCTGATCCTGCTGACCGCGCTCGGCGGCGACCCCGACGAGGACGGTGCCCGGGGCGGAGGGGGCCGGAGCGGCGAGGGCTCCTCCCCGGCGACGGCGGGGGGCACGAACACCGGACCGGGCACCGGCGCCGGCCCGGCGACGCGTCTGACCGTCCCCTCCGCGTACGACACGGGCCGCGGCTGGGAGATCGCCGGCGTCTCCCCCGAGTACGCCATCGCCCACGCCACCGGACTGCTCGCCTATCTGGAACGGGTCGGCGACGACCGCTACCGGGTGCGCGCGGTCAGGACGGCGACCGGCGAGCCCGCCTGGTCGGGCCCGCCCTGGCGGCCCCTCGGCTCCCCGGACGACTTCCCGCACCTGGTGTCGCTGACCAAGGACGACCAGCAGTTCTTCGTGACCTGGTCGTACGGCAGGACCGGGGAGGACCCGCTGTCCACGGCGGACAGCTTCGTCTCGCTCGATGTGTACGCCGCGGCCGACGGCACGCGCCGGAGGGTGGAGGTGCCCTGGGCGGAGGCGCCGATAGTGACCGGCGGCGGTCCCGGCGTGGTCATCAGCGACGGCAGGACGCGCAGCGCGGTCGTCGCCCCCGACACCGGGGACGTCACCACCGTGCCGCCCGCCCGGCTCGGCCACCCCAAGGGGTGCGCGGAGTGCCGTCGGCTGACGGAGGTGCGCGGGATGACCGCGAAGGGCCTGCTGGTGAGCGGTGCCCGCGGCTTCTGGGTACGTGGCAGCTGGTTCAGCCGGGACCGGGCCCCGGCGGGTGCCGACCCCGCGTCGGGGGTGCCGGCGTCCGTGACGTCCGGCCACGTCCTCGCCCGGTGGCAGCAGAGGAAGGGCGCTCCCAGGGCGGCGACGCACGACATCTGGGCGGTGCACGACGCCCGGACGGGCAAGCCGCTGGTGCGGGCCGAGTGCCACAAGCCGGCCATCGAACCGGGCGAGTACCCCCGGGCCTCGGTCTCACCGGGGGGCCGGTACCTGATCGCCGGCAACCTCGCCTTCGACCTGGACGAGCGGACCGGCCGCTGCTTCGAGGAGGCGGACGGCACGAAGCCGCTCACCCTCGCCACGGTCACCGACCGGGGCGTGGCGTACGGCGCGACCAGCGCGCGCAGCGTGGCCGACGCGCTGAACGGCGGCGGGAACCCGATCGCGGTGAACCTGTCGACGGGCGTGCCCGAGGCGCTCGCCGGCAGCGTGCGGCTGCCGGCGGCGGAGGTGGCCGGGGTGGGCGTCTTCCGCTGGACGGACGCCAGGGACCTGCCCCACCTGACCGGCTACCGCACACGGGGCTGATCAGCGGCCCGGGACGGCGGGCGGGTCCGCCGGCGGGCGCCCCCGCACGGCCCGGCCGCCCTTGGTCCAGGCCCGGCCGGCCCGCCGGGTTCTGCTTCCGGCCGGCCCCCGCGTCAGGCCCGCCGGGTCTGCGTCACGCCCGCCGGGTCTGCCAGGGGCGGCACAGGCCCAGGAAGCAGGCCGTCGCGCCCAGCCCGCAGACCAGTTGGACGACGGCCATCGGCACCGCCGTGGCCTCGCCCGCGATGCCGACGAGCGGTGAGGCCACCGCCCCGACCAGGAACGAGGACGTACCGAGCAGCGCGGAGGCCGAGCCCGCCGCGTGCGGGGTGCGCATCAGGGCCTGGGCGTTGGTGTTGGGCATCGCCAGGCCCATCGCCGACATCAGCACGAACAGCCCGGCCGCGACCGGCACCAGACCGACGTCGCCGAAGACCCCGGTGGTCATCAGCAGCAGCGCCGCGGCGGCCAGGGTGATCACGGCGAGCCCGAACCCCAGCACCTTGTCCAGGCTGACCCGGCCCACCAGCAGCTTGCCGTTGATCTGGCCGACCGCGACCAGACCGATCGAGTTGACGCCGAAGAGCAGGCTGAAGGTCTGCGGGGAGGCACCGTAGATCTCCTGCACCACGAACGGGGACGCGGAGATGTACGCGAAGAGCGCGGCGAACGCGAACCCGCCGGTCAGGACGTAGCCGGTGAAGACCCGGTCGGCGAGGAGCCCGCGCATCGTGCGCAGCGCCTCACCGACGCCACCGCTGTGCCGCGCGGCGGGCGGCAGGGTCTCCCCCAGCCACTTCCACACCACGAAGGTGAGCAGCGCTCCGATGACGGTCAGGACGTGGAAGACGCCGCGCCAGTCGGTGATCCGCAGCACCTGCCCGCCGATGAGCGGCGCGATGACGGGGGCGACCCCGGAGATCAGCATCAGGGTGGAGAAGAACCTGGCCATCTCCACGCCGTCGTACAGGTCGCGCACCACGGCGCGGGCGATCACGATCCCCGCGGCGCCCGCGAGCCCCTGGAGCAGGCGGAAGGCGATGAGCAGTTCGACCGTGGGGGCCAGCGCGCAGACCGCGGTGGCGGCGATGTAGACGATCATGCCGATGAGCAGGGGCCTGCGCCGCCCCCACCGGTCGCTCATGGGCCCGACGACGAGCTGGCCGAACGCCATGCCGGCGAGGCAGGCGGTCAGGGTGAGCTGGACGGTCGCGGCGGGCGCGCGCAGGGACTGGGTGACCTCGGGCAGCGCCGGGAGGTACATGTCCATCGAGAGCGGCGGCAGCGCGGTGAGGCCGCCGAGGACGAGCGTCACCAGGAGTCCCGCCCGGCGTGCGGCGGAGACGGGGGCCGGTACGGGCCCGGTGCCGCCCTCGGACCGCTGGGCCGGTACGAGGCGCGGTGCCGCGGACGGTGCGGCGGGCGGGGCGTCGTCGTGGGCGCGCGGGGCGTCCGGGGCCGCGGCCTCCGGGCGCTCGGTCGGTATGTGTCCTTGCGTACTCGGGCCGCTCTCCGGCATCTCATCTCCTGTTCCGAGGTCCGCCCCTATGCTCTCAGCTCGTCCGGAGTGGTCGAGACCTCTTTTTTGGGGGCTGGAATGAGCAAGACCGTGCGATGGGGCGTGCTGGCGACGGGCGGGATCGCGGCGTCGTTCACGTCCGACCTGCTGGAGATGGCGGACGCCGAGGTGGTGGCGGTGGCTTCGCGTACGGCGGAGTCGGCGAAGGCGTTCGCCGACCGGTTCGGGATACCGAGGGCGTACGGCGACTGGGCGGGCCTGGTCGCCGACGAGGACGTCGACGTGGTGTACGTGGCGACGCCCCACTCGGCGCACCGGGCCGCCGCCGGGCTGTGCCTGGAGGCGGGCAAGCCGGTGCTGTGCGAGAAGGCGTTCACGCTGAACGCGCGTGAGGCCGAGGAGCTGGTGGGGCTGGCCCGGGGGCGCGGGCTGTTCCTGATGGAAGCCATGTGGATGTACTGCAGCCCGGTCATCCGGCGGATGGTGGAGCTGGTGCGGGACGGCGCCGTCGGCGACATCCGCACCGTCCACGCGGACTTCGGGATCGCGGGACCCTTCGAGGCCGGCCACCGGCTGCGCGATCCCGCGGCCGGCGGCGGGGCGCTGCTCGACCTGGGGGTGTACCCGGTGTCGTTCGCGCAGTTGCTGCTGGGTGAGCCCGATCGCGTACAGGCACAGGCGCTGCTGTCCCCGGAGGGTGTCGATCTGAACACGGGGATGCTGCTGGGCTGGGACACCGGGGCGACGGCCCTGCTGTCCTGCTCGATCGTGGCGGACACCGCGCTGACGGCGTCGGTGACCGGAACGGCGGGCCGGATCGAACTCCCGCGCGGCTTCTTCCATCCGGAGGGGTTCGTGCTGCACCGGGAGGGCCGGGAGCCGGAGGAGTTCCGCGTCGAAGGGCGACGGGACAGCCTCCAGCACGAGGCGGCCGAGGTCATGCGGTGCCTGCGGGCGGGCGAGACGGAGTCGCCGCTCGTTCCGCTGGACGGCACCCTGGCGGTGATGCGGACGCTCGACGCGGTGCGGGAGCGCGTCGGCGTCCGCTACCCGGGGGAGAACCGCGAGGAGCTCACGCCGGCTTGAGTCCCGGGTCGCCCGCCTCGGTCACGAACGACGCGGCCGTCGTGACCGGGGCGCCGGGTGTCGTCACCGCGGACACCGTCCGGAAGTCGGCGCGCGCCCGCTCGTCCGTGAGCGTGAGCGTCACGTAGCCGCGCCGCCCGTTGTAGAACTTCAGGTGCGGGTTGGCCCGGGTCAGGTCGTTCCAGTTGGCGGGCCTGTCCGCGCCGTCCTTGCCGCTGGACACCGAGGTGGCGACGATCTCCGTGCCGACGGTGCGGGACGCCGGATCGTCGAAGTCCTCCTTCAGGTCGAAGGCGTAGCCGACGTGGACATCGCCGGTGAGCACCAGCAGGTTGTCGATCCCGGCCGCCCTGGCCCCGTCCAGGACGCGGCGGCGGGAGGCGGGGTAGCCGTCCCAGGCGTCCATCGAGAGTTTGAAGTCGGGCGTCGGGACGTTGCGCCGCTGGGCGAAGGTGACCTGCTGCGGCAGCACGTTCCAGCGGGCGCGGGAGCCCTGCCACCCGTCCAGCAGCCAGCGTTCCTGGGCGGCGCCGGTCATGGTGCGCGAGGGGTCCTCGGACTCCGGCCCGGGGGTCTGCCAGCCGTCGCCGTACGCCTGGTCGGAGCGGTACTGGCGGGTGTCGAGGATGTCGAACTGGGCCAGCCTGCCGAACCGCAGCCGCCGGTACAGCCGCATGTCGGGCCCCTCCGGCCGCTGCGGCCGGCGCAACGGCTGGTTCTCGAAGTAGGCGCGGTAGGCGGCGGCGCGGCGCAGCAGGAACTCCTCGGGCGGCACGTCGTTCTCGGGGGTCCCGCCCGCGTAGTTGTTCTCGGTCTCGTGGTCGTCCCAGGTGACGACGAAGGGGTGGGCGGCGTGGGCGGCCCGCAGGTCCGGGTCGGACTTGTAGAGGGCGTAGCGCAGCCGGTAGTCCTCCAGGGTGACCGTCTCGCGGTTGAAGAGGGCGGGCAGGCGCCGGTCGGTGTAGCCGCGGGCACCGCCGGTCGCGTTGACCGCGTACTCGTACAGGTAGTCCCCGAGGTGCAGGACCACGTCGAGGTCCTCGTCGGCGAGGTGCTTGTAGGCGGTGAAGTACCCGTCGTGGTACGCCTGGCAGGAGACGGCCGCCAGTCTGAGTTCACCGACGCGGGCGCCTTCGAGGGGCGCGGTGCGGGTGCGGCCCACGGGGCTGATCCAGGAGCCCGCCCGGAAGCGGTAGTAGAGGACCCGGTCGGGGCCGAGGCCGGACACTTCCACATGGACGCTGTGGTGGAACTCGGGGTGGGCGGTGGCCCTGCCGCGTCTGACGATCCGGCTGAACCGCTCGTCGTGGGCGACCTCCCAGCCCACCTGGACCCGGGCGAAGGGCATCCCGCTGCCGGGCTCGTAGGGGCGGGGCGCGAGACGGGTCCACAGCAGTACGGAGGTGGGCATCGGGTCACCGGAGGCGACGCCCAGCGTGAACGGGTCCTCGGTGATCCGCCTGGCGTCGGCCTCGGCGGCGTGGGCGGAGCCCGGCAGGTTCACGGCGAAGGCGAGGGCGGCGGCCGCACCTGTCGTGGTCAGGAAGCGGCGGCGGTCGACGTGACGGCCGAAGTGCCGGGCGGCGGCGCGGAGTTCCGGGGCGTGTGCGGATGTGGGCGTCATGCGCCTCATTCGAGTTCACAGGGTTGTCGGGTACAGAACATCCACATGTCGGGAGGATGAGTTCCACGTGCCGGACCGTCCCGTACGCTGCGGCCCATGGACGCAGTGCGGAGGATCGCGGTGGTGACCGGCGCCGGTTCGGGCATCGGCCGGAGCGTGGCGGTCGCCCTGGCGCGGGAGGGATGGACGCTGGCGCTCGCGGGCCGCCGGGCGGAGCCCCTGGAGGAGACGGCGGCCCTGGCGGCCGGGGAGTCCCTGTGCCTGCCCACCGACGTGACGTCACCGGAGGAGGTGGCGGCGCTCTTCGGCGCCGTCCGCGAACGGTACGGCCGGGCGGACCTGCTCTTCAACAACGCGGGCAGCTTCGCCGGGGGCGGTACCCCGGTGGAGGATCTCACCTATGAAACATGGCGCGCGGTCGTGGACGTCAATCTCACCGGAGCGTTCCTGTGTGCCCAGGCCGCGTTCCGGCAGATGAAGGACCAGTCGCCAGGGGGCGGACGGATCATCAACAACGGCTCGATCTCGGCGCATGTGCCGCGTCCGCACTCGGTGGCCTACACGGCGACCAAGCACGCGATGACGGGCCTGACCAAGTCGCTGTCGCTGGACGGGCGTCCGTACCGGATCGCGTGCGGCCAGATCGACATCGGCAACGCGGCGACGGAGATGACCGCCCGCATGCAGACGGGTGTCACCCAGGCCAACGGCGAACTGGCGGCCGAGCCGGTGATGGACGCGGCGGACGTCGCCCGGACCGTGGCGCACATGGCGGCGCTGCCCCTCGAAGCGAACGTGCAGTTCGCCACGGTGATGGCGACGACGATGCCGTACATCGGCCGCGGCTGACCCCGCGAACGCGCACCCCCAGCCCTCTGGCTCTCACCAGCCGGGGGGCTGCTCGTCTCCCGGCCGACGGAGAGCGCGCCGGCTGCCGGCAGCGTTCGCCTCTTGCCTCCAGTGGAGTCAAGAGCAGGGCTTCAAGGCAACACGTTGCGGCGCTGCACATACAAAGCCCCTGGCCAACGCCTGCTTCTTGTCGGCGAGTTGGGCCTGTCGACCTGGTCGACTACGGGCGATCGGCGCCAGGCGCAGGGACCTCGACGAGGTGATGACGTACGCCCACGAGGCGCTGGATCCAGCCGGACGTTCGGACTCCGGGTACGTGGCCCGTAAGCTGCGAACGCCGCGGGTTGAGCTGCGACCTGTCGGCAGTGACGTGCGTGTGATCGAGCTGGACGCCGAGTTCGCAGAGTTGGCCGCCTGACGAGAGGGGACAGCGTGACGGAGGAGAACGGGAAGCGGTTCCGCGAGGCGTGGATCGCGGGCGTGCGGAAGCACTTCCCCGGCGAGCCGAAGCCGAGCTACGTCACCCCCTGGGCGGAGACGCCGGACTGGGAGCGCGAGGCAGCCGCAGCCGTGTGGGTGCAGATCGCGCAGTTCCTCGACGTTTCCGAGAGGCACGCGAAGCGGCTCACCCGTGAGCAGAAGGGCCGCTTCGTCGCAACGTGCTGGTCGGCTCAGATGTACCGGCACTTCGGCGACCCGAAGCCGGCGTACGTCGCCGACTGGCCCGAGCTGCCGGACTGGCAGAAGGAGACGGACAGCGACATCTTCGAGGCGGTCGAAGACGCCCTCTCCTAGACCCGCCTTGCCGTGCTTGGAGACCGCCTCGGCCGCCGCACAATCGCCACTCAGCACCGAGAAGCACCCGCAAACAGTCACGAAGAGTGAGCACGACAAGGCATCCCGCTTGGAACCAGGAAGGGCTCCTGACCAGGCAAAGCACCTGCCCAGGAGCCCTTCCCTGGCTCACCGACAGACGAGTCGGGCTGTACGCCGGGTTCTGTGCCCCGGGACCTCGCGGTCGTCGGGGCGACGGCCATCCATCTAGGGCCGGCGTTGCCGCCGGCCTCGTGCGGTCTACCCGCGGACTCGGGCGGGCAGCCCTCGAACGTCCGCGCAGGGCCGCTTCTCAGCGACCCCTCTTGACCTTGCTCCAGGTGGGGTTTACCTAGCCGCCTGAGTCACCTCAGGCGCTGGTGGTCTCTTACACCACCGTTTCACCCTTACCGGGAACCGAAGCCCCCGGCGGTCTGTTTTCTGTGGCACTGTCCCGCGGGTCACCCCGGGTGGGCGTTACCCACCACCCTGCCCTGTGGAGCCCGGACGTTCCTCGGGGAGATCCAGGGATCTCCACGCGGCCGCCCGCCCGGCTCGTCTGCCGTGCCGACCATGTTACCCGGCCGCCGCGCCGGATCGTCCTGCGCGGGCGCCCGCCACGCCCTCCCCCTCGTCCGTCCGCAGCCGTGCCTTGACCTTGTCGCGGCGTCAACGTTTCTACTGGGGCCATGCGGATCGGAGAGATCGCCGGGCTCGTCGGCATCACGGCACGGGCAGTGCGCCACTACCACCACCTCGGGCTGCTGCCCGAGCCCCGTCGGCTGGCCAACGGCTACCGGGACTACTCGCTGCGCGACGCCGTACTGCTGGCGCGCGTCCGGCGGCTCACCGAGCTCGGTCTCGGGCTCGACGAGGTACGGGACGTGCTCGCCGACGACGCGGGGCGCGAGCTGGTCGAGGTGCTGGAGGAGCTGGACGCCGATCTGGAGCGGCAGCAGGAGCACGTCCGCGAGCGGCGGGAGCGGTTGGCCGGGCTGCTGGAACCGGCCCGGGCGGGGCGGCTGCCCGCCGAAGGGCCGCTCTCGCCGCAGCTGGCCGGGTTGTTCGAGGACATGACCAGGGCGGCGGCCGCGCTGCCGGGGCCCGAGCCCGCGATGGCCGCCAGGGACCGGGAGATGCTGGCGCTGCTGGACGCCGTGGCGCCGGACGAGGAGGACGGGATGGCGCAGCTGGTGGCGGCCCTGCGGCGGACGATGCGGGCACCGGGCGCGGTGGAGCGGGCGTACGACCTGTACGCGCGGCTCGACGCCCTGGACGGCGCGGCGCCCGGCGATCCGGCCGTGGCGGAGACCGCGCGGGCGATGGCCGGTCTGCTGCCGGACGAGGTGGCGGAGCGGCTCAAGGACGCGGATCTCGACGCGGGGGCGTTCGAGGGGGCCTTCTTCGCGGAGTTCTCGGCCGCTCAGGCGGAGGCCGTGCGCCAGGCCCTCCAGCTGGTCGCCGAGCGCGGACGGGGGCAGCGGTGAGGGCGGCGGCGCTCCGGCGGGTGCCGCGCCCCGTCGCCCGGCTCGTCGGGCATGAGCTGCGACTCCTGGTGAGCCTGGTGCGCTGGGTGGCGCGGCGGCCGCACGGGGCCGGGCCGGGGGTCCGGTCGTTCGGACACGCCCGCGACCAGGCCGCCTACATGTACGGCTTCGCCTTCGTCTGCGTCGTGGAGACGGCCGGCATGTCCTGGCTGCTGAGCTCCTGGCCCGTGGTGCACGCGGTGGTGCTCGTCCTGGACGTGTACACGGTCCTGTTCGTCCTCGGGCTGCACGCGGCGTCGGTGACCCGGCCCCATCTGCTGACGGGCGACACCCTGCGGCTGCGCCAGGCCGGGCACGTGGATCTCGCGGTGCCGCTCGACCGGATCGCGGCCGTACGGCACGAGCCGCTGTTCACGCACGCCAAGGAGGACGGTGTGCTGAACCTGGCGGTCGCCTCCCAGACGTCGATCACCATCGCGCTGACCGAGCCCGTCACCGCCGTGCGGCTGCTGGGCCGGCCGTACCCCGTACGGCTGGTGCGCTGCCACGCCGACGACGCGCGGTCTCTGGTGCGGGCGCTCACGCGGGAGCGAACAGCACCTTCGCCGTCCCCGGATCCGCGCGGATGAGCCGCACCCGTACGCGTTCGCCGAGGGGCAGCCTCCCTCCGCCGTCGACGCGCGCGACCACCGCCGGGTCCTCCAGGTGGACGGTCCCGACGGTCGGGTCGTCCTCCCGTACGTCCACGACGTACGCGTCGAAGGTCTCGCCCACCCGTCCCTTGAGCAGGGCCGCCTCGACGACGTCGACGCTCTCGCGCTCGACCCGGTTGGCGCGCCGGGAGCCGTCCGCCATCTCCCGCGGGAGGTCGGGCAGCGCGGCGCGCACCCACTCGGGCGGTTCCTCGCCCGCCACGGCCGCCACGCACAGCTCGCCCGCGTACCGGTCGACCAGGCGCCGCAGCGGGGCGGTGCAGTGGGTGTACTCGTCGGCCACGGCGGCGTGGATCGTGGACCGCGGGATGTTCCCGTCGGTGAAGACGGTGTAGCCGGCGCCGCGCAGCAGGGTCGTGCACTCCTGGAGGAAGGCCGCGTGGCGGGCGACGGCCGGGTCGAGGGAGCGCACCAGGGCGGCGTACGAGACGTGGTGCGGCCAGTCGATGCGCAGGGCCTTCGCCGAGCGCCGCAGTCCGGCCACCGCGCCGTCGGGGGCGGTGGGCAGGGTACGCAGCACGCCGGTGCCGGCGGCGGTCATCAGATCGGCGGCGGCGGCTCCGGTGAGCAGGGAGATCTGGGCGTTCCAGGCCTCGGCGGGGCGCGGGGCGCGGTAGGCCAGGACGCAGTCGCCGTCGTGCTGGACGATCTCTTGCTCGGGGACGTTCAGGGAGATCCCGCCGCGCTCGACCTCCAGCTGCTCGCGGAGCCGTCCGATGTCCCGGAGCAGGGCGAGCGGCTCCTCGGCGGTGCCGTCGTCGATCCGCCGCTGGACGCCCGCGTAGTCGAGCCGGGCGCGGCTGCGGACCAGGGCGCGGCGTACGTCGGTGGCGACCCGGCGCCCGTGGGCGTCCAGGTCGATCCGCCACAGGAGGGCCGGGACCACCTGGCCGGGCAGCAGGCCGGCGGCGCCCTCGGAGAGCACGGGCGGGTGCAGGGGGATCCGCTCGTCGGGGAAGTAGAGCGTCTGGACGCGCAGGTGGGCCTCGGCGTCGACGGCGCCTCCGGGCCTGACGAAGGCGGCGACGTCGGCGATGGCGTAGTGCACCCGGTACCCGCCGTCGGCGCGGCGGCCGAGGTGCATGGCCTGGTCGAGGTCGCGGGAGCCCGGCGGGTCGATGGTGAAGAGCGGGATGTCGGTCGCGTCACGGCCGGGGAGGCGGGGGGTCTTGGCGGCGGCCTCGGCCTCGGCGAGGACGTCGGCGGGGAAGGACCCGGGGAGGCCGAGCTCGGTGCGCAGCGCCCGCAGGGCGGTCCGCACGGGAGCCTCGGCGGGAGCGGTCACACGCAGGGGGCGGCGGGGCATGGACCGAGCGTATGGCGCGGGGCGCACCGTGGCACTTTGTACGCTGGCGGACGGCTCCGGTTGTGCCCGGGGCCGTCCGAGGGGCCGTACCCCTTCCCGTACCGCACCGGACTTCCCCGTACCGGAAGCCGCCCGCCTCGCATGAAGGAGAACCGCCGTGCTCGTGCTCTTGCCCCCCTCCGAGGGAAAGGCCGCTTCGGGCCGGGGCGCGCCGCTGAAGCCGGACGCGCTGTCGCTGCCGGGGCTCGCGCCGGCGCGGGCGGCGGTGCTCGCGGAGCTGGTGGAGCTGTGCGCCGCCGACGAGGAGAAGGCGCGTGTGGTGCTCGGACTGAGCGAGGGCCTGCGGGGCGAGGTCGCGAAGAACGCCGGGCTGGCTTCGGCGGGCGCCCGCCCGGCCGGGGAGATCTACACGGGTGTGCTGTACGACGCGCTGGGCCTGGCGACGCTGGACGCGGCGGCGCGCGGGCGGGCGCGGGAGTCGCTGCTGGTCTTCTCGGGTCTGTGGGGCGCGGTGCGGGTGGACGACCGGATCCCGTCGTACCGCTGCTCGATGGGGGTGAGGCTGCCGGGGCTCGGCGCGCTGGGGGCGTTCTGGCGGGGCCCGATGGCGGAGGTGATGCCGGAGGCGGCCGGGGAGGGTCTGGTGCTGGACCTGCGGTCGTCGGCGTACGCGTCGGCGTGGAGGCCGAAGGGGGAGGTCGCGGGGCGTACGGCGACGGTCCGCGTGCTGCACGCGCCGACCCGCAAGGTGGTGAGCCACTTCAACAAGGCGACCAAGGGCCGGATCGTCCGGAGCCTGCTGGAGACCGGGGCCTCGCCGGCGACGCCGCGGGAGCTGGTGGAGGTGCTGCGGGACCTGGGGTACGAGGTGGAGGCCGAGGCTCCGGCGAAGGCGGGCAAGGCGTGGGAGCTGGACGTCCTGGTGGCGCAGATCCACTAGTTCCGCCACGGGGAACGATGTTGCAGAGGTTGCAACGCTCGTTGCGTGGGGTGGTGCTGCGGGGCAGGATGGCGGCATGACCTCCGCTCCGTCCGTGCTGGACCTCGCCCCCGTCGTGCCCGTCGTCGTCATCGAGGACGCGGCCGACGCCGTGCCGCTGGCGCGTGCCCTGGTCGCGGGGGGACTGCCCGCGATCGAGGTGACGCTGCGCACGCCCGCCGCCCTGGACGCGATCCGGGCGATCGCCGCGGAGGTGCCGGAGGCGGTCGTCGGCGCGGGCACGGTCATCTCGGCGGCCGGTGTGGACGAGGCGGTGTCGGCCGGCGCGCGCTTCCTGGTGAGCCCGGGGTGGACGGACGCCCTGCTGGAGGCGATGAGGTCCTCGGGAGCGCCCTTCCTCCCCGGTGTCTCGACCACCTCGGAGGTGGTGGCGCTGCTGGAGCGCGGGGTGCGCGAGATGAAGTTCTTCCCGGCGGAGGCGGCGGGCGGCACGGCGTATCTGAAGTCCCTGTCCGGACCGCTGCCGCAGGCCCGCTTCTGCCCCACGGGCGGGATCTCCCTCGCCTCGGCCCCCGCCTACCTCGGCCTGCCGAACGTGGGCTGTGTCGGCGGTACGTGGATGCTGCCCGCCGACGCCCTCGCGGCCGGCGACTGGGCGAGGGTCGCCTCCCTGGCACGTGAGGCGTCGGCACTGCGCTCCTGAGGCTCCGCCGGGCCGGGCCCCGGCCCGCCTGGGGCGAGGTTCCGGGGCGAGGTTCCAGGGACGCCGTTGCCCCGCGGGACGGCGCGACCGGGTCCGCCGCCGGGCGAGCGCCCCCGCGTACGGCGTCCGCGTCCGGGTCCGCGTCCGCGTCCGCGTCCGGGTCGCGCAGCACGCGACGCCATGACCTGTGGCGCCCGGTCCGGCGCTCCCCCGGGAGCGGCTGCGTCACCCGTCCCCGGCGAACGAGACGGCGAGGTGGTCGGCCAGCGGGCGGTAACCGAGGCGCCGGTAGAGCGCGTTGCTGGTGGGATTGGCCAGGTCGGTGAAGAGCAGGACGTGCCGGGCGCCCTCGTGCAGGGCGGCCCGGCCGACGGCCGCGGTGACACCGGCCGCGTAGCCCCGGCCGCGCAGCTCGGCCGGCGTGTAGACGACCGAGACGCGGGACTGACCGGCGACGAGCGGCGAGCGGGCCGCCATGGACACGGGCCGGCCGCCGTCCTCCCATACGTACAGGCCGCCATGGGCGACGCGGCGGGTGACGTCCGGCGTGTGGTCGGCCGTGGGGTCCTCGCCGATGTCCGCTGCGTACCGGCGCGTCCACGCCGCGACGAGCGGCACGTCCGACGGGGTGGCCCGTCGTGCGCGGCCGGACGGCGCGGGGTGCGGGGGCACCGGCTCGCCCAGCCGGAACAGTCGCATCCGGCGCGTGGCGGTCCAGCCGCCGGCCCCGCCCGCCCCACCCGCCCACGCGTCGGCGAACACCCGGGCGGACTCGTCCTCCCCCCGTACCGCCCGGACCGGGACGCCCTCGGAGCGCAGCGCCCGGGCCAGGGCGCGGGCGGCCGGCCCGGGCATCGGGCCCAGCTGCGGAAGGTGGGGCGGCACCTGGACGAACGCGGCCCCCACCGCAGCGCCCGCGCCCGGCCGCCACCAGCCGAACAGCGACGGGGGCCGGCCCGGCGCGGGGGCCTCGGCGCCCGCGCCGGGCCGGGACAGCGCCTCGCTGAGGGTGAGCAGGGCGGTGCAGCGGGCGGGGTCGCGCGCCAGGTGGTCCCCCGCGTTCCGGCGGAACTCCGCCACGTCGCCGCTGAAATGCCAGCTCATGGGGACCATGCTGCCGCACACCGGCCCCGCCGGGCACCGGGTTTTCCGGGGCGCTCGGCGGTGGCGGGCGTCAGGCCGGCGGAGGTGACGGCGGTGGCGGCGGAACCCCGCGGTGGCGGACGCGTCAGCGCAGGTGGGACGTGTCGTTCAGGAGGCGGACCGAGGCGTTGCCGTCCCGGTAGTAGGCCACCGCCGAGAGCGAGGCCGCGGAGAGCTCCATGCGGAACAGCGACTCGGGCGGGGCCCCCAGCGCCAGCCGGACCAGCGTCTTGATCGGGGTGACGTGCGTGACCAGCAGGACCGTACGGCCCGCATGGTGGGCCGTCAGCCGGTCGCGGGCGGCGGCGACCCGGCGCGCGACCGCCGTGAACGGCTCGCCACCGGTCGGGGCGGCCTTCGGGGAGGCCAGCCAGGCGTCCAGGTCCTCGGGGTGACGCTCGCGCACCTCCGCGAACGTCAGGCCCTCCCAGGCGCCGAAGTCCGTCTCGCGCAGGCCCTCGTCGATCCGGACGTCCAGACCGAGCCGGGCGGCGACGGTCTGGGCGGTCTGGCGGCACCGCAGCATCGGCGAGGAGACGATCTCCTGGATCGTGCCGCGGGCGGCGAGCGCCGCGGCGACGGCCTCGGCCTGGCGTCGGCCGGCCGCCGACAGTTCGGGGTCGCTCCCGCCGCTGCCGGAGAACCGCTTCTCGGGGGTGAGCGCCGTCTCGCCGTGCCGCAGCAGGACGAAGGTGGCCGGGGTGCCCAGGTCGGCGGGTCCCCAGCCGACCGTGGGAGCGGCCTGCTCGGCGGCGTCGGCGGCCGCGGCCGGTACCCCGTCGGTCCCGGCTTCCGTTCGCGCGCCGCCGGCCGGACGGGCGGGAGCGGTGAGCGCCGTCGCCGTCCGGGCGCCGACGGGTTCCGGGGCCGTACCGGCCAGGGCGGCGCGGGCCCGCGCGGCGCCCGCCGCGGCGTCGCCCACGACCCGGGCCGCGTCCTCGTCCCGCGCCGCGGCCGCGTCCAGGGCCGCCGTCGAGGCGGACGGCTCCCACTGCGCGCCCCGCTTGCCCGCGTCCATCGCCTCGTTGGCGAGCCGGTCCGCGTGCTTGTTCCGGTCGCGCGGGATCCACTCGTAGGTGACCTGGGGGGCCGGCAGTATCCGCGCGGCCTCCGCGGCGAGCGGCTTCATGTCCGGGTGCTTGATCTTCCAGCGTCCTGACATCTGCTCGACGACCAGCTTGGAGTCCATCCGGACCCTGACGCGGGCGTCGGGGGCGAGTTCGCGCGCCGCCCTCAGCCCGGCGATCAGCCCCTTGTACTCGGCGACGTTGTTGGTGGCGACGCCGATGTACTCGGCCGCCTCCGCCAGCGCCTCCCCCGTCTGCGGGTCCAGCACCACGGCGCCGTACCCGGCGGGCCCCGGGTTCCCCCGCGAGCCGCCGTCGGCCTCGACGATCAGTTCTCGCGGGGCGCCCATCACAGACCCGATTCGGCCGTACGGACCAGGATGCGGCGGCAGTTCTCGCAGCGTACGACGGCGTCGGCGGCGGCCGCGCGCACATCGTTGACCTCGGTGATGTTCAGCTCCAGACGGCAGCCCTCGCAGCGGCGCTGGTAGAGCAGGGCCGCGCCGACGCCGCCCTGCTGCTCACGGATCTTCTCGTAGAGCTTCATCAGATCCGCGGGGAGGGAAGCCGACACGAGCTCGCGCTCCTTGACGGCCGTCGCGGCCTCGCCGTCGAGCTGCTGCTGGGCGGCGTCACGGCGGGCCGTCGCGTCCTCGACCTTGCCCTGGACGGAGCCGACGCGCTCGGTGAGCTCGGCGACGCGCTCCTGCGCGGACTCGCGGCGCTCCATGACCTCCAGGACGACGTCCTCCAGGTCCCCCTGGCGCCTGGCCAGCGAGACGATCTCCTTCTGGAGGTTCTCCAGGTCCTTCGGGGAGCTGATCGCCCCGGAGTCCAGCCGCTGCTGGTTCCGGGCGGCGCGCTGACGGACCTGGTCGACGTCCTGCTCGGCCTTGGTCTGCTCGCGGGCGCAGTCGCTCTCCTCGGTCTGCGCGGCGACGAGCAGGTCACGCAGCTGAGTGAGGTCCTTGTTCAGGGACTCGATCTCGGCGTGCTCGGGGAGCGACCTGCGCTTGTGGGCGAGCTGCGACAGGCGCACGTCGAGTGCCTGGACGTCGAGGAGGCGGATCTGGTCGGCGGGCGCGGCGTTCAGTTGGGGGCTCCAGGAGAGGTGTGGTGGGCGGACCAGGGGTCGGTGACCGTCTTCGAGACGTGGACCCGCAGGTCCCAGCCGTGACGGTCGGAAATCTCGTCGAGCTGGGCTGCGGCCAGCTCGCACCAGGGCCATTCGGTGGCCCAGTGGGCGGCGTCGACCAGCCCCAGCGGTGAGTGCTGGGTGGCCTCGGAGGCCGGGTGGTGGCGCAGGTCGGCGGTGAGGAACGCGTCCACGCCCGCTGCCCGTGCGGCGTCGAAGAGGCCGTCTCCGGAGCCGCCGCTGACGGCGACGGTACGGACGGTGGCGTCCAGGTCGCCCGCGACGCGGATGCCCTGCGCGGTGGCGGGCAGTCGCTTGGCGGCACGCTCGGCGAACTCCCACAGGCTCTGCGGCCGGTCGAGCTCGCAGATCCGGCCGAGACCGTTCTCGGGTACGAGGGGGCCGACGACCCGCAGGTCCAGGGCCCCCGCGAGGGCGTCGGAGACACCGGGGTCGGCGGTGTCGGCGTTGGTGTGCGCGACGTGCAGCGCGATGTCGTTCTTGATCAGGGTGTGCACGACGCGGCCCTTGAAGTGGCCCGCCGCGACCGTCGTCGTACCGCGCAGGTAGAGCGGGTGGTGCGTGACGATCAGCTGGGCGCCGAGCTTCACCGCCTCGTCCGCGATCTCCTTGACCGGGTCGACGGCGAACAGGACTCGGGTCACTTCGGCGTCGGGGTCGCCGCAGACCGTGCCGACGGCGTCCCACTGCTCGGCCCGCTCGGGCGGCCAGAGGGCGTCGAGCGCGGCGATGACTTCAGACAGACGGGGCACGGAGGAAAGGCTACCTGTCCCGCGTGCCCCTTCGCCCTGGCCGGGGCGCCGGGACGCCTCCGGGCCGGGCAGGACCGGCGCCGGGGCGTGCCCCGGCCGAGGTCGGGCCGCCGCGCGGGCCGCGGTCCGAGCCACCGCCCGAGCCGCCGTCCGGGCTGTGGTCCGCCTTCCTTCGCAGCACAGACACCCCCTCACCTCCAGAGGAATCGGGACATGTCCACCCGTATGTGTGAAGCGGCATGACTCGCCCGGTTCGGCTGGGCGTGCGATAACTACCTTCAGTGGCCGGAGGTGACGACTCGATGACAGTCTGTGCCATCGAAGCCGCCGCGAAGGATGACGGCTCGCTCGCGCGTACGGATTTCGTGATCGCGGCGGACGGTGCCTACGCGGCTCGTCTGGCGGGCGAGGGCGAGGCGCTGTTCCCGGAGCGGTGGACGCTGTCCGGGCCGGAGCCGTACGCGGTCCCGCTCCCGCTCCGGCAGCCGGAGGACCCGCACGCGCAGCTGCTCCCCCTGGTGGACGGGCGGGTGCTGATCGCGCGCCGGGCGGGCGGGCGGTTCGTGTTCTCACTGCTCTACCCGACGGGGCCCGGGACCGGCGAGCTGTCGCTCGGATCGGTCGAAGCGGCGTCACTGCGACTGCTCCCGCCGTCACCGGAGGGCACCCGCGCCTACGCCACGGTCACCGGCGAACGCTCCACGACCGTCTGGCTGGTGGCGGGCGGCACCTTCGGGCCCGAGCGGGTCGCCGAGGTGGAGGGGCGCTGCTCGGGCGGGGTGTGGCTGGACCGTACGGGGCGGATGCTGGCCCTGGACCGGCGCCAGGACGGCGGACCGGTCAAGACGGTCGCGGTGGATCTGCGGCGGGGCGGCGAGACGACGCCGCTGCTCCAGATCACGGAGGAGAGCAACGACCGGCTGCTGCTGGCGGACGCCGACAGCGGGCTGCTGCTGATCCGTTCCGACGCCCCGTCGCCGGGGCACGACCGGCTGGGCTGGGGGGTGCTGGGCAGTACGCGGCCGGTGCGGTTCCCGGACTGCCTGCGGCCGGCCGATGTGGCGGTGACGCCGTTCGCCGTGCAGCCCGGCCAGGTGCTGATGCCCGAGGGCTGCTCGGTGGCGCTGCGGATCGACGGGGCGGCGGGCAGCTGGGTGGGGGTGTGGCGGCCCTCGGGACGGCGCCTCCACCAACTCGCCGCACCGCCCGGCTGGTTGCCCGGCACCGGGTTGTGGACGCGGGAAGGCGTTCTGCAACTCCCCTGCGCCACGCGGGCGGTGAGGTGCGCCCTGGCGCGGTGGGAGATGCCGGCCCCGGCTCCCGCGTCCGTAGCGGTCACACAACCGGCACAACCGGAATGCGCAGGTGGGGAACCGTCCGCGGACGGGACGACTCCTGGTGTGTGCAGGCCGGTGCCGTTGCAGCAGGCACCGCTCACCGGCCGCACCGCCCGCGGATAGACTCTCGGGCCGCACATCATCAGCGATCACTACGGGGTGACTTCCCACATGTCTGAAGCCAGCACCGACACGACCCAGGCGGGACCGCAGGGGGACGCTGGCGGCTCCGGAAAGCACCGAGGGGGCGCGTCGCCGAGGGAGGACTCGACGGCTCGGCCGCACGGCCGCCACCGCAAGGAGCACGACCACGGCGCCACGTTCTGACGGCCGCCGCGCGGATGACGGGGCCGCCCCGGGGTTCGTCCCCCCCGAGCGGCCCCGTCGCCGCTTCCCGTCCCCGCCGGGACGGCGGACGTCGGGTGTGCCCGGCTTCATGGGACGGGCCGGCCCGCCGTGGAACGCGGCGCGCGCGGGGCGCGGCGGGGGCGCGGTCGCGCGGAACCCGGCGCGCTCGGCGCGAAGCCGACCACCGCGTACGGCGGGCGGGGCGTCCGGAAGCGACGGTCGAGGCACCGTCGCGCGGAAGGTGCGGGGCGCGCGACGAAGTTCGTACGTCGTGCGGGCCGGCCCGCCGTGGAACGCGGCGCGCGCGGGGCTCGGGAACGCGCCGGGTGCGCGGAGTCGCGGGCTCCGGGCCTCACCGGGCGGCGTGGCGCGGCCGGCGGCGGCGCGTCGGCTCAGGCCCCGGGACCGCGGGGCGGCCGCCGGGAGCGGGTGCCCGGTCGCGGCCGGGCCCTCGGTCGGGGAGCCGGCCGTCCCCGGGGCCGGCCGGCTCCGGGGACGCTTCCGCTCACTCCCCCGGTGACCTCTCCCGGAGGGAGGAACCGGAGGCGGACCGGGGTTGTCGGGGCGTGGACCTCAGAGCTTGTCCATGCCTTTGTACGGGCTGACGATGCGCAGGCGTCCGGAGCCGAAATCGACGAGCGTCGCGATCCCGTCCTCGACACCGATGATCGTTCCCAGGCCGTGCCGGTCGTGCGAGACGCGGTCTCCCACGGCGAAGTGCTTGGTCGGAGCTGCGACAGGAGCTTTGAAGGGACTGGTGGGCAGATGGCGGCGGGGCGCGGAAGGCTTCATTTGCGGCAAGTATGCGCCACGTGAGGGCCTGAATGGCAGGGGTGTTCCGTGCCGACGTGCTGGATTCCGCTCCCGAATGGGCGTATCCCCAGGCCAGCGGGCGGGTCCTCGTGTCACCCCGGGGACGAGATGTCCGAGGATCACCCGCCGGTGGAGAGCCCGGAAGCCTGCCCGGACGCGCCGCGAGAGGTTGTGGGGTCTTCGGTCGGATCGGGCCGGATCGGTGAGCCCGGCCCGATCGACAGGACACTTCCTCGTAGGGGCTAGACCTCCGCTCGCCTCGGCAGCCACAGCAGCATCAGCACCGCGCCCGCCATCAGCACCCCCGTTCCGGTGCGGAACGCCAGTGCGTACCCGGCCGTGAGGGCCTCCGCGCTGGTCCCGCCCGCCGTGCGGGAGGCGGCGACGGTCGACAGGACGGCCAGGCCCAGCGCCCCGCCCATGGTCCGTGAGGTGTTGACGAGGCCCGATACGAGACCCGCGTCGCCGGGGGCCGCGCCCGACGTGGCCAGTGAGGCGAGCGGGGTGATGATCAGCCCGATGCCGGCCATCATCAGGATGCCGGGCCCGAGGATCGTCGTCGGATACGCGCCGTCGGCGTCCATCAGGGACTGCCATCCGAAGCCGGTGGCGGCGATCAGCGTGCCGATGACGGCCAGATTGCGGGCGCCGGTCGAGGGCATCAGCCGCGGTGCCAGCTTGGAGCCGACGATCACGGCGACCGAGCTCGGCACGAGGGCGAGCCCGGCCTCCAGCGGCGTGTAGCCGAGCACGTTCTGCGCGTACACGGTCATGAAGAACCACATGGCGAAGGAGGCGGATCCGCTCACGAGCATCGCCGCGTTCGCCGCCGACACCGCCCGGGACCGGAAGACCTTCAGCGGCATCAGCGGCTGCCGGGCACGCGCCTCCACCGCGACGAAGGCGGCCAGCAGCGCCGCCCCGCCGAGCAGCGGAAGCAGGGTTTCCGGCGCGCCCCAGCCCGCCGCCTCGGTCTGCACGATGCCGTAGGCGACGGCCGCCAGACCGCCGGTGACCAGCACCGCACCGGGCAGGTCGAGCCTCCGCCCGCCGCCTGTCCGGCTCTCCCGCACCCACAGGGCGGCGCCGATCAGCACCAGGACGCCGACCGGCACGTTGATCAGCAGCACCCAGCGCCAGGACAGCAGGTCGGTGAGGAGACCGCCGACGAGTCCGCCGGCCGCGCCGCCGCCCGCGCCCACCGCCGACCAGGTGCCGATCGCCCGGGTCCGGGCCCGCCCCGGCGGCACGGCGCCGGTCACGATGGTGAGCGTCGCGGGCGCCAGCACGGCGGCGCCGAGGCCCTGGACCGCCCGGGCGGCCAGCAGCTGCCAGCCCTCCTGGGCGAGCCCGCCGGCGACGGACGCGGCGGTGAACAGCCCGAGGCCGGCCAGGAACATCCGCTTGCGTCCGAACAGGTCCGCCGCCCGGCCGCCGAGCAGCATGAAGCCGGCGAAGGCGATCGAGTAGGTGTTGAGCACCCATTGGAGCCCGAGGGACGACAGGCCGAGGTCGGCGCGCATGGAGGGGAGCGCCACGTTCACGACGGAGACGTCGAGGACGACCAGGAACTGGCCCGCACAGGCGGCGAGGAGCACCGCCCAGGTGCGGGTGGGGCGCGGGGATCCGGGAGTTGAGGATATGGAGGCGTGGGCGGTGTCGGTGTCTGAGCGCGGCTGGACCATGCGCGTCATGGTCGCAGCTGGCCCCTGGCCCGTACATCCCGATATCGGACCAGCCGACGGGGGCCGTTGGTCCTAGGTCGTGTCCGGCAGGACGGCGGCAGGACGGCTTGGGGCCCCGGCAGGACGGCGGGACGGCTTGGGGCCCGGCGGGCCGCGGAGCCGGCCCCGGGACCGCGCGCACCGGGCCGTCCGGAGCGCGTTCTGTTTGACGGAGCGTCAGACACGGGCCCGTCATGATGGTTGATTAATGAACGGGTCAAGTTTTCCGCCGGTACGACGATCACAGGAATGACGGCCGCCCGGGAAACGGTTCATCGTGCACGTACCCCCTGTCCCCCCTGCTCCGGAGGCCGCCCGCGATGCCGCAGACGACGGACCCGCTCCTGCCCGACGATCCGGGCACGACCCGTGCGGGCGGAGGCGGCATCGTCGCCGTCCTCGCCTTCGCGGGCATCGTCGTCGCGGTGATGCAGACCCTGCTCGTACCGGTCATCAAGGACCTCCCGGCCCTGCTCGGCACCTCGCCGGGCAACGCCACCTGGGTCCTGACCTCGACCCTCCTCGCTGGCGCCGTCGCCACGCCGATCATGGGCCGGCTCGGCGACCTCCACGGCAAGCGGCGGATGCTGCTGCTGAGTCTCGCGGTCATGGTCGTCGGCTCGCTGGTCTGCGGGTTCACCAGCGACCTGATCGTCATGATCGTCGGTCGGGCGCTCCAGGGATTCGCGATGGGCGCGATCCCGCTGGGCATCGGCCTGATGCGCGACGGGCTGCCGCGCGAGCGGCTCGGCTCCGCCATGGCGCTGATGAGCTCCTCCATCGGTGTGGGCGGAGGGCTGGCGCTGCCGCTGGCGGCCCTGGTGGCCCAGAACGCCGACTGGCACACGCTGTTCTTCGGCGCGGCCGGACTGGGTGTGGTGTCGATCGCGCTCACCCTGCTGACCGTGCCGGAGTCCCCGGTGCGGGCCAAGGGCGGGTTCGACGTGGTGGGCGCGCTGGGCCTGACCGCGGGCCTGGTCTGCCTGCTGCTGCCGGTCACCAAGGGCAGCGACTGGGGCTGGGGCTCGGGCCGGACGCTGGGCCTGTTCGGCGTCGCGGCGCTCGTGCTGCTCCTCTGGGGCGTCTTCGAGCTCCGTACCGCCGCGCCGCTGGTGGACCTCCGCTCCACGGTCCGCCGCGAGGTGCTGCTGACCAACCTCGCGTCGATCATGGTCGGTGTCGCCTTCTACGCCATCTCGCTCGTCCTGCCGCAGCTGCTCCAGCTGCCCGAGTCGACCGGGTACGGACTGGGCCGTTCGATGGTCGTCGCCGGTCTGTGCGTGGCCCCGCTGGGTCTGACGATGATGTTCACGGCCCCGCTGTACGCGCGTCTCTCCGCGGCGTACGGCCCGAAGACCACGCTGCTGCTCGGGCTGCTGATCATCGCGATCGGCTACGGCGCCGGGCTGGGGCTGATGGGCGCGGCCTGGCAGACCGTCGTCGTCTCGGTGGTCGTGGGCGCCGGCATCGGCCTGGCGTACTCGTCGCTGCCCGCGCTGATCGTCGGCGCGGTCGACCCGTCCGAGACCGGCGCGGCCAACGGCCTCAACACCCTGATGCGGTCCATCGGCACCTCGGTGTCGAGCGCCGTCATCGGCATGGTGCTGGCCCAGACCGCGCACCACACGGGCCCGGTCGCGGTGCCCAGCATGGAGGGCTTCCGGCTCTCCTTCCTGATCGCCACCGGCGCGGTCCTCGTCGGCGTGGCGCTCGCCGCCTTCCTGCCGGGCCGGGCGCCGGCCGCGCGGCCGACGCTCAGGGCGAGCAGCGCGGACGGGGAGCCCACGCCGTCGGCGGGTCCCGGCTTCCGGGGCCGGGTGCTGAACGCGGACGGCGCTCCGGTCGCCCGGGCGAAGGTGACGCTGATCGACCGCCGGGGCCGTCGGGCGGGCGCCACCCTGTCCGGCCCCGACGGTGGCTACGCCCTGTCCGTACCGGACCCCGGCGCCTACGTCCTGGCCGTCACCGCGACCGGTCACGCCCCGCTCGCCGCCTCGGCCACGTTCGACGCCGACACCGACGGTGCCGGCGAGCGCGGCGGGGGCCGTTCGGTCGCCCTGGACCTGTCGCTGCCCTCGGCGGCCCCGACGCGGGCGGGCTAGGCGGCGTACGGCAGCATGGGCGGCTCACACCCGGTACGACCAGGAGGAACCGCCCATGGCCGTCGCCCCACCCGAGCCGGAGACGCTCGCCGCCTTCGAGGCCGCCAAGGGGTTCATGCCCGTACGGGAGGGGCTCGCGCTCCACGCGGCCGCGGCACAGGCCGCGCTGCTCGGGCTGCCCCTGCTGGAGGTCGGCACCTACTGCGGGCGCTCCACCATCCTGCTGGCCGACGCGGCCCGCGCCGCCGGCACCGTGGCGGTCACGGTCGACCACCACCGGGGCAGCGAGGAGCAGCAGCCGGGCTGGGAGTACCACGACCCGACGGTCGTGGACCCGCAGGTCGGCCTGATGGACACGCTGCCGACGTTCCGCCGCACCCTGCACGCGGCGGGGCTGGAGGACCACGTCATCGCGGTCGTCGGCCGCTCCCCGCAGGTCGCGCGGGTGTGGGCGGGCGAGGTCGGACTGGTCTTCATCGACGGCGGCCACACCGACGAGCACGCGAACGGCGACTACGAGGGCTGGGCGCCGCGCGTGGCCCCCGGCGGCCTGCTGGTCGTCCACGACGTGTTCCCCGACCCGGCGGACGGCGGCCAGGCCCCCTACCGCGTCTACCTGCGGGCGCTGGAGTCCGGCGCGTTCACCGAGGTCTCGGTGACCGACTCGCTGCGTGTCCTGCGCCGTACGGCGCCGGGTATCTGACCGGAGCTCATACGATCGCGGCGTGTACGACGACAGCACCCCCACCCCGGCCCGGCGGCGCCCGGCCCGTACGACCCTGGTCATCGCGGCCGCCGCGCTGGTGGCCACCGGCGCGGCCGGATGGCTGTTCCTGAACGCCGGGTCCGGCCCGTCGGCGGGCGCGCCCGCCGGGACCGGCACCCGGGCGGCCTCCCCGGGCGCACCGGCGCCCGGCGGCTCGGCGACGGCACCGGGGAGCGGCGACGACGCCTCCGGAGCAGGCGACGGCACCCTGCCGCTGGCGGGGAGGACCGTGGTGATCGACCCGGGACACAACCCCGGGAACTTCGAGCACACCGATGAGATCAACCAGTCCGTGGACATCGGGACGAACCGCAAGGAATGCGACACCACCGGCACCTCCACCGACGCCGGTTACACCGAAGCCGCATTCACCAGGGATGTTTCACAGCGTCTTCGCACTCTCCTCAAGGAGCAAGGGGCGACGGTCGTCTTCACCCACGACGACGACCGGCCGTGGGGCCCGTGCGTGGACGAGCGCGCCCGGATCGGCAACAAGGCCGCGGCCGACGCCGTCGTCTCCGTCCACGCCGACGGTTCGGCGTCGGGGCACCGGGGCTTCCACGTGATCCTTCCGGCCCTGGTCAAGGAGGGCGAGGCCGATACGACGAGCATCGTCGGCCCTTCGCGCGCCCTTGGCGAGGACATCGCGCGCGCCTTCGCCCAGGCAACCGGAACCAATGCTTCCAACTATGTGGGTGACGGTACGGGGCTGGATGTGCGCGAGGATCTCGGCGGACTGAATCTGTCGACCCGGCCCAAGGTGTTCGTCGAATGCGGCAATATGCGTGACGCGAAGGACGCCGCATTGCTGACGAACGCGACCTGGCGGCAGAAAGCGGCGCGGGGGATCGCGGACGGGATCAGCACCTACCTGCGGGGGTAGGCGGGGCGGACGATAGATTCATGTTCCTGCCGGGGGGTCGGGGGTTGCCCCCCGGGGTAAGCACAGCATCCGTACGATGGGGCCGCCCCCCGTGCTTCTTGCGCCACCCCGACGAGACGAACCGACGAAGGACTCTTACACGTGAACATCCGCTCGCTCACTCGAGGCGATGGCGTGGTGATCGGAGCAGCGGTGGTGCTGTTCATCGCCTCGTTCCTCGGCCTTACCAGCATCACCTGCCCCTCCGGGGTCGACTGCTCCAGCTTCGACCGGGCGAACGCCTGGGACTCCCTCGGGCTTCTGATGAGCATGTTCCTCTCCGGTGTCATCGGCGCGGTGCTGATCGTCGTCGGGCGGGGCATGCCGGGACGCAAGATCGCCGGCATCGACCTCGGCCAGTTCGGCGTGGCCTTCTGCGTGTTCGCGGTCTGGACGGCGTTCTGGACCATCATCGACATGGACGCCGACGCCGGCGCCGGCATGATCCTCGGCCTGCTCGCCACCATCGCGCTCGCCGCGGCCGCCATCGCCGCTCCGCTCGTCCCCGCCCTGAAGGCCCCGCTCATGGGCGCGCCGCGTCCGGCCCCCCAGCCCTACGGCGGCCAGCCGCAGGGCGGTTACGGCTACCCGGGCGCCCAGCAGCCGTTCGGCGGCCAGCCGCAGGGTGGCTACGGCTACCCGGGCGGCCCGCAGCCCGGCCAGCCGCAGGCCGGTCAGCCGCAGCCGGGTCAGCCGCAGTCGGCGCAGGACAGCCACGCCGGCCAGCCGCAGCCCGCGGGCCCGCAGCAGGCCCAGGCGCAGCAGGGCGCCCCCGCCGCGGACTTCGCCCCGTTCTGGTTCGCCGTGCCGGTGGCCCGCCCGCTGTACGGGGAGGACGGCTCGCCGTCGCCGATCGCGGAGCTCGCGCCCGGTACGTGGTACCTCGCGGTCGAGCAGCGCGGTCCGGGCCTGGTGGCCCAGACGCAGGACGGCCGCCGTGGTGTCCTGCAGGACACCACCGGCATCCAGCGGGGATAGCACCCCCCAGCCGTACGCCGACGGCCCCCGCCCCACCGAAGGGCGGGGGCCGTCGGCGCGTCCCCCGGGCGTTCCTGACGGGCGGTCAACCGCGCACCGGAGCGACGCGGTCGACGCGCCCGTCCGCGCCCACCGGGCTGCGGGACCCGCCGCGCGCCGGGGCACGGCCACGGCCGGCACCGTCGGACACGGCACCACCGCCCTCGACGGCGCCGGCCACAGCGGCGTGCCGCCCCGGTCAACTCGGCTTGCCGAAAGGGCAGTTCGGAGCCGACCGCGGCGAGCGGCGCGCTCCGGCGAGGTTTCGGACGCGCCGACGGGGCAACCCGTCGGTCATGTCTCCCCGTCATCGCAGCGGAAGCAGCCAGGCGGCGACGATCGTCATCGTCATCGCCGACGTCATGGCCGTGGTCATCGGTCTGTGGATCGTGATGTACCTGCTGGACGCCAACCGCGCCAACGACCTGGTCGTCTTCGTCCAGGACGCGGCCCGCTGGCTGGCCGGCTGGTCGTACGACCTGTTCACCTTCGACGCGGCGTGGGCGCGCGTGGTCGCCGGGTACGGTCTGGCCGCCGTCGTGTACCTCTTCGTGGGCCACGCGATCGCCGGACAACTGCGGCGCCACTGACCGGCGCGCACCCCGCGCCTGCCGCGTGCTCATGGGGCGGCCGCGCCGCCACCGGTCAGCCGATGGCGCAGGCGCACTCGGGGGCGAGGCCGGCCGGCAGCCGTTCTCCGCCGAAGACGGCGACGGTCGCCTCGTCTCCCCCCAGGGCCGCCACCGCGAGCAGCAGCGAACCGGCCGTCCAGGTGGTGAGTTCCTCCGGCCAGACCGCCCGGTCGCCCTCGAAGACGTACCCCGTCCAGTACATGCCGTCGTCGGCGCGCAGGTGCCCGATCGACTGGAGGATCTCCAGCGCGCGGTCCGACTCCCCCATCGCCCAGAGGGCGAGGGCCAGTTCGCAGCTCTCGCCACCGGTGACCCAGGGGTTGGGCAGGACGCAGCGGACGCCGAGGCCGGGCACGACGAAGTCGTCCCAGGCGCTTTCGATGCGTTCCTTGGCGGCCGCGCCGGTGACGGCGCCGCCGAGCACCGGGTAGTACCAGTCCATCGAGTAACGGCTCTTGTCGAGGAACCGCTCGGGGTGGCTGCGGATGGCGTGGGCGAGCGCGCCCGTGGCGAGCTCCCAGTCCGGCTGGGGCTCCTCGCGTTCCTCGGCGATCGCCAGGGCGCAGCGCAGCGCCTGGTGGATCGACGAGCTGCCGGTCAGCAGGGCGTCGTCGACGGGGGTGCCGTCCGCCTCGCGCTTCCAGCCGATCTGGCCGCCGGGCTGCTGGAGCCGCAGCACGAACTCGACCGCCGCGTAGACGACGGGCCACATCCGGTCGAGGAACGCCTCGTCGCCGGTGGCCAGGTAGTGGTGCCAGACGCCGACGGCGATGTACGCGCAGAAGTTGGTCTCCCGGGCGGCGTCGGTGACCTGCTCGTGGTCGCCGTCCTGGTAGGCGGCGTACCAGGAGCCGTCGCCGTTCTGGTGCCGGGCGAGCCACTCGTAGGCGCGGGCGGCCGCGGCGTGCTCGCCGGCGGCGTCCAGCGCCATGGCCGCCTCGGTGTGGTCCCAGGGGTCCAGGTGGTGTCCCCGGAACCACGGGATGGCGCCGTCCTCGCGCTGGGCGGCGAGGATGCCGGCGACGGTCCGGGCGGCCTGCTCGGCGGTGAGCACACCGGGCAGGACGAGGTGTTCGGTGCGTTCGGGAGAGGTCACTTGGCGGCCGTCACGGGAAGGTGCGGCTTGGTCGCGTACGCCACGAAGCTCTTGCCCATGACGGGGTTCAGCGCCTGTTCGGCGAGCCTGGTGGCCAGGGGCTTCTTCATGATGTCCCAGACCAGGAGCTTGTGGTAGGCGCGGACGGGCAGCGCCGCGTCCTTGCCGTCCCTGCCCACGCCGAAGGCGCACTTCAGCCACCAGTAGGGCGAGTGCAGCGCGTGGGCGTGGTGGGTGCCGTACGGCTTGAGACCGGCTTCCCGGATCTTGGCGAGCAGCTCGTCGGCCTTGTAGATGCGGATGTGCCCGCCCTCGACCTCGTGGTAGGCGTCGGAGAGCGCCCAGCAGACCTTCTCGGGGCCGTAGCGCGGGACGGTGATGGCGATGCGGCCGCCCGGCTTGAGGACGCGGACCATCTCGGCGAGCACGCCCTTGTCGTCGGGGATGTGCTCCATCACCTCGGAGATGATCACGACGTCGAACGACTCGTCGGGGAAGGGCAGGTTGAGGGCGTCGCCCTCCATGGCGGTGGCGGTGGCGCCGGCGGGCGCCTCCCCGGCCTCCTTCATCGCCGCGAACCACTTGGCGACCTCGCGGATCTCCTCGCCGTTCTGGTCGAGGGCGACGACCTGCGCACCGCGCCGGTAGCACTCGAAGGCATGCCGTCCGGCCCCGCAGCCCAGATCGAGCACGCGGTCGCCGGGGGCGAGCGGGAAGCGGGAGAAGTCGACGGTCAGCACGAGTGCGGCCTGCTTTCGCGGTCGAGGGGGGCGTGTGCGGTGGCCGCGGGGCGGCGGACGCGGCGGATGCGGCGGGATGCGATGGGGATGGCGAGGGAACTGCGGGAGGTGGTGCGCGAGGGGCCGAGCGGGCCGGCCGGGGGGCCGGGGTGCCGTTCCGGGCGGCCCGGGGGCGCGGCCGTGGCGGTGGTTCTCATCGGCGCGCCCCGCGTGCGGCGATCGCCTCGCGGTAGAGCTCCGCCGTGCCCTGGGCCGCGCGGGCCCAGGTGAAGTTGGCCAGTACCCGGTCGCGGCCCGCGGCGCCCAGACGGGCGCGCAGCGTCTCGTCGCCCAGCAGGCGGCCGAGGGCCGCGGACAGCGCGCCCGCGTCGCCGGGCGGGACGGCCAGGCAGGTCTCGCCGTCGGCGCCGGCGACCTCGGGGATCGCGCCGCCCGTGGTGGCGACCAGCGGCGTACCGGTCGCCATGGCCTCGGCGGCGGGCAGCGAGAACCCCTCGTACAGCGACGGTACGCAGGCCACCTGGGCGCTGCGGACCAGGTCGACCAGCTCGGCGTCGGTGATGCCCTTGACGAACTCGACGGCGCCTTCCAGCCCGTACCGCTCGATGGCCTGCGCGACCGGCCCGTCCTCGGCGCGCCTGCCGACGACGACCAGGTGGGCGTCCGGGTTCTCGGTGCGCAGCTTGGCCAGCGCCTCGACGAGGTGGACGAGGCCCTTGAGCGGGACGTCCGCGCTGGAGGTGGTGACGATCCGGCCGGGCACCTCGGCGACCGACGGGTCGGGCGACCACAGGTCGGTGTCGGCGCCGATGTGCACGACCCGGATGCGCTCGCCGCGCACGCCGAGGTGGTCGACGATCTCCTGCCGGGAGGACCCGGAGACGGTGAGCACGGAGGGCAGCCGCCTCGCGACCCGCTTCTGCATGCGGGTGAAGGCGTACCAGCGGCGTACCGAGGCCCGGCGCTTCCAGTCCGGTGCGGCGTCCAGCTCCAGTCGCCGGTCCACGGTGATCGGGTGGTGGATGGTGGTGACCAGCGGGGCGCCGATGTCGCCGAGCAGGCCGTACCCGAGGGTCTGGTTGTCGTGGACGACGTCGAAGGCGCCGCGTCGGGCGGCCAGGTGGCGGCGGGCGCGCAGCGAGAAGGTCAGCGGCTCGGGGAAGCCCCCGGTCCACATGGTCGCGACCTCCAGGGCGTCGACCCAGTCGCGGTACTCGGCGCGCTTCGGCGTACGGAACGGGTCGGGCTGCCGGTACAGGTCCAGGCTGGGCAGCTCGGTGAGCGGCACGCCCTCGTCCAGGACCGGGTAGGGCTGCGAGCCGATCACCTCGACGCTGTGCCCGAGACGGGCGAGCTCGCGTGACAGGTGCCGCGTGTAGACGCCCTGGCCGCCGCAGAACGGGTTGCCCTTGTACGTGAGGAGGGCGATGCGCAGCGGTCCGTCACCGTCTCCGGTGACCCCGGCGCGGGGGCCTGCCTCAATGGCCTCAGCGGTCACTCGGGGCCCCCTTCTCACTGCGTTTCGCCGGAGCGTAACCGGTCGCGCTAATCTAGAACAAGTTTCAGACTTGGTGGTTCAAGGAGCTTCGAATCTACCGGCAGGTAGCGCCACTGTAAGAGACGGATCAGGTGATTCGCGCCACGGCCGGAGCCTCGCCATACTGTCGCGCACCAACGCCACGGAACGGGACCCATGACAACGGAAGCCAAGCCGACGTCGCCGCCCCTGACGGAACGCCAGGAGGCCCGTCGCCGCCGCATCCTGCACGCCAGCGCGCAGCTGGCCGGCCGGGGCGGTTTCGACGCGGTGCAGATGCGCGAGGTCGCGGAGGCCGCGGGGGTGGCGCTGGGCACGCTGTACCGGTACTTCCCGTCCAAGATCCACCTGCTGGTCGCCACCATGCAGGACCAGCTCGAACACCTGCACACCACGCTGCGCAGGCGGCCGCCCGGCGGCGACTCGGCGTCGGACCGGGTCGCCGGGACCCTGATGCGCGCCTTCCGCGCCCTCCAGCGGGAGCCGCACCTGGCGGACGCGATGGTGCGGGCCCTCACCTTCGCGGACCGGAGCGTGAGCCAGGAGGTCGACACCGTCTCCCGGCAGACGACGGCGATCATCCTGGACGCGACGGGGCTGGAGCACCCCACACCGGAGCAGCTCTCGGCGGTCCGGGTCATCGAGCACACCTGGCACTCGGCCCTGATCACCTGGCTGTCGGGGCGGGCCTCCATCGCCCAGGTGAAGATCGACATAGAGACGGTGTGCCGGCTGATCGATCTCACCTCCCCGGACGCGTCCGGGGACGGGGGGCGGCCCGCACCCTCGCAGGGGCACGGGCGCGGCCGGGGGTAGGACGCTACGGCTGCTTGTTCTTCGCCAGGTCCTCCGCGAAGAGCTTCTCGCACGCGGGGCCGTTGTCCGTGGCGATGAAGGAGACGATCAGGAAGGTTCCGGCCTGGCCCTGGTGGCTCGCCTTCACGGTCCAGCCGTTCTTGTCGAGCGACGTGATGACCGATCCCTGCTGGTCGAAGTCGCTCTTCTCCTTCCAGCCGCCCTTGGTGAGGGTCGCGACGGTGGCGTCGTAGGACTTCCTCGAATCGGTGACCTTCTCGCCGTCGGCCTGCCAGGAGACCATGCAGGGCTTGAGAGCCGCGGGGATGTCGTCGTTCGGCTTCTCCGCGAAGCCCGCCCCCGTGGCCGCGCCCGCGATCTCCTTGGTCACCGCCGCGGCGTCCAGGCTGCCGCCCGCCTCCGCGCCGGGGGCCGAGGAGCCGTCCGGGGACACCGCGCTCCCGCCCGCGTCCGAACCGCCCTCACTGCCGCAGCCCGCGACCAGCAGCACCACACCGGCAGCCGCGGCCGCCCACTTCGCCTTGCGCACGAATCTCCCAGTTCTGCGTGCACGGAGGTCCGACGACCCCCGTGATCGAGCGAGCAGCTTCCCACGCCGGCCTGCGAATCCTTGGTTGCGACGAGCTCCGCCCGCTGTTTCTTCGCGGCTCTTTCACGCCACCGGGTGCAGGACCCCGGCCGGCAGCGATGGGGGCCCGGCGGGCCGGGCCGGTCCCCGCCTCAGGGCGCCGGCCGTCGGAGCAACTCCCGCAGGAGGGGGTCCGGCAATCCGGTCTCGGGGTCCAGGCCCGCCTGCCAGCGCCGCTGCTCCTCGCGCCAGTGGACGAAGGGGGCGGTCGCGCCCCAGAGGGAGGCATCGCCCAGAGGGCACTCGTCGAACTCGGCCCGCATCATCCTGGCCAGGAAATCGACCATGCCGCAGTCGAAGAGCGCCCAACTGGACTCGCCGTAGGAGATCTGCCGGCGCCAGACCACCACGGGCCACCTGTCGGGGTCCGGGTCGAGCGTCAGCCAGCCCAGCTCGTTGGCGTTGCAGCCCGAACCCCACGGCAGGACGGGCCCGCCGTCCGCCGCGATCCCGGGAAGGCCCCCTTCGCGGGTCCACAGGTCACGGAACGCGGGCGCGCTCTTCAGGATGCTGCCGGGGTCCCACTGCGGATAGTCGACCGGCAGCGGCCCCAGAACCCCCAGCTCTCCGATGGCGCCGGCGCCGTAGACGGCCATGAAGGCCTTGTAGTCGCCGGGCAGCCGGCACCCCAGGGTGTCCTCGGCCGTCGGCCAGTCCACCCGCTCGTCGGCCCCGTGGTCCGGGGGGACGAGGCTGAGCAGCGTTTGCAGGGAACTCTGGTCGGACACGGCACTCCTTCGATCAGCGGCGGACGATCACCGTAGCGGCCGGCACCGACAGCCCCGCGGCGTCCTCGACCGGCGCGAGAGGGCCGGGCGCGGGCGGCATGGACGCCGGGCCGGCGCCGACGGGCGTACGAGCGGTCGCCGACCGGACGGAGCGGGGAGGAGGGCCCCCGGTAGAGTGTGCGAGTCGTCTTCATGTCCATTCGGGGGGAAGCCGGTGCGAATCCGGCGCTGACCCGCAGCCGTGAGCCGCCGTCCCGGCGGCGAGCCGGAATGCCCCGTCCCGGGACGTGACCGGCTCGTGTCATCGGGACCCGCCCGGTGACCGGCACCGTCGAGGCATACGGAGCCGGAGCCCGGTGCCTCCGCGTGCCCGGACCCGGCCCCGCAGGAGAGGCCACCCCGCCATGACCACCGTTCGCCGCAGCGCCGCAGCGCTCGCCGCCACCGCCGTGCTGCTCGCCGGCGGTGCCGGAGCCGTCGCCCAGGCGGCGCCGGCGCCCAGCCCCGCGCCGGTGCTCCCCTCCGGTCTGTACGGCAAGAAGGACCCGACGTACGACGGTGTCTGGCGGCAGTCGCTGGCCTTCATGGCGCAGGAGACCAGCGGCGTCGAGCCCGCCGAGAAGGCCGTGGCCTGGCTGCTCGGCCAGCAGTGCGACAGCGGCGCGTTCGCCTCCTACCGGCCCGACCCGGCCAAGACCTGCGACCCCACGACGATGCTGGACACCAACGCCACCGCCGTCGCCGTGCAGGCGCTCGCCGGGCTCGACAAGCCGGAGACGGAGGAGGGCAAGACCGACCCGGTCACCATGGCCGTGCAGTCCGGCGCCGCCTGGCTCAAGGGCGTGCAGAACAAGGACGGCGGCTGGAGCTACAACCCCGGCGGGGCCAGCGACGCCAATTCCACCTCCATCGTCATCAGCGGCCTCGCCGCCGCGGGCGAGAAGCCCGGCGCCGTGAAGTCGAGCGACGGCAGGACCCCCTACGACGCGCTGCTGTCCTTCGCGATCCCGTGCGACGCCCCGCAGGGCCCGGGCGCCTTCGCCTACCAGCCCGACAAGGACGGCAGGCTCGTCGCCAACGGCGACGCCACCGCCGCCGCCGTACTGGCCGGGCTCGGCAAGCACTTCCAGACCCGGGGCGCCAAGCCCGACCAGCCGCCCACCTGCGAGAAGGGCGCCAAGGCGACCGCCGAGCGGGCCGCCCGCAACGGCGCCTCGTACCTGGTCACCGCGCTGGCCCCGACCGGCCACCTCGACCTGCCCCCCATGCCGGGCGCCGCCGCCACCGCCCCCCAGCCCGACTTCGGCAACACCGCCGACGCGGTGGTCGCCCTCGGCGCGGCCGGCCACAGCGACAAAACGGCCGGCGCGATCGAGTGGCTGAGCGAGAACTCCGCCGGCTGGGCGGCGCAGAACGGCCCCGCGGCCTGGGCGCAGCTGATCTTCGCCGCCCACACCGTGGGCGCCGACACCCGGGACTTCGGCGGTGTCGACCTGGTGGCGAAGCTCAACGCCACCGGCCCGGCCCCCCGGTCCACGGTCGAGACGCGGGCGCAGGAGGAAGAGGACCAGAAGAAGGAGGAGAACGGTGAGAGCTCGGGCTTCAGCGTCTGGCTGATCATCGCCATCTTCCTCGCCGTCGGCATGGGCATCGGCTTCCTGCTCAGCGGCCGCAAGAACCGGCAGCTGTGACCCGTCTCCGGGCGGCCGTCCTCCTGCCGGCGCTCTGCGCCGCCCTGACCGTCCTCGGCGCGGGTCCCGCGCAGGCCGACGGGTACCGCTACTGGTCGTTCTGGGAGGGCGGCGACGGCAGCCGGTGGGCGTACGCCACCCAGGGACCGGCCACCGCCCGGCCCGCCGACGGCACCGTCAACGGCTTCCGGTTCGCGGTGAGCGCCGACAGCGCGGACGCCGCACGGCCCCGCCGGGCCCCCGACTTCGGCACCATCTGCGCCGCCACCCCCGCCCAGGACGGGACCAAGCGGGTCGCGCTGGTCATCGACTTCGGCACGGCGGCCGACGCGCCCGAGGGCGAGACCCCGCCCGCCGCGCGCACCGCCTGCGCACGCGTCAGGCCCGACGCCACGGCGGCGGAGGCGCTGGCCGAGGCCGCGAAGCCGTTGCGGTACAACAGCGACGCGCTGCTGTGCGCGATCTCCGGGTATCCGCGTACGGGCTGCGGCGAGCAGGTCGTGGCCGGGGAATCCGCGACCGGAACCGGGCCGGCCGACGACGCCACCGCGCCCGCGGCCGCCGGGCCGGCGGACGGGGGCGACGGGGACGGCCCGTCCGTCGGACTCGTCGCCGGTGCCGCCGCGGTCCTGGCCCTCGGCGCCGCCGCGGTGTGGCAGGCGCGCCGCCGCCGCCCATGAGCCCCCGCGCACCCGAGGCGAGCCGCGCCAACGCCGTCCACGCGGGCGCCTGGTGGCTGTGGGCCCTGGGCCTGGCCACCGCCGCCTCCCGCACCACCAACCTGCTGCTGCTCGGCCTGCTGGCCGGGGTGGCCGGCTATGTGGTGGCGGCGCGGCGCACCGACGCTCCCTGGGCCCGGTCCTACGGCGCGTTCGTGAAGCTCGGGCTGGCCGTGCTCGTCGTCCGGCTGCTGTTCGCCGTCTTCCTCGGCTCCCCGATCCCCGGCACGTACGAGCTGTTCACACTGCCCGAGGTGCCGCTGCCCGACTGGGCGCGCGGCGTACGGATCGGCGGCCGGGTCACGGCCGAGCAGTTGCTGTTCGCCCTGTACGACGGCGCGAAGCTCGCCACGCTGCTGATCTGCGTGGGCGCCGCCAACGCGCTCGCGAACCCGGCGCGGCTGCTGAAGTCGCTGCCGGGCGCGCTGTACGAGGCGGGTGTCGCCGTGGTCGTCGCGATGACGTTCGCGCCGAACATGGTGGCCGACGTGGTGCGGCTGCGGAACGCGCGGCGGCTGCGGGGGCGGCCGACGGGCGGCGTGAAGGCGGTGCTCCAGATCGGGCTGCCGGTCCTGGAGGGCGCGCTGGAGCGGTCGATCGCGGTCGCCGCGTCGATGGACGCCCGGGGGTACGGGCGTACGGCCCGGGTCCCGGCGGCGGTCCGGCACACGACCACGGCGCTCACCCTCGGCGGGCTGCTGGGGATCTGCGCCGGTTCGTACGGGCTGCTCACCGCCACCGGCAACTCCTACGGTCTGCCGCTGGTGATCGCCGGGCTGGTCGCGGCGGTGGCCGGGCTGCGGCTGGGCGGGCGCCGTTCGGTGCGCACCCGCTACCGGCCCGACGCGTGGGGCGCCCGCTCGTGGCTGATCGCCGGCTCGGGCGCGGCGGTGGCGGTCCTGATGATCGGGGCGTCGGCGCTCGACCCGGCGGCGCTGCACCCGGGTGTGGTGCCCCTGGTCGCCCCCCGGCTGCCGGTGTGGCCGGCCCTTTCCCTGCTGCTGGGCCTGGTGCCCGCGTTCGTCGCCCCCGTCCCCAAGGAGTCCGCGTGATCCGGTTCGAGAACGTCTCGGTGACGTACGACGACGCCGCCGAGCCGACGCTGCGGAACGTGGACCTCACGGTCCCGGAGGGCGAACTGGTCCTGCTGGTGGGCCCCTCCGGAGTCGGCAAATCGACTCTGCTGGGTGCGGTGTCCGGTCTGGTGCCGCACTTCACGGGCGGCACACTGGGCGGCCGGGTCACGGTCGACGGCCGGGACACCCGCACCCACAGGCCGCGCGAGCTCGCGGACCTGGTGGGCACCGTCGGCCAGGACCCGCTCGCGCACTTCGTCACCGACACCGTCGAGGACGAGCTGGCGTACGGGATGGAGTCGCTGGGCCTGGCGCCCGAGGTGATGCGCCGCCGCGTCGAGGAGACCCTGGACCTGCTGGGCCTGGCGGACCTGCGCGAGCGGCCCATCGCCACGCTCTCGGGCGGACAGCGGCAGCGGGTGGCCATCGGCTCGGTGCTCACCCCCCATCCCAAGGTCCTGGTGCTGGACGAGCCGACGTCCGCGCTGGACCCGGCGGCCGCCGAGGAGGTCCTGGCCGTCCTGCAACGGCTGGTGCACGATCTGGGCACCACGGTCCTGATGGCCGAGCACCGCCTGGAGCGGGTCGTGCAGTACGCGGACCGGGTGGCCCTGCTGCGCTCCCCGGGCACGCCGGTGCTGGTGGGCCCCCCGGCCGAGATCATGGCGGTGTCCCCGGTGCACCCGCCGGTGGTGGCCCTGGCCCGGCTGGCGGGCTGGTCCCCGCTCCCCCTCACCGTGCGCGACGCCCGCCGCCGATCCGGGTCCCTGCGCGCCCGGCTCGACGGCAGGGAACCGTCGCCGGCGACCGCCGGACGGGCGGCGGGAACGGCCCCGGCCACGGGCACGTCCGCAGCCGCGTCCGCCGCGCCCACGCCCGTCGAGGCCCCCGCTCCCGCTCCCACGCCCGCCGAGGCCCCCGCCCCCGGGCGGCCGGGCCCGCGCGGGCTCCTCGGGAGGCTGGGGCGCCGGAGCCGGCCCGAAGGAGCCCGGCGGGAGACAGGACAGGGCGCCGGACTGCTGGCCGTCGAGCGGCTGGGCGTGCGCCGTGGGCGGGTCGAGGCGCTGCGGCGCGTCGACCTGACCGTGCGGCCGGGTGAGACGGTCGCGCTCATGGGCCGCAACGGGGCCGGCAAGTCCACCCTGCTCGGGGCGCTCGTCGGCCTCGTCGAACCGGCGTCGGGCAGCGTCCTGGTGAGCGGACGGGCCCCGCACCGCACGCCGCCGCGCGAGCTGATCCGGCAGGTCGGCCTCGTCCCGCAGGAGCCGCGCGACCTGCTGTACGCCGACACCGTGGGCGCCGAGTGCGTGGCCGCCGACAGCGACGCGGGCGCCGAGCCGGGCTCCTGCCGGGCCCTGGTGTCCCGGCTGCTGCCCGGCGTACCGGACCACACCCACCCGCGCGACCTGTCGGAGGGCCAGCGCCTCGCCCTGGCGCTCGCCGTCGTGCTGACCGGCCGGCCCCCGCTGCTGCTCCTCGACGAACCGACCCGGGGTCTGGACTACGCGGCCAAGGCCCGGCTGGTGGCGGTCCTCGGGGCGCTGGCGGCCGACGGACACGCCATCGTGATGGCGACGCATGACGTGGAGCTCGCCGCGGAGCTGGCGCACCGGGTGGTCGTCCTGGCCGACGGCGAGGTCGTCGCGGACGGACCGACGCCGGAGGTGGTCGTCTCCTCGCCCGCCTTCGCCCCGCAGGTGGCCAAGATCCTCGCCCCGCGGCCCTGGCTGACCGTCTCCCAGGTGGAGGCGGCCCTGTGAACGCCCCGACCGGCCGGACGGACCGCACCCCCGCGCGGACGCCCGGCCCGGCACGTCCGGCGCCACGTCCGGAACCGCCCCTCTCGCGTACCGGGCCGCGTCCGGTCCGTCTGGGGCCCCGTTCGGTGGCCGCGCTCGGGCTGATCACCGTCATCGGGGTCCTCGCTTTCGGCTGGCCGCTGCTCGCGGACGCCGGGTCGGGCCTGGCCGACCACGCCCAGGACGCGCCCTGGCTCTTCGCGGCGCTGCTGCCGCTGCTGGTGGGGGTCGTCGTCGCGACCATCGCGGACCGCGGGATGGACGCCAAGGCGGTGGCGATGCTCGGCGTCCTGGCGGCGGTCGGCGCCGCACTGCGGCCGCTCGGGGCGGGTACGGCCGGTCTGGAGCCGATGTTCTTCCTCATGGTGCTGAGCGGCCGGGTGCTCGGCCCGGGGTTCGGCTTCGTCCTCGGCGCCGTCACCATGTTCGCCTCCGCGCTGCTCACCGGCGGGGTCGGCCCCTGGATGCCGTTCCAGATGCTGTCGATGGGCTGGTTCACGATGGGCGCCGGACTGCTGCCGGGGCAGGAGAGGCTGCGGGGGCGGGGTGAACTGCTGATGCTGGGGCTCTACGGGGCGCTGGCGTCGTTCGCGTACGGCACGATCATGAACCTGCAGGGCTGGGTGACGCTCCAGGGCATGGGCAGCGGCGTCTCCTTCCACGCGGGCGACCCGGTGGCGGAGAACCTGGTGCGGTTCCTGGCGTACTGCGCGGCGACATCGCTGGGCTGGGACCTGGGGCGGGCGGTGCTGACCGTCGTCCTGACCCTCGCCATCGGTTCCACGGTTCTCAAGGCATTGCGGCGGGCAACTCGCAGGGCTGCTTTCGAGGCCCAGGTCACATTCGAAGGCTCCACAGAGCCCGACTAGGGCTCGCCCCGGGTGAGGCGCCCCACAGGCCGTTGGTCCCGTACTACCGCGAATAGGACAGACCGACGGATCCTCCGGCCTCCGCGGCGACCTGCGCCGATCGAGCCGGCCCACCCCCTGCCGGTGGTCCCCGGATCCGGTGTCGCCTAGTAACAAGGGGCATTGCGGCGCCTGCGCGGCCCTGCTTCTCTGGTGATGTCGCCGGGCGCCGCTCGCATCGCAGCGCCTTCGGCAGCCACTTCCCCCCGCCCCTGGCGTGGATTCGGCATGCCCGGCGGCGCCCATGTCCCCGACGTTAGGTCGTTTCGTGTTCCGCTCGCTCGCCAGCCGTTTCTCCGCCCGCCAGAAGTCCGTCGCCGCCGGTGCCGCCCTCCTCCTGGGCGCTTCGGGTGCCGTGCTCGGCGCGACCGCTCCGGCCTCCGCCGCCCCCTCGGCGCAGGACATCGCGAAGAAGATGGTCCCGACGGGCCAGTACCAGTGCTTCGACAAGATCGTGTCGCACGAGTCCAACTGGAACGCGGGCGCCACCAACGCCTCCTCGGGTGCGTACGGCCTGGTCCAGGCCCTGCCCGGCTCGAAGATGGCCTCGGCGGGCGCCGACTGGAAGACCAACCCGAAGACCCAGATCAAGTGGGGCCTGGACTACATGAACGACCGTTACGGCAGCCCGTGCGGCGCCTGGTCGCACTGGCAGGCCAACGGCTGGTACTGAGCCGACGGACCACCGGGCGTCCACAGAACCGCGCGGCCGGCCACGACCCGGCCCGGCGCGCGGGCGCGGCACGAGCCGGCGATCGGCACGCCGGCGCGCCCGGCCGTGGAGTACGTTCGGCACCATGACGCAAGAGCAGTGGAACGCCGTGGACGACTACGTCACCGGTCTGCTGGCCCCCGGCGACGAGGCCCTGACGGCCGCGCTCCGGGACAGCGAGGCGGCCGGTCTGCCGGCCATCGCCGTGGCCCCGAACCAGGGCAAGCTTCTGCACCTGCTGGCCCGCGTCCAGGGGGCGCGCTCGGTCCTGGAGATCGGCACGCTCGGTGGCTACAGCACCATCTGGCTGGCCCGGGCGCTGCCCCCGGACGGACGGCTGGTCTCGCTGGAGTACGACCCCGCCCACGCCGATGTCGCCCGCGCCAACCTCGCCAGGGCCGGCCTCGACCCGATCGCCGAGGTGCGCACGGGTGCGGCCCTGGAGACCCTGCCGGCGCTGGCCGCCGAAGGGGCCGGCCCCTTCGACCTCGTCTTCGTCGACGCGGACAAGCGCAACAACCCGCACTATGTGCGGTGGGCGCTGGAACTCACCCGGCCGGGCAGCCTCATCATCGTGGACAACGTGGTGCGCGGGGGCGCGGTCACCGACGCGACCAGTACGGACGAGGGCATCGTCGGGACGCGCGAGATGTTCGACCTGATCGCGCGCGAGCCCCGGCTGGACGCCACGGCGCTCCAGACGGTGGGCACGAAGGGGTACGACGGTCTGCTGCTGGCCCGCGTCATCGGCTGAGCGCGTCCTATGCTGCCGGTATGAGCATCGTGAAGATCAACGCCCTGACCGTACCGGCCGAGCAGCGCGAGATCCTGGAGAAGCGCTTCTCCTCCCGGGCCGGCTCCGTCGAGGGGTCCGACGGCTTCGAATGGTTCGAACTGCTCCGTCCGGTGGAGGGGACCGACCAGTACCTCGTCTACACCCGTTGGCGCGACGAGGCCTCCTTCCAGGCGTGGATGGAGGGTCCGATGAAGGCCGCGCACCAGGGCGGGTCCCCGGCCCAGGGCGGCGGCCCGGCCCAGGGCGAGGGCGGTGAGCGTCCCAAGCCGGCCGCCTCGGCGTCCACGCTGTGGTCGTTCGAGGTGGTCCAGCAGGCCGCCCCGAAGGCCTGACCCGACGACGGCGGCCCGGAGCCGCGCGGCGCCGAACCGCGCGGCGCCGAACCGCGCGGCGCCGAACCGCGCGGCTCCGGTGTCGCGAGGCGGGGCGTGCGGGAGCCCGGGCCGAGGGCCGGGCCGCAAAGGATTGGCGCGGCGGCCCCCCGTCCGGGTACAGAGGGTCCATGACAAGCCGATGGACCCTCGACTTCGAGCGCCACGACACGCCCGACGCCTCGGCGCTGCGCCGTGACTACTACGACGAGGTGGCCGGCCGCTACTGGCGCCGGCCGGCGACGGCGGCGGAGATCGACGAGGGACTGGCGGACGACGGGGTGGATCTGCTCACCCCGCCCACCGGGCAGTTCGTGGTCGGCCGGCTCGACGGCGCCCCGGCCGCCTGCGGCGGGATCCTGATGCTGGACGCCGAACGCGCCGAGCTCACCCGCGTCTTCGTCCGCCCCGCCTTCCGGGGCACCGGGGGCGCCGCGCTGCTGCTGGACGCCCTGGAGTCGGCGGCCCGAGGGCTCGGCGCCCGGCGGATGGTCCTCAACACCCGCCTGGACCTCGTCGAGGCACGCGCGCTGTACACCCGGAGCGGCTACCGGGAGATCCCGGCGTACTGCGAGGGCCCGTACATGGACATCTGGTACGGCAAGGAGCTCCACGCGGACGCCCTGCGGGGCTGAGGTCCGGGCGGCCGCGCTCCGCCGCCCGCCCCTACGCCGCGTGGTCCCGCCGCGCCAGCGGGCCCCTCGGGCGCTCCTGGTCCGAGCCGGAGAGCTCCGCCGTCAGCTCCTCGACCAGCTGCACCAGATCGGTCGGCCGGTCGGGGCCCCACCAGTCGCCGAGCAGCTCGGCGAGGGAGTCCTCACGCGCCCTGGCCAGGCGCGCGGCGACGTCCACACCACGGTCGGTGAGCAGCAGCGGCAGCCCTTCCCGGCGTGCCAGGCCCCGCTCCTCCAGCTGCCGGGACGCCTGGTTGATCGCCCTGATCGGTACGGGGGTGGTGTCGGCGAGGCGCGCGGGCTCCACCGCGCCGTGGCGTTTGATCCGCAGCAGCAGCCAGCTCGCGGTGGGCAGCAGGTCGAGGCCCGCGCGGGCCGTGATCTTCTCGTAGACCGCCTTGCGGCCCTCCCGGGAGCCCAGCACCGACAGGGCGCGGGCGCACTCCTCGTACGAGGAGCGCTCGACGGGGTTGGAGGCGAGCGTCTGACTGGGCTCGGGCGCGGTGACCGAGGCGCGCAACGGGTCCTCCCGGAGGAACCAGGCGACCAGGAAGGCGAGGAGGACGACGGGTGACGCGTAGAGGAAGACGTCGGTGATGGACGTCGCGTAGGCGTGCAGGGCCGCCGGGCGCAGGCCGGCCGGGAGCACGGCGATGGCGCGCGGGTCGGCGGCGATCCGGTCGGCCGCTCCGGGCGGCACGCCCGCTCCGGAGAGGGCCTCGGTGAGCTTGCCGGTGAGCCGGTTGGTGAAGACGGTGCCGAAGACGGCGACGCCGAACGAGGCGCCGATGGAGCGGAAGAAGGTCGCGCCGGAGGTGGCGACGCCCAGGTCCTCGTAGGAGACGGCGTTCTGCACGACCAGCACCAGGACCTGCATGACCAGGCCGAGTCCGGCGCCGAAGACGAAGAAGTACAGGCTCATCTCCCAGGCGGGGGTGGCCTCCTCCAGCCGGTGCAGCAGGAGCAGGCCGATGGCCGTCACGCCGGTGCCGGCGAGGGGGAACACCTTCCAGCGGCCGGTGCGGCTGACGATCTGTCCGGACGCGGTGGAGGTGAGCAGCAGGCCCAGCACCATCGGCAGCATGTGCACGCCGGACATGGTCGGGGTGACGCCCTGGACGACCTGGAGGAAGGTCGGCAGGTAGGTCATCGCGCCGAACATCGCGAAGCCGACGATGAAGCTGATGACCGCGACGAGGGTGAAGGTGCGGATCCGGAAGAGCTTGAGCGGCAGTACGGGCTCGGCGGCGCGCTTCTCCGCGCGTACGAACCACACCAGCAGGACGACGCCGAGCACGGCGAGGGCGATGATCTGTGCGGAGCCCCAGGCCCAGGTGGTGCCGCCGAGTGACGCCACCAGGACGAGGCAGGTGGCGACGGAGGCGATGAGGAAGGTGCCGAGGTAGTCGATGGTGTGGCGGGTGCCGCGGGCCGGGATGTGCAGGACGGCGGCGATGACGAAGAGGGCGACGACGCCGATCGGCAGGTTGATGTAGAAGACCCAGCGCCAGGACAGGTGCTGGGTGAACAGTCCGCCGAGCAGCGGGCCGAGCACGCTGGTGGCGCCGAAGACGGCTCCGAACAGTCCCTGGTACCTGCCGCGTTCGCGTGGGGACACCAGGTCGCCGACGATCGCCATGGACAGCACCATCAGACCGCCGCCGCCCAGGCCCTGGACGGCGCGGAAGGCGATGAGCTGGGGCATGTTCTGGGCGACGCCGCACAGCGCCGAGCCGATCAGGAAGAGGACGATGGCGGCCTGGAAGAGTTTCTTGCGTCCGTACTGGTCACCGAGCTTGCCCCACAGGGGGGTGGCGGCGGTCGCCGCCAGCATGTAGGCGGTGACGACCCAGGACAGGTGGTCCATGCCGCCGAGTTCGCTGACGATGGTCGGCAGGGCGGTGGAGACGATGGTCTGGTCGAGCGCGGCCAGCAGCATGCCGAGCAGCAGGGCACCGATCGCGACCAGGACCGCGCGTCGGCTGTGGCCCTCACCGGGTATCGGGCTGATGGCCGGGGTGCTCACTTCCTGCGCCATGTACCTCTCCCTCATGAGCGGCGGGCCTCATCACGTACCCCCTCACGCATCTCCCATCCTGGGCGTTCCGTCCCGTTATGGCCTGCCGAGGGGCGTCGGCGGGATCGGTGATGGCCGGGCGGGGCTGCATAATCGCTCGCAGTTCGAAGGGGAGGGGACCCACGTTGACAGGACACATCTGTCCTGAGTGCGGCGCGAGGGGCGGTGGGCGCGGTTGCGGCCACGGCTCTGCCGATGGACGCGCCGATGGACACATCGACGGATTCACCGATGGCCCGGGGGACGGATCCGCTCCCCCGCCCGGCTGGGGCCAGGGGGACCCGCCGCGGATACGCCCGTACGTGAATCTGGAGGCGTCCCCCGGAGGGGCGGTGCAGTCGCCGGCTGGTGGCGGGCACCCGGACCCCGGGGCGACGATGCCGCTGTTCGTGCCGCCGGCCGGGGGCCCGGCGTCGCCGACGGCTCCCGGGCCGGTGCCGGAGTACGGCTCCGGGCCCGCGCCGGAGTTCGTGTACGCCGCCGGGGCCGACCCGGGGTACGGGTCCGGGGCCCTCCCTGAGGCCGGCGCGCCGTCCCGGCGGGGCCGTTCACGCCGCCGCTCCCCCGCCCGGCGTTCGTCGGCGGTCGCCGCCGTCGTGGTGGCGGTGGTGGGCGTGGCGGGGCTGGCGGCGTTCACGGGCGGGCTGTTCGAGGGGGACGGGGGGACGGAGCGTGCCCTGCCCGATCTGGAGTCGAGCGCACCGCTGATGCCGAGCGGTCTGCCCGGCGTCCCGTCGTCGACGGTCGCGGCGTCCGGCTCGCCCTCGCCGTCGGATGCGCCCTCCGCGTCCGCCTCCGCCTCGGCGTCCGCGTCCGCATCGGCCTCGCCGTCCGCTTCCGCCTCCCGGCCGGACGCGGCGCCCTCCGGGCCCGCGTCCACCGGGGCGTCGCGTCCCGCGACGCCGTCGTCGCCGCCACCCCCCGGTGTCCGCCCGCCCGACCGTGAGCCGGACCCTGAGCCGGAGGGCCCCACGCTGAGCCGCGGGGACGAAGGGGACGACGTCACGGAACTGCAGGGCCGGCTGCGGCAGGCGGGCGTCTACGACGGGCCGATGCACGGGCGCTACGACAAGAACGTGGAGCAGGCGGTGGGGCGCTACCAGCGGGCCCGCGCCATCGAGGACGACGGCTGGGGCGTCTACGGCCCGGTGACCCGACGATCGCTGGAGGCGGAGACGGCCGGCCGCTGACCGGACAGGGGGCGGGTGGCGCAAAGGGGGTCTCGTTTTGTATCGTGGAGAAACAAAGTGGCCCCGCCCGTATTCCCTGACCGGCGGGCGGGCCGCTTCGTACCCCCACACCCTCTCCTGTGGAGATCGCCGATGTCGGCCACCGCTTCCTCCCCCGCTCTTCTGACCACCCGCGCCCTCCTTCTCGACATGGACGGCACCCTGGTCAACTCGGACGCCGTGGTGGAGCGCTGCTGGCGCCGGTGGGCCCTGCGGCACGGGCTCGACCCGGAAGAGGCGCTGAAGGTCGTCCACGGCCGCCAGGGGTACGCGACGATGGCCGTCCTCCTCCCGGACCGGCCGATGGAGCAGAACCACGCCGACAACCGGGTGATGCTCGCGGAGGAGACCGCCGACCTCGACGGCGTGGTGCCCATCGGCGGCGCCCCGGCCTTCATGGCCGCCATCGAGTCCCTTCCCCACGCACTGGTCACCTCGGCCGACGAGGCGCTCGCCCAGGCCCGCATGGGCGCGGCCGGACTGCGGATGCCCACGACCCGGGTGACCGCCGAGCGGGTGGGCGCGAGCAAGCCGGACCCCGAGGGATTCCTGAAGGGCGCCGCCGAGCTGGGCTTCGCCCCCGAGGACTGCGTCGTGTTCGAGGACTCGGAGGCGGGGATCCTCGCGGGCCGCGCCGCCGGGATGCGGGTGGTCGGTGTCGGGCCGCGCGCGGGTGCCTTCTCTCCCGACGTGCTCGTCGAGGACCTGACCCGGGTACGGGTGGGGGCGGGCGCCGACGGCACCGTCCAGCTCCGCATCACCGCCTGAGGCCCCGCGCCCCGGACCGGCCGCGTCCTTTCGCCGCCCGCCCGCGCCACGCCCCCCCACACACAGCCCCCACGGCCCACCCAGCCCCCACGGTCCGCGCGGTGCCACGAGCGGCACCCCCGCCGGTGTGTCACGGCCGTGGCGGCCGTGACACACCGGCGAGAACTCACGGCGCCAGCGCCTCGTAGAGGCTGAAGCCCGCCAGCGCGATCATCAGGCAGGCGGCGACCTTGGTGATCAGCCGCAGCGGTACGTACTTCATCAGCGTCCGCCCGCCCAGGATGCCGAGCGCGGCCACCGCCCACAGGGCCAGCACCGCGCCCAGGCCCACCGAGAGCGGGTCGTCGTAGCGGGCGGCCAGGTTCGCGGTCATGATCTGGGTCAGGTCGCCGAACTCCGCGACCAGGATCAGCATGAAGCCCGCGCCGGAGACCTTCCAGAAGGACTGGTCGGCCGGGGCCTTCATCTCCTCGTCGTCCTCGTCGTCCTTCTTGAGCAGCAGCATCGCCGCGCCCGCCAGGAACAGCAGACCCACCACGGCCTGCACCAGCCGGTGCGGCAGCAGGGTCAGGACGCTGCCCGCGGCGATGGCGAGGCCCACATGGATCGCGAAGGCGGCGGCGACACCCGCGAAGACGTAGGAGGCGCGGTACCGCGTGCCCAGCATGAGGCCGGCGAGGGCGGTCTTGTCGGGAAGCTCGGCGAGGAAGACGACGCCGAAGGTGATCGCCATGATCGTGAGACTGAGCACGGGACGGGTACCTCAATCGGTCGGGCTCCACCGCACCGAGAGACCTGCACACGCGTTCCAGGGGTCGCTTCGGCACGGCAGGGCCATGGGTGCATGGACTCTGCTGCTGCCGAAGGTCTCGCTGGCCGGCCCCTGACGGGACCCGCCTCCGGGCGCCGGCCGGGCACGAGGCCCAGCAGTATGTCGACGGTCCGGCGAAGAGCTACTCCCCTTCTGCTCCGTCCAGGGTACGCGATCGGACGGCGGCCCCGGCCCGGCCCGCACCGACGCCGTCGAGGCCGGGGCCGCACCGGCGCCCGCCCGCCCCGCCTCACGGCTGCGGCCGGTGCAGCCTGCCGCGCGCCACCAGCTCCAGCACCACCGCGACCGCCACTCCCTGCACGGCCATGAGGGCGATCAGCACGAACAGCTGCACCGCCCCCGCGAGCAGCGGTGACGCCCCGCCCAGCAGCATCCCGACGAACGCGCCCGGCAGGGTGACCAGCCCCACCGTCCTGGTCTGGTCGAGCCCGGGCAGGAGCGCGTCCGCCGCCGCCTCGCGGGCCACCTCCAGCCGGGCGTCCCGCTCCGGCAGCCCGAGGGCGAGCCCCGCCTCGACCTCCCCGTACCGCGACGCCAGCTCGTCCAGCGCACGCCGCCCGCCGAGCACGGTCGCGGTCAGCGCGCCGCCGATCAGGATGCCGGTGACGGGGATGAGGGCGATGCCCTTGACGGGCACGAGACCGGTGAGCACCAGGGCCGCGACGACCGGCACCACTCCCGTCGCGATGGGCAGGGCGGCCCACCACCAGCTGCGGTCGGAGGTGACGCGGCGCCCCGCCGTGCGTACCGCCACCGCGTACATCAGCAGCAGGAAGACGAACAGCAGCGGCAGGGAGCGGACCACCCATCCGATCACCAGCGAGACGGCGGCGAGCTGGCCCGTGGCACGCAGTCCGGCGGTGACGATCTCCCGGGGCGGGCGGAGGCGGGCGAGCGCCACGACGGTGGCGGCGAGCGCGAGCAGAACGGCGAGAACGGCCCCGAACGCGGCATTGACGGGCAGCAGCACCCTCCAACCCTAAAGCGGGGCAAGACGGCTGGCGGCCGGTCAGAAGAAGCGGCGCACCCCTTGATGTGACGTGCTCATGTCGCCACTCTGTTACCTGGCGCCCACCCCGCCGCAACCCGGCGCCGCCACGATGACCGAGCCGCCCGCCCGGGCGAACGGTCAAGGCCCCCCACCCCTAGGAGTTCGCATGTCCGGTGTCTACGCGCGTCGAATAGCCGTCCTCGCCGCCTCCGCAGCCCTCACCGCAACCGGCCTCCTGGCCACCGCCCCGGCCGCCCAGGCCGCCCCTCCGACCCCGGTCAGCGCCGCGACCGCCCGCACCTACCTCGCGGCGCTGACGGTGAAGGCGGAAGGTTCCTCCAGCGGCTACAGCCGCGATCTGTTCCCGCACTGGATCACCCAGTCGGGCAGCTGCAACACCCGCGAAACCGTCCTCAAGCGCGACGGCAGCAATGTGCAGCAGGACTCCAGCTGTGCGGCGGTCAGCGGCAGTTGGTACAGCGAGTACGACGGCGCGACCTGGACCGCCGCGTCGGACCTGGACATCGACCACGTGGTGGCCCTCGCCGAGGCCTGGCGCTCCGGTGCGAACAGCTGGACGACGTCCCAGCGCCAGGCGTTCGCCAACGACCTGACCCGCCCGCAGCTCATCGCGGTCACGGACGACGTCAACCAGGCCAAGAGCGACCTCGACCCGGCGGAGTGGCTGCCCTCGCGCACCGCCTACCGCTGCACCTACGCCCGGATGTGGGTGCACGTGAAGTACCACTGGAAGCTGAGCGTGGACTCGGCGGAGAAGAGCGCGCTGCAGTCCGTCCTCAACGGCTGCTGATCACTCCTCCCCGGGCCGCCGGCGGCCCGCCGCACGACCGGCGTGGCCGGAACAGCCCGAGGCCCTCCGTCGTTTCCGTACCGTACTGACGCACAGGCGTGTGTACGCGCGGGCGACGGAGGGACCACTCATGACGGCGGGACTGCGACTCGGACCACTCCTCCGCTACGTCGACTGGGATGCCGGCGACCACGCCACCGTCTGGGTGGAGACCGACGGGCCGTGCACGGCCGAGGTGCGGTGCGCGGACGGCGCCGCCGGCGCCGCGCGGACCTTCTCGATCGCCGGTCACCACTACGCGCTGGTCACGGTCACCGGGCTGACGCCCGGCTCCACGACGCCCTACGAGGTGCTGCTCGACGGCCACCGGGTCTGGCCGCTCGCCGACTCGCCCCACCCGGCCAGCACGATCAGCACCCCCCGGCCCGGGGCCTCGCAGGTCCGCGTGACCTTCGGCTCCTGCCGCTGGGCGGCGCCACCCGCCGGGGAGAAGGATCCGGTGGGCCCGGACGCGCTGGACCGGCTCGCCACCCGGCTCGCGGAGGACCCCGTGGCCGCCCGCCCCGACGCGCTGCTCCTGCTGGGCGACCAGGTGTACGCCGACGAGACCTCGAAGGCGACCCGCCAGTGGCTGGCCGCCCGGCGGGACTTGAGCGAGCCCCCGGGCGCGGAGGTGACGGACTACGAGGAGTACACCCGGCTGTACTACGAGTCGTGGCTGGATCCCGGGGTGCGCTGGCTGCTGTCCACCGTGCCCAGCTGCATGATCTTCGACGACCACGATGTCATCGACGACTGGAACACCAGCACGGCCTGGCTCGCGGAGATGCGCGGGACCCCATGGTGGCGCGAGCGCATCCTGAGCGGCCTGATGTCGTACTGGGTCCACCAGCACCTGGGCAACCTGTCCCCCGCCGAGCTGGCGGCCGACCCGCTGTACACGGCGGTGTGCGCCGAGCCGGACGGGACGGAGCGCCTGCGCCGGTTCGCGGCCGAGGCCGACGCCGACCCGGCCGGCGTGCGGTGGAGCTACCGGCGCGACTTCGGGCGGACGCGGCTGGTGATGGTGGACACCCGGGCGGCGCGGGTGCTGGAGGAACGCGACCGGGCGATGCTCGACGAGGGCGAGGCGCGCTGGCTGCGCGAGCAGGTGCTCGCGGGCCGGGCTCCCACGACGGACGGGGCCCGCAGGGGCGGCGCCGACGGCGCCGACGGGGACGGCGACGACCGGGACGGTTACGACCACCTGCTCATCGGCACCTCGCTGCCCTGGCTGCTGCCGCCTCTCATCCATGGCGCCGAGAGCTGGAACGCCATGCTGTGCCGGGGCGAGCGCGGCGGGCGCTGGGCGCGGATCGGCGAGCAGCTGCGGCGGCACGCGGACCTGGAGCACTGGGCGGCGTTCCCGGAGTCCTTCGACGGGCTGGCGCGGCTGCTCGCGGAGGCGGGCCGGGGGCCTGACGCCCCGGCGACCATCTGCGTGCTGTCGGGCGATGTGCACCACGCGTACGTCGCCGAGCCGACGTGGCCCGAGGACGGCCCCCGGGCCGAGGTCTACCAGCTGACCTGCTCGCCGGTGCACAACTCGATCCCGCGGGTCATGCGGCTCGGCTTCCGTCTCGGCTGGAGCCGGGCGGGGCGGCGGCTCGGCCAGGCGCTGGCCCGGCACGGGCGGGCCGGGCGGCCGGGCGTCGACTGGCACAGGACGGGCGGACCGTGGTTCGGGAACCAGTTGATGACGCTGGCGCTACGGGGCCGTTCGGCGGACCTGCGGCTCGAACAGGCACGTGAACAGGACGGCCGGGCAGGGCTGGTGACGGTGGACGAGAGGTCTCTGACGCCCCTTCGGTGAACGTTCCGTGAACGTCTCCACGACCCCTCCCCTAAGCCTCCTTGATCGGTTCCGTGATCCTGCCCACAGCGGAGGGTCATCCTCCGCCCAGGGGTTCGACTGCCGTCGCCCCACCGGCATGATGTGCCGGACGCACAGCTTCCCCGCACCCCCTTTGCCCAGGGAGTCTCCCCTTTGTCCGCAGTTCGTCATGCGATAGCCCTGGTCGGTGCAGGTCCCCGTGGCACTTCGGTGCTGGAGAGACTCTGCGCCTCCGTCCCGGAACTGGCCCGGGGTGTTCCCCTGACCGTCCATGTCGTCGACCCCTCGCCGCCGGGAGCGGGCCGGGTCTGGCGCACCGACCAGTCGGCCGAGCTGCTGATGAACACGGTCGCGTCCCAGGTGACGGTCTTCACCGACGGGAGCGTGAGCTGCGAGGGCCCGGTGCGCGAGGGGCCCAGCCTGTACGAGTGGGCCGCCTCCCGCCCGGGCGGACCGGGTCCCGACGACTACCCGACCCGCGCCTGCTACGGCCGGTACCTGGAGTGGGCGTTCGCCCGGACGGTACGCGAGGCGCCGCCCGAGGTGACGGTACGGGTGCACGCGGCCCGCGCGGTGCGCCTGGAGGACGAGGAGGGCCGGGGGGAGGGCGCGCAGACGCTCGTCCTCGACGACGGCACCGTCCTCGACGGGCTGGGAGCGGTCGTCCTGGCCCAGGGCCACCTCCCGGAGACCCCCACCCCGTCGCAGGCCCGGCTGAGCGCGTACGCGGCGCGCCACGGGCTGTGCCATCTGCCGCCCGCCAACCCGGCGGACCTCGACCTGGCGTCGATCGCCCCGGGAGAGAAGGTGCTGCTGCGGGGTCTCGGCCTCAACTTCTTCGACCACATGGCGCTCCTGACGGCGGGCCGCGGCGGCACCTTCGTACGGCAGGACGGTGCCGGTGACGACGCGGGCGCGGGCCGGCTGGTGTACCGCCCGTCGGGGCGGGAGCCCCGGCTGTACGCCGGCTCGCGGCGCGGTGTGCCGTACCAGGCGCGCGGCGACAACGCCAAGGGCGCGTCGCGGCGGCATGAGCCGCTGGTGCTGACGCCGTATGTCATCGAGACGTTCCGCAAGCGGAGCGAGGCGGGCGACCCGCCCGACTTCCTCTCCGAGATATGGCCGCTGGTCGCCCGGGAGGCCGAGACGGTCTACTACGAGGCGCTGCTGCGGGACGCCCCCGGGTTCCGTTCCCGGTTCCTCGCCGCCGAGGCGCCGGAGACGGTTCTCGACGCGTACGGGGTACCGGCCCGGGACCGCTGGTCCTGGGAGCGGGTCTCCCGCCCGAACGCGGGGGAGGCGTTCGGCTCCCCGGCCGGTCACCGTGCCTGGCTGCTGGCCCATCTGCGCCGGGACGCGGCGCAGGCGGCGCTCGGGAACGTCGCCGGTCCGGTGAAGGCGGCGCTGGACGTCCTGCGGGACATCCGCAACGAGTTGCGCCGCGTCGTGGACCACGCGGGCCTGTCGGGCGCCTCGCGCCGCGATCACCTGGACCGCTGGTACACGCCTTTGAACGCGTTCCTGTCCATCGGGCCGCCGCGCCGCCGCATCGAGGAGATGGCCGCGCTGGTCGAGGCGGGCGTCCTGGACGTGGTGGGCCCGGGGCTGGAGGTACGGACGGAGAACGGCGCGTTCGTGGCCGAATCACCCGCTGTGCCCGGTTCCACCGTGACGGCGACCACACTCATCGAGGCGCGGCTGCCGGAACCGGACCTCCGCAGGACCGGGGACGCACTGCTCGCGCGGCTCCTGGAGACCGGTGGGTGCAGGCCGCACACGGTCGACGGCTACGAGACCGGCGGCCTGGACGTGACAGGACGGCCATATCACCTGATAGACCGTCAGGGACGCGCCCACACCAGAAGGTTCGCGATCGGTGTGCCCACCGAGGGGGTGCACTGGGTGACGGCCGCGGGCGCCCGGCCGGGCGTCGACTCGGTGACGCTCTCGGACGCCGACGCGGTGGCGCGGGCCGCCCTGCGGGCCGCCGTGCGCCTCCGCGCGGCCGACGCGGCACCCCGGCCGGAACGACCGAATGTTGAACTTGCAAGTATTGATTAGGACTCCCTAACCTAGGGCCATCGGTTCCGTCCCCAACCGAAGGAGTCCCCCCGCATGTCCCAGCTCTCGGCGCGCCTCGACAGGGCCCAGCCCTATGCGCTCGGCCTGTTCCGCATCGTCGTCGGACTGCTGTTCCTCTGCCACGGCGCCGCCTCGCTCTTCGGCGTCCTCGGCGGCGCGGTGGGCGGCGGCACCGTCCCCACGGGCAGCTGGCCGGGGTGGTACGCGGCCGTCATCCAGCTCGTCGGCGGCGCGCTCGTCCTGGTGGGCCTGGGTACCCGGGCCGCCGCGTTCATCGCCTCGGGCTCGATGGCGTACGCGTACTTCAAGGTCCACCAGCCGATGTCGCTGTTCCCGCTGGAGAACGGCGGCGAGGCGTCGGCCATGTTCTGCTGGGCGCTGCTGCTGCTGGTCTTCACCGGTCCGGGCGCCCTGGCCCTGGACGGCCTGTTCTCCTCGCGCGGCCCGGCCCGCCGGGAGCGGCACGAAACGGTCACCGTGTAGCACCGCTCGCGTCGCGGGTGTGGCCCAAGGGCCCGGGCCGGTCCCGGGCCCTTCCGCATGTGCCGCCCGGCCTCCCCGAGCCGCGGGACCCCTCGTGCGCCGGTCCTTCCGTGAGCTGCGCGACATCGTCCGTCCCGGCGATCCACGGCCGACCCACCGGGCGTACGCTGTATGGCTGTATGCCGCCCCTGCCGCTCCCCTGCGACGTCGCGGCGCTGGTACGTCGAACCGGGGAGTCGAAGGTGCTCGACAGTGTGGGGTCGTTGGCCGGAAGTCCATGGATCTACGCCGTGGTGGGCGCCTCCGTCCTCCTCGACGTCTTCCTGCCCGTTCTGCCGAGCGGTGTGCTCGTGATCACGGCGGCGACCGCCGCGGCGGCCGGGAACGTCCCGCCGAACGTCCTCTCCCTGCTGACACTGATGCTGTGCGCCGCCACCGCCTCACTGCTCGGCGATCTCGTCGCGTACCGCCTGGCCTGGCACGGCGGCGACCGGCTGGACCGGGCCATCGCCCGCTCGCGCCGCCTGACCGCCGCGCAGGAACGTCTCGGCACGGCACTGAGCCGGGGCGGCGGCGTCCTCGTCGTCATCGCCCGCTTCGCCCCGGCCGGGCGATCCGTGGTCTCCCTGGGCGCGGGCGCCGCCCGCCGCAGGGCCAAGGAGTTCGTGCCGTGGTCGGCCCTGGCGGGAGTGGCCTGGGCCGCGTACAGCGTGGGTCTGGGCTACTTCGGCGGCCGGTGGCTGGGCGCGACCTGGATCGGGGCGGCGGTATCGGTCCTGGCCCTCTTCCTGGCGGGGACGCTCGCCGCGTACGTCGTGCGGCGACCGGCACCCGTGCCCGCTCCGTCGGCCGCGCCCGCCGCCTCCTAGGAACGCCCGGGGAAGGGCCTCAGGTCCTTGCCGCGGGCCGGTCCGCGGCCGCCGGGGCCGCTCCCCTCGCGGCGCCCCGTACCTCGATCCCTTCCAGCAGGGCCCGGGTCGCCCCGGCGATCTCGTCCACGGCCCGGTCGAAGACCTCCCGGTTGTGGGCGGCCGGGCTCCGGAAGCCGGAGACCTTGCGGACGAACTGCAGGGCGGCTGCGCGGATGTCCTCCTCGGTGGCCTCTTCGGGGAGAACGGGCGGTCGGAGGGTCTTGATGCTGCGGCACATGCCTCCAGTGTGGCGCGCGGGTCCCGCCGCGTCAGCGTGCCAGCGAGGCGAGACTCAGCAGCAGATGGGCGGATTCCGGCCGTCGGAAGTCCGAGTGCGCCCCGGCGGGCGCGAGCCGGGTGGCCAGGCTGCCCCGGAAGAGCGGGCTGGCGTCCACGTTGACGATCCGGTGGTCCAGCTCGGCCAGGGCGTACGGCACGTCGACGGGCCTGATCCGGGTGGTGAACTGCGGCACGGGCGCCACGCCGGTCCCGGTGTGACCGATCCCGGGCACCCCCTCGGCCCGCAGGTGCCAGAAGCCGGTGGCCCGGTCCCAGCGGGAATGGGTCAGGACCAGCGGCCCGCTCAGCGGGGCCCCGGGACGTCCGCCCGCCGGGAACAGCGAGGGGAAGAGCTGGTCGAAGGCGTCGCGCGGGGCCGCCATCTGGAAGATCAGCGCGCTGTCGGCGGTGAACGGCCGTCTGGGGTCCGCCGCCGCGCTCCAGCCGAGGACCCGCGGGTTCAGCGGCTGCTCCGCCGACCGCTGGACCGCCTCGCACAGGAAACGCCCGCCGAAGGAGTGGCCGACCAGGTGCAGGTACTGGCCGTTGCGGTTGGCCAGCACATCGGGACGGTCGGGGTGCGCCCGCTGCGCGTCCAGGTAGCCGAGCAGGTGGGCCAGGACGTACGACGCCTGCGCGGTGGGTCCGGCGCTCATGGCGTGCGCCCGGTCCCGGATGGTGCGGTACCCGCCGAGGGTGGGCCGGCTGGACGAGGGCCAGCGCACCGCCACGCACCAGGGCCGGTAGCCCCCGGTGATGCCGGGATACCGGTCCGGGTGGGCGGCGTACAGCGAGCGGGCCTCGTGGACGAGCCCGGCGGCCGTGCGGGCGGCGGTCGCCGGAGGGGTCTGCCAGCCGTGCACGTAGACATGGATGTCGGTGGCCTGGCGGGGCACGGTCAGATGCCTGGCCAGGTGTTCGGCGACCCGGTTGGCCGGCACGGGCGTCGTGGTGCCGGGCACCAGCAGCCTGCCCCGTTCGTCCAGGTCGACCACCGTCGCCCGGGGCGGGGCGCCGCGCGGGGCGAGGGAGCCCTTGCCCGTACGTCTGGCGGAGGCGCGCGCCGTGGAGGCACGGCTCCGGGCGGGGAGGCCTCCACCGGCCCGGCCCGCGTCGGAACGGCCCCCTTCGGACGGGTTCACGGCACCGCGCTTCATGACGCGACCTCCAGTCGGCTGTCGATCCCGCAGTGCAGGGAGTACGCGAGGGCCAGCGGGTTGTGGAACTCACGCGCGAACCGGCGCACCAGCGCCTGGGATATCTCGCCGGCCGTGTGCTCCCCCGCCAGGTACAGGTCAAGGAACGCGTACGCGTACTCGGTGGCGAAGACCTGCGGGATCTCGATCTGCGGCCCGAGCACCCCGTCGGCGCCCAGCTTGATCAGTGCCGCGCCGAGGTGCTCCAGCTCGGGCACGGTCGCCGCCTGGCCCGAGTGACACGCGTTGAGCAGCACGAAGGGACGGAAGCGGGAGTCGTGCAGGCCGGTGAAGCGGTCGCGGCGGTCCTCGACCAGATCGGCGTCGATATGGCGGTCGTCGGAGAGCTGGACGACGAGATGGGGGTGGGGCGAGCCGTTCTCGACGAAGTGGCCGTGGCACCAGAAGTACATCAGGTCCTCGTCGAACATCGCGCCCGACAGCGCCTCCAGGAACGTCTCCGACTCCGTGTGGACGGTCAGATGGGACCGTTCCTCCAGCAGTTTGCGGACCTCGGGGGCCTTGGCCACCATCTCCAGCGTGGAGTCGGTGTTGAGGCTGGTCACCGGCAGGGTGCGGGGCGCTCCGGGGGCCTGCAGCGTCTGGTAGGACGTGCCGGTCTGCTCCACCTGGTGCCGGTGGCCCAGGAAGGAGTCCCACACCTCCTCGCCGTCGCCCGGCTCCACCGCCAGCATCGGCCAGGGCAGGTGGAGGTCCGAGTCGAAGCTGATCCGCAGGCAGTCGTCGGACGCGAGGGTGTCCATCAGGAAGTCCCGGAAGGACCGGAGCGCGGCGCCGTCCCCGGCGAGGAGGGTCTTGAGCAAGGAGCGTCCCGCCTCGGCGAGTTCCTCGGTGACCCGGCGGGCGCGGTCCGCGATCGGCGAGAGATCGGCCACGTCGGAGAAGGGGAACCCGCCGTCGGACATGCCGTCCGCGTCGGTGAACCGGCGGTGCACGACCCGCTCGTGCCAGATGGACCGCAGCCGTGCCGCCTTCCTGAGGACGCTGGTCTCGGACACCTCCAGATACGCGTGGTGGGTCCCGTTCTTCGGGGACCTGGTGTACGGCTGGAAGGCCGAAATGTGCAGCCGGTCCCGCTGGTAGCGACGCAGCGACACGATGAGGTCCAGGGGCTCCGGCGCTGCGGGCACCTTGTCCGGGCCGCCGCGGTGCGGGGGCAGGACGGTGAAGTCGAGGGACGGGTTGTGCCGGATGTCGACGGCGAGGTCTCTGACCACGGTGCTCAGTCCCCCCGGGGGGCGTCGGGCGACGGTACGGGGGATTCGCCGGTGACGTCTACGGTGGCCTCCAGATCCTGCAGCACGACGCCGTAGCGCTGGTCGTACACGGTCAGCCGGATGCGGTGCGCGCCCGGCTCGGCGGGGGTGAAGACGAAGGTCGCGGGCTCGGCGCCGGGGATGTGCTCGGCCGACGCCGGCTCGATCCCCGCGGCGGACCGGACACCGGCGAGGAGCAGCAGCGGAGGCAGCACGGACGCGTCCGGTGCCGGAACCGTCTCGCCGTCACCGACGCCCTCGATCCCGTCGGCCCCGTCAGTGCCACCGGTCACGCCTGCCCCGCCGGCGGGGTCACCGGACTCACCGAGCTCCCCGGCCGCCTCCGAGGAGCCCGACCGGCCGGGCACCTCCTCGTCCGCGTCGGTCACGAGCTCCCCGTCGGTCACGAACTCCGCGTCCGGCACGAGCTCCTCGTCCGCGTCGGTCACCGCGCCGCTCGCCGCCTCCCGGGCCCGCTCCGCGCCCGGCTCCCCCGCCCCGGGTCCGGGCGGCTCCCCGCCGGCCGCGCTGTCGGCGCCGTCGGCGCTGGTCCCGGAGTGCCATGTCTCCCCCGGCTGCCCCGCCGCGCGCTCCATGCGCACCTGGATCCTGGCGGGCTCCCCCACCCGGGCGTCGTCGAGCAGGGTGACCCGCAGGGCCCTGGGGGGACGCAGCCGCTCGAAGCGCGCCCTGAGGCCGGCCACGAAGGGGTGCGCGGCGCCCAGGGTCCGCTCCCAGTCGGCGAGCAACCGCTCCCGCTCCCGCGCGGTGTCCTCGTCGCCCGCCGCCGCCCGGGCCAGCAGGAGGGCCGTCCCGCCCTCCAGCGTCAGGGGGTGACCGGCGCCGTACACCCGGGCGCGCCCCTGGCACACCGCCCGCAGCAGCGCGACGGCGGCCTGCCGGTCCCCGGCCTCGCCGCACGCCTGGGCCAGGCCCACGACCGGCGTGGTGAACGGCCACCAGCCGTAGGGCAGCCGGGCGCAGGTGACGACGACGGACGGATCCCCGTCGGCGTCCCGGTGGGCGCGGGCCACTTCCTCGATGGTGGCCGGGAAGCCGTGCGGCGTCACCCGGGCCCGGCCCTCCAGGACCGACACGTACTCCGTGACGGCCCGCGCCGCGTCGCCCGCCTGGAGCACGGCGAGGGCCAGCACCTCGCGCGCCTCCAGGGTGAAGGGGTTGTCCGGGCCCCAGTGCCGTACGCAGTCGGCCACGACCCGCTCCGCGAGCCGTACCGCGACACCGGGCGATCCGGTCTCCGTGCGGACGAGGGCGAGAGCGACGCGCGTCTCGGTGGTGAAGACGTGGGTGTCGCCGAGGGCCCGTCGGGCGTCCTCGACCAGCCGGTCGAGGAGGGTGACGGCCCTGCGGTGGTCCCCGGCCTGACGGCAGGCGAGCGCGAGCAGCCGGCGTTCGCCCAGGGTCTTGATGTGGTCGGCGCCCCCGATCCGCACGCGGGTGGCGCAGAGGCTCTCGTACTCCTTGACCGCGCGGGCGTACTCGCCCGCCATGAGCCAGGTCTCGGCCAGGGTCCCCCGGCAGTCGAGGGTGTCGGCGTGGTCGGCGCCGAGGATCCGCTTGCGGTCGGCGAGCACGTCCTCCACGGCTGCGGCGGACGTGACGAGGTCGCCGCCCGCGCGCCGGTCGAGCGCGGCCTGCAGGCGGGCCCACAGGGTCTGCGGGTGGTCGGCGCCCTGGATCCTGGCCCGGTCGCGGACCAGCTCGTCGCGGAGCCCGGCCGCGCGTCGCCAGTCGCCGGACAGCCGCAGCGCGCGGCAGAGCGAGCGGCGGGTGCCGAGGGTTTCGGGATGGTCGGGGCCGAGGAGACGCGTGATGTCGGCGAGGACGTCCTCGTAGAGCCGGATCGCGTGCGCGTGGTCACCCGCGTCGGTGAGGGCGAGGGCCAGGTTGGAACGCGAGGCGAGCGTGTAGAGGTGCTCCGGCCCGTGGACGCGGGTGCGGTCCTCGACGAGCACCTCGAACTCCGCGATCGCCTCCCGGTCCTGGCGGGCCGACTGCCGCGCGTAGGCACGGCGGTTGCGACGGCCGAGGGTCCTGACGTGGTCGGCGCCCAGCACGCGCGTGGAGTCGTCGACCAGCCGCGTCAGCTCCTCGACGGCCTCGTGCATCTGCCAGGCGGACCGCCGGGCCTCGGCCAGGGAGTTGCGCGCGATCAGGGTGTCGGGGTGGTCGGCGCCCAGCAGCCGGACGTGGTCGGCGACGAGCTGTTCCCGCAGTTCGAGGGCCCTGCCGTGCATACCGGCCTCCTGGTAGGCGGAGGCCAGCTGGCTCCGCTCCTCCAGACAGGCCGGATCGTCGGCGCCCTGGATCCGGACGCGGTCCTCGACGAGCTCCTCGAACTGCGCGACCGCGCGCAGCGGATACCCCGCCAGCTGCTGTCCCCTGGCGAGGTTGCGACGGCACAGCAGCGTCTCGGGGTGGTCGGCCCCGTACACCCGGGTGAAGTCGCGCAGCAGCGGCCGGTAGAGGCGCACCGCCTCGGTGAACCGCCCGGCCTCGCGCACGGTGAACACCTGCCAGGAGCGGGCCACCAGGGTCCATGGATGGTCGACGCCCTGGATCCGCTCCCGTTCCCGGACGAGTCCGGTGAAGAGCTCCACCGCTCGGCCGAGGTCGCCCGCACGCCGGTAGGCGTTGGCCACGCCCCAGCGCGCGTCGATGGTCCTGGGGTGTTCGGCGCCGTGCACCCTCGTACGATCGCGCAGCAGCTCCTCCTGGAGGGCGATCGCCACGCGGTGGTTCAGCGCCTCGTGCTGGACGTCCGCCAGGCGGAAGCGGGCGGAGAAGGTGTCGGGGTGGTCGGCTCCCAGGACGCGGGTCCGGTCGGCGACCAGCCTCTGGAACCCGGCGACCGCTTCGGGTAACTCCCCCGCCGTCTGATGGGCGTGGGCGAGCAGGAACCGCGCCTCGAAGGTGGTGGGGTGGTCGGGGCCGTGGATCCGCGTACGGTCCGCGACCAGCTCCCCGAAGAGTCCGATCGCCTCCTGGTGACGGCCCGCGTCGCGAAGGGCGAGGGCGAGGTTGCCGCGGGCGTAGAGCGTGGCCGAGTGCTCGGCGCCCTGGGTCCGCTCCCGGTCGGCGAGGACCGCTTCGAGACTGGTGACGGCCTCGGCGTGGCGGCCCGCCAGCTGGAGGGTGTAGCCCAGGCCGTTGCGGACGGACAGCGTCACGGGGTGGTCGGCGCCCCGCACGCGCGTGCTGTCCTCGACGAGTCCTTCGAAGAGCTCGGTCGCCCGCCGGTACTCGCCCTCGTCCCGGCGGACCACGGCCTGCCAGAACCGGGTGCCCAGCGTCTGGGGGTGGTCCGCTCCGAGGACCCGCTCGCGGGCTTCGACGAGCTCGTCGAAGAGCTTCCCCGCGTGCCGTCTTCTGCCCTCCTCCTGGTAGGCGTGGGCGAGGAAGAGCCGGGCCTCCAGGGTCGTGGGGTGGTCGGGGCCCTGGATCCGCGTACGGTCCGCGACCAGCTTCCCGAAGAGCCCGATCGCCTCCTGGTGGCGGCCGGCGGCCCGGTAGGCGGCCGCAAGGCTGCCGCGGGCGTGGAGCGTGTGCGGGTGCTCGTCGCCCTGGACCCGCACGCGGTCGGCGAGGAGCGCGGCGAACTCCCTCACGGCCGCGTCGTGCTCCCCGGCGACCTGCCGGCTGTAGGCGAGGCCGCTGCGGAACGAGAGGGTGTCGGGGTGGTCGGCCCCGCGCGCCCGCGCGCAGTCGGCCACCAGCTCCTGGTAGAGCCCGATGGCGCGCCGGTGCTCGCCGGCGTCGCGGCAGGCGTCGGCGAAGTCGTCCCGCACGTCGAGGGTGTCGGGGTGCTCCGGGCCCATCACGCGGGCGTAGTCGGCGGCCAGCGCCTCGTACTCGTCCACCGCCGCGTCCCGTTCGCCGGCGGCCTGCCGGGCGCGGGCCAGGTCCGCGCGGCAGCGCAGCACATCGGGGTGGTCCTCGCCCTGCACGCGCGTACGGTCACCGAGGACCTCCGCCAGCAGGGCCACCGCGCGGCGGTGCTCCCCGGCGGTGCGCAGGGCGGCGGCGAGCCAGCCCCGGCTGGTGAGGGTGTCGGGGTGCTCCGGGCCGAGGACGCGGGCCCGGTCGGCGACGGCCTTGCCGTACAGCTCGACCGACAGCCGGTGGTCGCCCGCCTCCCGGTGCGCGTAGGCGAGGCCGTTGCGGCTGGTGAGCGTGGACTCGTGGTCGGCGCCCAGGACCCGCGTACGGTCCTCGACGACCGCCTCGAACTCCTCGACGGCCCGCCGGTGCTCACCCGCCAGCTGGCGTGCGTAGGCGAGGCCGCTGCGGCTGGTGAGCGTCGACTCGTGGTCGGCGCCCAGGACCCGCGTACGGTCCTCGACGACCGCCTCGAACTCCCTCACCGCGCGCCGGTGTTCGCCGGCCTTGCGGTAGGCGTATGCCAGGTTGTCGCGGCTGGCGAGAGTGGCGGGGTGGCTGCGGCCGGACACCTTCATCCGGTCCAGGAACACGTCGCGGCACAGGCTGACGGCCTTGGCGGGTTCACCGGCCTTGCTGTGGAGCTCGGCGAGCAGGTCCCGGGAGTCCAGGGTGTCGGCGTGTTCCAGACCGAGCAGCGCGGTACGCCGTTCCACCACGGCTTCCTGGAGCTCGATGGCCAGGGTGCGCTGGTCCCGCTCGACGAGCTCGGTGACGGCCCGCCGGTAGAGGTCGATGACGTCCGGGTCGGGCTCGGTCCCGGGCGTGCGCCGGGCGGCGGCGAGGGCCTGGATGTGCGGCAGGAGCGACTGGAGGCGGGCCTGCGCCTCGTGTTCCGTACCGGCCGCGCCGCCGGTGCGCAGGGCGCGCGCCAGGGCCCACTCGGCGATCCCGTACGCCTCCTGACCGGCCCCGGACGTGCGGAGCACGGACTGGAGCAGGCGGTGGACGGTGACGGTCCGCCCGCCGAAGGTGATCATGTTGTAGTCGGCGAGCGTGCCGAGCGCGGAGTCGACGTCACCGGGTACGCGGGAGAGCGGCAGCAGGATCTCGCGCGGCAGGGCCTCGGGGGCGTACCAGGCGAGCACGCGCAGCAGCTCGACGGCGAACGGGTCGCGCCGCTCGATCGAGTGAAGCGTGGTGCGCCGGATGCGGTCGATGGTGCGGGTCGCGTCGGTGCCCGGGGCGGCGGTGTCGAGTTCGACGCGGTACGCGGAGAAGGACGTCCCGGTCTGGCGCAGGTAGGCACCGGCCTGGGACAGCGCGAGCGGCAGCCGCCCCAGGTCGCGCGCGAGCGCGGCGGCCTGCCGCCGCTGGGCGGCGTCGGGCGACCGGCCCTCCAACGCGACCTGGCACAACAGGTCGGCGGCGACCTCGGCGTCCAGTACGTCGAGCTGGACCGCCTCCGTGCCCGGGTGCCAGCCCTTGGCGCGCCGGCTGGTGACGAGCTGGTGCCCGCGGCCCAGGAGCTGTCCGACGTACGGGTTGACGTGGACGGGGTCCTCGGCGTTGTCGTAGATGAGCAGCCAGCCGGGGTGCTCGTGCAGCCAGGCGAGGGCCCACTCGGTCCGCTCCTTCGGCGTGGCCCCGAGGGCCCATCCGGGGTGCAGGAAGATGGCCAGGTCGGCGAGGGCGGAGACGATGTGCCCCTCGGTCTCGGCGGTGATCCACCACACGAGCGTGTAGTCCTCGCGGCGGGCGTAGGCGTAGTGCAGCGCGAGCGACGTCTTGCCGACGCCGCCCAGTCCGTGCAGGGCGGCGGCCTGGGTGATCACGCCGCCGCCCGGGGACGCGGTCAGGACCTTCTCGACCGCGGCGAGGGCCTGTGTCCTGCCGACGAGGACCTGGGTCGCGGCCCTGGGCAGGTTGTGCATCCCGACGGGCGCGGGGATGCGGGCGATGGCCTCGCGCGCCTCGGGATCGAGGACGGTCGTGTGCTCCTCGATGTGCGGGTTCCCGCCGGGGTCTCCGCCCGCGGGCACCCGCCGCTGGCTGGGGATCTCCTGCTCCTGCGCGCCGGCGGCCCGCGACGCCCCGAGCCCTTCGTGGAGGATGTCGTCAAGAATCATCGCGCCCCGCTCGACCCGGCGCCCCGGGAAACGTCCGCCACCGTCTCCGCACCCCCCGAATGCCCTGATGACTGCCCGTCAACCCTAGGGCAGTGACAGTGAGTTGTCACTCCGGAACGCTACGGGAGCCGGTCCCATTCCCAGGGTCGCCGGGGGCGTCACGTGCGAGCGCGCCCGCGCTGCTTCTCCTTGAACCTCTCGATGGTGTAGGTCGCCCAGTCCCCGCGGTGCAGGTTGCACCGCGAGGCGCCCACCATGGCGAGCCGCCGGCACCCACCGCCGCGCTTGGTGGGCGCCCCGCACTTCGACTGCGTCCGGGCCATGTCGCTCCTCCTGCCCGATGGAATCGCCGGACCGACCGGTCCGGCACACCGCAGGATCACCGCCGCCCGGCCCGCCCCGGCAGGGCGCAGGGCGGTCCCACGACGGCGCGCTCCGTCGCACGCGCGGAGCACGGCCGCCCCGCGCGACGGGCGCCGCCGGCGGGCCGGGGGCGGGGCCGGGTGCCGTCGCGCCCGGGCAGCGGGTGTGGCCCAGGAGCCTGGCAGGGCCATCGGGCCGCCCGCCCCTCGGCGGAAGAGGTGATCCACGGCGCCCCGGCCGCGGTGCCCCGGCCCTGTCACCCGCAGTCGACCTCGTGCAGGCCGGGGAAGACCGGATCGCCGGTCGTGCCGTGGACCGCCAGAACGCCGCCGCCGTGGCCCCAGCTCAGCTCGTACGTACCGGAGGCGACGGGGCGGTAGCCGTCGTCCGCCGTCCAGGAGCTCCCCGGCCGGCCGATACCGGTGGCCCCCACGGCGTACACCTCACCGCTGCCCGAGAACAGGAACGCCGTCTCCCGCACGACGGCCCGGCAGCCGTCCGGGCCGCGCGGCTCCAGCACGTGGTACTCCGCGCCCAGGTCGGCGAGCGCCCCGAAGGCGCAGCCCAGTCCGGCGGCGACGGCCGGCAGCGTGATCAGCCGACGGGGCGGGAAGCGGCCGCTCGCCGTCGTCGCGCGGGCGGCCGGGCGACGCCGTACGGCACGGCCCAGCACGAGTACCAGGAGGGCGAGGAGCAGCGCACCGCTCAGCACCCAGCCGGGGACGGCACGGCCCATGACGACGAGCAGCAGATCGCCCCAGCCGGCCACGAGGGCGAGCAGCAGGCAGCCCGTGACGATGACGACGTACGGGGTGAACGGCGCTGTCCGGGCCGCTCGGCGCTGTTCGCGCGCAAGCTCCGACTCCATCGGCGCACACTATTGCCTCGTCGGCCCCGGCCGACGCGCGAGTGTCCGGCGTCCGGGTCAGTCGTGCTGGACACCGATCTCGTACGCGATCTCCCAGCGCACGTCGGCGACGGTGATGTCGGCCGTCTCGACGGGGCGGCCTTCGGTGTCGTGGTAGGTGCGTTCGATCTCGGTGATCAGGTCCCCGACCGAGATGCCCAGCAGGTTGGCCTGTTCCTGGGTGGCGCGGGCCGGGCGGGGCACCTCGACGGCCGTCTCGATGATGACGCCGATCGACCGCATCCGCTCGACGACGCCGGCACCCGCGTGGGGGCCCATCTCGGGCAGGACGACGGGGGTTCCGTCGGTGATGGCCATGGGCTCCCAGCTCTCGGAGAGCTGGACGGGCTGGCCGTCGGCGAGGAACTCGTAATGGGTGTGCACGCACGGGTCGCCGGGCGCGATGGCGAGCCGCTCGGCGATGCGCTCCGGGGCCGGCACGCGGGCGGTACTGCGGGACTCCCAGGTTCCGGCGCGGCCCTGCTCGCGCATGTCGGCGCGGAACGGGCTCCCGCCCCTGCTCTCGCGGTGCCGGGAGCGGACCATGCGGAGGCGCTCACGCGGCCGGCGGATGTACGTACCGGATCCGGCGCGCCCCTCCAGCAGGCCCTCGATGATGAGGCGTTCCATGGCGCGCTGCGCGACGGACTGGCCCACGCCGTACTCGGCGGCGAACTTCGCCCGGCTGGGCAGCTTGTCGCCCACCTGCCACTCACCGCTGGTGATGCGGGCGCGCAGAGCGTCGGCCACCTGAAGGTAAGGCGTTTCGCGTGGCATAGGCGCAGCTCCAAGGGTGCACGACCGTCATTGACAAAGCTAACCCATCAGGTCGAAGCTGAGTACTCAGCATCACGAACCGTGACGCAGGGATCACAGGGGAGAGCTGTGCCCACGATCGACGCGCAGACCGCCGCACTCGTCAGTGCGCTCGCCGCCGCAACCGGCACGCAGCCCACCGTCGACGAGGCCCCCCAGCGCGTCCGTGTGGAAGCGGAGATCCCCGCCGATCTGGCCGACGCCGAGTGGAGCGCCCTGCTCCTCGCCCTCCGCTCGGCCGACCGGTTCGGGCACGACAGGACCGCCGAGCGCGCCACCGTGTGGGCCGAGTTGGACCGGAGGCAGCAGTGACCACCCGTACCGATCCCCCCGGCCGGTACGTGTCCCCGGAGTGCCGGGCGGACGCGTGCGAGCTGTGCGACGGGCCGGGGGCGGTCCGGCTTCCCGGCAGCCGGGCCGTGGAGCTGCCGATAGAGACGTTGCACTGCGCGCACGCCTGCCACCCAAGCGCCGGGGCGGCCCACCCGTGGGACCGCGCCGGCCGCCCGCCCCAGGACCGCCGAACGGAATGAGGTACGCGTGACCGTCACCGCCATCGCCGACGTGCGCCCCCCGGACGCGCACGCGGCACCGTCCCGGCCGGCCCCGCCGCCGTCCCCGGCGTCCGGCCGGCCGCCCGTACAGACGTCGGGCGACCCGCCCGCCGACATCCCGAACGAGAACGACGAGGCAGACATGAAACACATCGCGACGGTCCTGCGGAACCTCTTCTGCTACTGCGGCGGGGAGATCGCACCCAACGGGCAGGGGCGTCCGCAGTGCCGCAGCTGCGGCCAGCTGTACGGCTAGCCCGCGCCCGCGGCCCGCAGCGGGAAGGCACCCTCCCGTGTCCCGAGTGCCGGCGGGCGGATGTCGCGGAACGTGGGTGGCCGGTGGACGCGTCACGGCCGCGACACCGGCCGTCCGCAGCGGTGCCGTCTCCCGCGATGGACTGCCCACGGTGCCGCGTGCCGCTCGTCCCCGGTGACCCGGACTGGTACCGGTGCCGCTGCGGCTACGAGATGGCGGCCGGCGCGCATGAGGAGTACGCGCGGCTGACCGCCGCTCTCGACGCGGATCCCGAACGGTTCTTCACGGACGTGGCGTTCCGGCTGTCGGAGCTCCGGACCCTCGAACCGGTCTGGACGTGAGACCGCCCCGCCCGGCCGTCCTCGTGGCGGCCGGGCGGGGACACCGAAGGCCCCCGGCCATGATCGGCGGGGGGCCTTCGTATGGTGGGCGCGGACGGTTTCGAACCGCCGACATCTGCTTTGTAAGAGCAGCGCTCTACCCCTGAGCTACGCACCCGTGGAATGAGGCAACAGCCTACATCGCCCCCCGGCGGTTCCCGCAAACGTGATCACGTACCTGGGGGTAGCCCTACCCCGGGACGGTGGTGGGCCGGATCGTGGGCGGGGCGGCCGGCGCCTAGCGTGGGGGCATCAGCAGGGCTATCAGGGGGTTCAACGTGGCAGCACACCGTATCCGCAGGCTCGTCGCGGTCGGCGGGGTCGTTCTCGGCGGGCTCGCCGTCACCGGGTGCGGGAGCGCCGATGTGGAGGGCGCCCCCGTGGAGAGGAAGGCGTTCGCGTTCAGCGGGGAGACGTTGAGCATCGACTCCGACGACTCCGAGCTCGTCCTCATGCCCGCCGACGTCAAGGACGTCCAGGTGTCCCGGCAGGTCGACGGCTGGGTGGTCATGGGGAACGGGCCCGAGCCGAGCTGGAAGCTGGAGGACGGCCGGCTGACCCTGCGGGTCGAGTGCGACGCCCTGGCCAGCAACTGCTCGTCGCGGCACGAGGTGAGGATCCCGCGCGGTGTCGCCGTCACCGTGGAGGACGACAACGGGGCGGTCACCGCGGACGGGTTCGCCACCGCGCTGAAGGTGCGGTCGGACAACGGCCGGGTGACGGTGCGCGGCGCCGGGGGGCCGCTGGACCTCCAGAGCGACAACGGCGAGATCCGCGTGGAGGGGGCCACGTCGAGGAGCGTGGTCGCGCGGTCCGACAACGGACGGGTCCACCTGGGGCTCGGCGTGGTGCCGGACCGGGTGGAGACCGTCAGCGACAACGGCGCCATCACCATCGAGCTGCCCGCCGGGAAGACCGCGTACGCCGTGGAGGCCCGGAGCAACAACGGCGAGGTCGAGGTGGGTGTCCCGACGGACGACGGCAGCGCGCACGTGGTGAAGGCGCGCAGCGACAACGGGGAAGTCACCGTCCGTTCCGCGAACTGACCGGCCCGTGTGTTCGTCCTTACCTGGTGGGAGAATGAACCGGGCAGGGCGGACACGGCACGGGAGCGGGATGTGACGGCGACAGACGCGCGGCGGTACACGACGGACGCGCTCGCGCTGATGCTGCTTCCCGTACTCCTCGCGGCCGCGCTGCCCGCCGCGGTCGCCGGTGGCGGTACGCGCCGCTGGTTCGGCGGGCGCGGGGACGGCCGGCGGGCCGACGCGCAGGCCGCGAAGGACGACGCCGCCGCCGCGTTCTACGAGCTGGACACCGCCCAGCGGGACCTGCGGATATCCATCGAGACGATCACCGCCGTGGACGGCTCGCCGGCCGCCCTGCGGGCCGTGGACGACTTCGCGGCCCTGGGACGGCGCATCGACGAGGTGAGCCACCGCTACATCACCGCCGTCGACACCTACGACCTCGACCGGGACGACCTCGAAGGTTCCGTGGCGTCGCGGGCGCGCGGCGAGCTGAGCCGCGCCAAGGACGATCTCGTACAGGTCAGGGGCGAGCTGGAGCGGTTCGAGCGGGGGCTCGGGCCGCTGCTCGACAAGGCGGAGACGCAGCTCGCGCGGCTGGCCCCGGCGGTCGGAAGGGCGCGGACGGCGCTGCTCGCCGCGACCGAAGCGCTCGACGCGGCCCGCGGCTCCGGTCTGCGCGCGGACGACCTCGCCGCCCGGCTCGCCGCCCTCGGCCCCGAGCTGACCAGGCTCAACGAGGGCGCCGGGCAGCACGGTGTCGCCGACACCCTCCAGCGGGCCGACCGGGTGCTGCGCGACGCCGAAGCCGTACGGGCGGAGGCCGAGCGGCTTCCGGAGCGGGCCGCCGAGACGGACAAGCGCCTGGTCTCCCTGCGGACCCGGGCCCAGGCACTGACCCACCGGGCCGCCGCAGTGGAGCCGGTCCTCAGCGAGCTGCGCCGACGTTTCAGCGCCGCCTGCTGGCAGGATCTGCAGCCCGTTCCCGCGCGGGCCGCGCTGAGCGTCCGGCAGGCGGAGGAGAAGCTCCAGGAGGCCGGCCGGGCGCGGGAGGAACAGCGCTGGGCCGACGCCACCGCCCTGATGGCCACCGCGCGGGCGCTGCTGAACAGCACCGACGAGGCCGTCTCCGCCGCCGGTGACCGCCTTCGGCGGCTGGACGCGGTGGCGAAGGACCCGCAGCAGGAGACCGAGCGGACCCGGTTCGCGATCCGCGACGCGCAGCGGCTGGCCATGGCGGGCCGCACCACGCCCGATCCGCGCCATGCCCGCCCGCTGGACGACGCGGTGGCGCGGCTGGAGCGGGCGATCGGGGGCCTGGAGGGGCGCCACCCGGACTATTGGCACTTCCTGACGGAGACCGAGGCCGTGCGGGCCACCGTGGCGCGGGTGGTCGAGCTGATCCGTGAGGATCTGGGCAGTGGGGCCTGAGCGGGACGACCGGTCGCTAGTCTGAGGTCATGCCTCGTTACGAATACCGCTGCCGGACCTGCGGCGACACGTTTGAGCTGAACCGTCCCATGGCCGAGTCGTCGGCCCCGGCGGACTGTCCCGCCGGGCACGACGACACCGTCAAGCTGCTCTCGGCCGTCGCCGTGGGCGGCACCGCGCAGGCCGCTCCCGCCGGCGGCGGTGGCGGCGGATGCTGCGGAGGGGGTTGCTGCGGCTGACCCGTCCGCGCCTCGGGGGCGCCCCGGGGGGATGAGCGGGCCTCCGGAGCCCGGCCGTACGGCCGCGGGCCCGGCGCCGGCCGCCGCGCGATGCCGCGGTGCGGTGCCCGGTCAGGTACCTAGATATCGCAGCACCGCCAGCACCCGGCGGCTGTAGCCGGCCGTCCCGGTCAGCTCCAGCTTGTCGAAGATCGCGTTGATGTGCTTCTCCACGGCGCTCTGCGAGACGTACAGCCGGGCCGCGATCGCCGCGTTCGTGTGTCCCTGCGCCATCGCCGCGAGGACCTCGCCCTCGCGGGCGGTCAGCCGGGAGAGCGGGTCGGTGCGGGTGGAGCGGACGAGCAGTCTGCGGACGACCTCGGGGTCGAAGGCGGTCCGCCCCTCCCCCACCCGCTCCAGGGCGTCCAGGAACTCGTCGACCTCGGCCACCCGGTCCTTCAGCAGGTAGCCGACTCCGTCCGATCCGCCGGTGAGGGTCAGCAGCTCGGTGGCGTACCGCCGCTCCACGTACTGGGACAGCACCAGCACCCCGACGCCGGGCCACCGTTCGCGGATGCCCAGGGCCGCGCGCAGGCCCTCGTCGGTGTGCGTGGGCGGCATGCGGACGTCGGCGACCACGACGTCCGGCCGGTCCGCCTCGACCGCGGCGAGCAGCTGTTCGCCGTCGCCGACCGCCGCCAGGACGTCGTGTCCCTCCTCCATCAGCAGCCGCACCAGACCTTCGCGCAGCAGTGTGGAGTCCTCGGCCAGGATCACCCGCATGGCACCTCCGCCGTGATGATGGTGGGGCCGCCGGCCGGGCTGTGGACCGCGAACCGGCCGTCCAGGGCGGTCACCCGGCTCGCGAGGCCGCTCAGTCCGGTACCGGTGGGAGCCGCTCCGCCCCCGCCGTCGTCGGTCACCCGCACCGTCAGCACCCCGTTCCCGCATCCCAGTTCCACACCGATCCGGGTGGCCCCGGCGTGCTTGACGACGTTGGTCACCGCCTCGGACACCACGAAGTACGCCACCGTCTCGACCTGCCGGGGCAGCGCCGGGGCGACGTCGTACCCGAGCGCGACCGGCAGCGGGCTGCGTTCGGCGACCGACTCCAGGGCCGCCCGCAGTCCCGCCTCGTCCAGCACCGTCGGGTACACCCGCCAGGCCACCTCGCGCAGTTCGGCCAGCGCGCGACGGCTCTCCTCGTGGGCCTGGAGCAGCAGCGCACCGGCGCGCTCCGCGTCCCGGCTGCGCCGGGCGCGGCCCAGCAGCATGCCGAGGGCGACCAGCCGCTGCTGGACCCCGTCGTGCAGGTCCCGCTCGATGCGCCGTCGCTCGTCGTGGACGGCGTCCATGACCTCGGCCCGGCTGGCGGCGAGTTGCGCGATGCGCCGTTCCAGCTCGTCGTGGTGGCTCGGCCCCAGGTAGCGGCGGGCCAGTTGCCCGTCCAGCGCGGCGACGCCGACGACGCCCTGGACGGCGAGGAAGAGCAGGAACAGCCCCGCGAGGCTGCTCACGGCCACGGCCCACAGGTAGCGGATGTCGGTGATCGCCCAGCCGTACAGGATGAACGTGCTGTAGCCGGCGCCGATCACGACGCAGCCGAGCACCACCCCGCCCAGCAGGCCCACCGGCCAGCGGGCGGCCGTGTACCGCAGGGCGCGCCCGTCCTCGTACACGGCGGAGATCCGCACGTCGTGGAAGCGGCCGAGACGGCCGCGCTCCAGTCGTGCGAGGCGCCCCGCGACGGCGTACGCGGGGCGCAGGACCGTGCGGCGCCCGCGCGGCCAGGCCAGCACCGGCAGCAGCGCGACGCCCGTGACCAGTGCCCAGACGAGCTCGACGACGGCGGTGGCGGCCCCGAGGGCCAGGCCGGCCGCCTGCCGGACCCACCGCTGGGCGACTTCCTTCATGATCGGCCACGCTAGCTCCCCGCGCGGGCCCCGCACAGTGCGGAAAACCACAGGGTGCCGTGCGGTCGCCTTCAGGGTGTCTTCAGGCAGCGGTTCCTAGCGTGGAGCCATGGAACGCTGGATCAACAGCCTCATGGACACCCTCGGCGCCCCCGGCGCGGGGATCGCCATCGCCTTGGAGAACCTCTTCCCTCCGCTGCCGAGCGAGGTGATCCTGCCGCTGGCGGGGTTCGCCTCCGCCACCGGGCGGATGAACCTGATCGCCGCCCTGCTGTGGACGACGGCCGGTTCGGTCGTGGGCGCGCTCGCGCTGTACGGGGTGGGGGCACTGCTCGGGCGGGACCGCACCGTGTCCCTCGCGGCCAGGCTGCCGCTGGTGAAGGTCTCGGACATCGAACGCACGGAGGCGTGGTTCGGCCGGCACGGCACGAAGGCGGTGTTCTTCGGCCGGATGGTGCCGATCTTCCGGTCGCTGATCTCCGTGCCGGCGGGCGTCGAGCGCATGCGGCTGCCGGTGTTCCTGGCGCTGACGACGCTCGGCAGCGCGATCTGGAACACCGTCTTCGTCCTCGCCGGGTACCTCCTGGGCGACAACTGGGAGGACGTCACCCGTTATGTGTCGATGTACTCGAAGGCGGTCCTGGTGGTGGCGGTGGGTGCGGTGCTGGTGTTCGTGGCGGTACGGCTGTTCAGGCCGGGTTCGGGTGCACGGAGGAACTGAACCGGCGCAGGATCTCCTCGCCCGCCCGGACGCCCTTCTCCTCCAGCAGGTCGACGTGGCCGGCGCTCCAGCCGGTCTCGGCGAGCTCCCCGTGGCCGGGCCGCCAGGCCCGGTCGGCGGCGAGCAGCAGGTCGGCGTCGAGCAGCGAGTCCCCGGCGGCCAGGACGCGGTCCGCGCCGGTGCGCCGGGCCACTTCGCGCATGGCGGCGCTCTTGGTGAGCGGCTTCGGCACGGCGTAGATCTTGCGTCCTTGGAGGGAGACCGTCCAGCCCCGGCCGTCGGCCCATTCGGCGAGCTCCCTCACCCAGCCCTCGGGCAGCAGGGCACGCTCGACGACGAGGTACGCGAAGAGGTCCTCGGCGACGCGCTCCTTGAGGAGCCAGGCGGGATCGGCCGCGGCCAGGAGGTGGGCGCGGACCTCGTCGAGCGTGGCGCACTCGTCGGCGAGCCGGGCGGCGACGGTGCGCTGCCAGCGGGGATCGCTGACGCCGTCGACGAGGATGTGCCCGCCGTTGGCGCAGATGGCGTACCGGGCGTCGGGGCCGGGGAGCCGGATGCGCCGGTACTGCTCGCGGGTGCGGGTGGTGGTGGGGACGAAGACGGCGTGCGGCGGCAGCGCGGCGAGCAGGGCCGCGGCCGTCTCGGTGAGGTACGACAGGGGCTTCCGCTGGTAGACCTCCACGCACAGCAGGCGCGGCGCCTCGGCGTCCGGCATGGTCAGGCCGAGGGCGGCGGCCGAGTAGATCAGGGTGCGGTCGAGGTCGCTGGCGATGAGCGTCACCGCGGTGGGCACGGCGGCCGGTACGGCTTCCGGGAGCGTGCCGGGTGCGGGCGCCACCGGAGCGGCGGCCGGGAGCGTGCCGGTGGCGGACGCCATCGGTGCGGAGGATGCCGTGGGTGTCGCCATCAGTGGTTCACCGCCCTGCCGTCGGCGCCGGTGGCCCCTCGCGTGTACTGGGGGTGGATCAGCCCGACGCAGGTGTACGGCAGCCCGTCGGCCTCCTCCACCGGTACGCCGCGCTGCTCGGCCAGCAGTCGCACATGGTCGAGGTCGGCTCCCGCGCCGCGCTGGGCGAGGATCTTCCAGGGGACCCGGCGCAGCAGTACGCGGGTGGTCTCCCCGACACCCGGCTTGACCAGGTTGACGTCGTGGATGCCGTACTCCTCGCTGATCCGCTCCACGGCCGCCCACCCCTCCCAGGTGGGGGCGCGGTCCGCCGCCAGCAGTTCCTTGACGTCGGCGGCCACGGCGTCGGCGACCTCGTCGAAGCGGGCGGTGACGGCGTCCAGGAAGTGCGCCGACAGGTCGGCGTCGGCGAGCTCGCGGTAGAACTTGGCGCCGTGGAAGTCGTGGGGGCCGACCAGGTCGGCGCGCAGGACGGTACGCGATATCAGGCCGGAGACCGTGGAGTTGAGGCAGGCGGAGGGAATGAGGAAGTCCTCCCGGGTGCCGTAGGTGCGCACGCAGGAGCCGGGGTCGGCGAGGACCGCGATCTCCGGGACGAAGCCGGGGAAGTCACGCAGCGCCTCGGCCAGTTCGCGGGTGATGGCCCCCTTGCCGGTCCAGCCGTCGACGAACACCACGTCGGCGGGGTCGTGGTGGCGCTGGAGCCAGCGCAGGGCGTTGGCGTCGATACCGCGCCCGCGCACGATGGACACCGCGTAGTGAGGCAGGTCGATGCCGTGGCGGCGCGCCCAGCGGCGCATCAGGACGCCGACGGGCGTGCCCGCGCGGGCGAGGGAGACGAGCACGGGGCGGGGGGAGCGCTCGGCCAGGACCGTCTCGGTGACCGTGCCGACCGCCCGCGCGACGCGGGACGCCGAGGTCTCCAGGGCCGCGTGGAAGAGCTCCTGGTACCGGGCGCTGGGCTGGTACTCGACGGGCAGCGACTCGGCGTAGTGCGCGCCGCCGCTCTGTATCGCCTCCTCCCGCTCCTCGGTGGGCGCCTCCAGCTCGACGTCCGAGAGGTCCTGGAGCAGCCAGCCCACCTCGTCGGGCGCGTAGGAGGAGAACGCGGGGCCGCGCAGGGGCTCGGGCAGCATGGGGTCCCTTTCGGGTACGTACGAGGGGACGACGGCGAGCAGGACGCGCGGGGTGTGCTCGGCGAGCCGGGCCAGCAGGCCGCCGGGGGCGTGCAGCGCGGGGGTGTCGGCGACGGAGTCGACGACCGCGACGACGGCGTCGAACCCGCCGCCCGCGACGTTGTAGGCGAACCGGTCGCCGGGGCCGTCGGCGGGGCCGTCGTGTGCCGGGAAGACGAGACGGGTGCGTATCGCGTAGCCGGGGTCGTCGACGGCGAGCACGGGCGAGCGGGTGGTGGTCGAGAAGCGCACGTCGGCGTCGATGTGCTTCTCCAGGGCGACGCCCAGGGCGAGCGGCGCGTACATCAGCTCCTCGGATCCGAGCACCAGCACCCGGGGGCGGCCGGTGCCGGTGCCGGTGCCCGTGCCGCTCGGCGGCAGGGCCAGGGCGTCGGCCAGCCGGGCGGCCATGGCGGGGAGCGCGGCATCGAGCAGGGCGCGGTGGCCGGGGGTGAAGCCGTGGCGGCCGCCGTCGGGGACCCCGGCCGGCCAGCCGAGCTCCACCCGCCGCGCGGCGGCCGCCGCCGGCCCGTGCGCCCGGTCCGCCGCCGGCGGCTCGTGGGCGGCGACCAGGGCCTGGCCCTTGGCCAGGACGCCGTCCGGGAGGCGTACCGTGCCCACGGCGAGCGTCACCAGGTCCACCCGCGCGCCGATCTCGGCGGCGAGGTCCGCGAGCCGGCCCCGGTCCTGCTCCGAGCGCATGTCGACCAGCGCCACGACGACGTACCGCTCGCGCGGGTAGCGCTCGTGCAGGGCGCGGACCGTGTTGAGCACGGTGTTGCCGGTGGAGAACTCGTCGTCGACCAGGACCAGCGGGCCCGGGGAGGCCAGCAGCGCCGGGTCCTCGGGCAGCAGGAGGTGGGAGGTGGCGTGCGAGTGGGACTCCTCGAAGCCGCCCGCCGTCGCGACGCCGGACACGGGGCGGCGCGTGGAGTGCAGGTACGGCGCGACACCGAGCCCGTCCGCGACCGAGTGGCCGAGGCCCGTGGCCGTCTCCGCGTAGCCGAGGACCAGCGCGCGGTGCGCGTCCTCGGCGCCCAGCAGGTCCCGGACCCGCAGGCCCAGGTCGTATCCCGCCCGCCAGACGACGGTGGGGCTCTGCGGCACGTGCTTGCCCAGGACGTTGGAGACGAGCAGGTGGGCCCGCTTGGGGTTGCGCCGCAGGGCCAGGCCCAGCAGTCCGCGCAGCCTCTCGTCGCCGCCGGGCCCGCTGCCCCGCAGCTCGACGCCCAGCCGTTCGGCGACCCACGTACCCGACCACACCACGTTCTCGTCCTCCTTCATCGGGCCAGCCCGGCGGTGAGCAGCTCCACGAAGCCGACGTCCTCCTTGGCGACGCCGAAGACCTCGGCGCGCCGGAGGGTCCGCTCGGCCCAGGCGCGGTGCGGCTTCACCTCGTTCATCTTGTTCGTGTAGGCGGAGCGCAGCACTCCTCCGCCGCCCCGCTCCGGGCGCAGGATGTCCTGCGCGTCGCTGAACTCCTCGTGGCTGACCACGGACAGCGCGTGGACGGGGAGGACGTGCGAGGGGTGGATGCAGGTCTTGCCGAGCAGGCCGTTGGCCCGGTCCAGCTCGATCTCGCGCAGCAGTCCGTCGAGGTCGTGCTCGATCAGCGTGGTGCGCAGTTCGTCGGCGCGCTGCTCCATGAAGGGGCTGCGGCGCAGCTGGGGCTTGAACATGCGCTCCTGGAGGCGGAAGTACTCCCAGACCGGTCCGGTGATGGTGAACCCGGTGCCGTCCGCGCGGCCCAGCACGTTGACCACGTCGGAGATGACATGGGCGACGATCTTCACGTCGTAGGCGGTCATGTCGGGGGAGCGCCGCAGTCCGTAGGCCGAGCAGAAGTCGGTGACGCCGAGCCTCAGGGCGAGGATCCGTTCGCGGTGGGTGTCGACGGTGCGGGCGATGCCGGCCAGGGTCTCGCTCCGGGTCTCCAGATGGAGCAGTTCCGGCGACTCCAGTACGGGCATGGCGAACAGCCGCCGCCCGGCGGCGCCCTCCGCCGCGGTGAGGGCCTCCATGAAGGGCGTGCCGCGCTTCTCGGTGAACTTCGGCAGGACGAATCCGGACAGCAGTCCGCCGGCCGGGCCGAGCCGCCGTACGAGGTCGGGGATCTGGTCCGGTTCGCGGACGCGGATGAAGAGCAGCGGTGGTTCGCCGCCCCGTTCGTGGAGGGTGGCGAACTGCTGGACAAGGTTATTTTCGGCCGCTTCGACCTCGCTGTCGTCGATGGAGTCCTCCAGGCACAGCACCATCGACACGACACCGCGTCCGACCTGCTTGTCCACGTCGTCGGCTAGGTGCGGACGGGTGGCCGGGCTGTAGAGGGTGGCACCGAGCGCGACGGCCAGGACGCCGGCGGGCGAGTCGGCGGTGAACTCCACCGGCTCCCGGTGGAACAGCCCGGCTCGGGCAGTGGGCGGGATGTGCCCGAAATGACGCATAAGAATCCCCCGTACTGCCGTAAAGGCCCCGAAGACATGTGGCCGGTAATAGTACGTACCGACGAGTGTCAAGAGTTCCCCATGGGGATGAACTCCAGGTAACTCGTCTGCTTCTCGCGCATGGGACGGCGGAGCCGGCGTGCGGGCGGGCGGCGGGCCCGGCCCCCACGTTGTCCGCGGGGTGTGCGGCCAGGCAGGATGACGGGCATGACGCACGCCATGCTGAAGGGCTCGAACGTCCCGCTCGACGCCGCGGCCGTTCGGGCCGTACTGTGCTGGACCCCCGGCCCCGGAGTCCCCGACGTGGACGCCTCGGCCCTGTTGCTGGGCGCGGACGGACGGGTGCGTTCCGATGAGGACTTCGTCTTCTACAACCAGCCGCGCCACCCCTCGGGCCTGGTGCGGCGGCTGTCGAAGAAGCGGGTGACCGAGGGCCTGACGGACACGGTCGAGGCGGATCTCGCGGCGCTGGACGCGTCGGTGGACCAGGTGGTCCTGGCGGCCTCCTCGGACGGGGACACCTTCGAACACGTACGCGACCTTCGTGTGCTGCTGTACGACGCCGGGTCGGCCGGCCAGGAGCCGCTGGCCGTCTTCGAGGTGAAGCCCGAGACGGGCGAGGAGACGGCGATCATCTGCGGCGAGCTGTACCGGCGCGGTGAGGGCTGGAAGTTCCGGGCGGTCGGGCAGGGCTATCCGACGGGCCTGATCGGGCTGGCCACCGCGTTCGGGATCTCGGTGGACGAGGCGGAGGGCGAGGCGGAGCCCCCGGCCGACCGGCCCGTGCCCGCGCCGCCCGCTCCGAGCGCTCCCCCGGCCGCGGTGTCCGCCGCGTCCGTCGCCCCCGCCGGGCAGACCTCCGCGTCCGCGCCCACCGTCGCTCCCGCCTACGGCTATCCGCAGCCGGGGGCCGGCGGGCCGGCGTACGGCCACCCCCAGGCCGGTCCGGCGCCCTCGGAGCCGCCACGGCCCGCGTACGGCTACCCCCAGCCGGCCGCCGCGGCGGCTCCCGCGCCCGACCCGAACTTCCGGCTGCCGCCGATGGGCCCCCAGTTCGTCCGGGGGTGACGCGGGCGTCCCGGGTCCGTGGGGCGGGCGGGGGTCAGACCCGGCCCGCCTTGAAGCCGCGTCCCCATTGCAGTCCCCAGCCGTAGAGCCGGTCCAGCTCGGCCTGGAAGCCGTACACGAACCGCACCTCACGGCGCACCACCAGTTCGTCCTTGACGTTCTCCAGCAGGAAGACCGCGCAGGAGCGGGCCTGCGGCGCCCGCTCGTCGAGCTCTATCTCGATGCGGGGGCCGTTGCTCGGGTAGAGCGTCATTGTGGCGTGCGTGCGGTCGAACGCGGGCGTCTGGTCGTAGATGTAGACGAAGAACAGCAGCCGCTTGATCGACTCGCGCTGGTCGAGGTTGACGAAGATCGTCTCGCCGGAGGGCGCCCCGAACCGGTCGTCGCCGCTGAGCTTCACGTACGGCGGGGCGTTGAGGTCGCCGAAGAAGCCGCCGAGGGGCTGCACCACGCCCTTGCTGCCGTCCGCCATCTCGTACAGGCAGCCGATGTCCAGGTCGACGTTGACGACGCCCTGGGTGTGCGCCTGGACCACCTCCGGCTTGAAGAACTTGAGGGGGTGGCGCAGCAGCCGGCCGCTCTGCCTGGACCGGCCCTCTATGTCGGAGGTGCGCATGCGCCAGGAGAGGTTGACGCGCAGGTTGCCGGTCTCCGCGCCCTGCTTGGTGAGGGAGACGGACGGGCGCCGTCTGGTCAGATCGATGGAGTTGGACGCGGCTCCGCCCGAGTCGAACTGCGCCGTCCTGTCACCCCGCAGGCTGTCCCAGAAAGCCATGCCCCCCACCCCTTGTCGTCCGGTCCTTCATGGATACGCCGCGGGGCGGCCGGGAGCACCGGCCGCCCCGCTCAGAAGCGTTCCTCACTGACGGGGTCGTCACACCCCGTTCTCATACGCCGGACGAGATCCCGGCCTTCTCGTCGGGGCCGCGGGCATCCCCCTCGGCGGCCGCCAGCGCCTTGTTGCGGCGGACCGAGGACAGGAAGGAGGCGGCGATCAGGAACACGCCGATGAAGCCGGTGATGAGCTCGCTGATCTCGTGCTGGATCGTGATGAGCAGGATGACCGCGAGGGCGCCGATCGCGTAGTGCGCGCCGTGCTCCAGGTAGACGTAGTCGTCCAGGGTGCCCTGGCGGACCAGGTAGACGGTGAGCGACCGGACGTACATCGCTCCGATGCCGAGGCCGAGCGCCATCCAGAAGATGTGGTTGGTGATGGCGAAGGCGCCGATGACGCCGTCGAAGGAGAACGAGGCGTCGAGCACTTCCAGGTACAGGAAGAGGAAGAAGGCCGCCTTGCCGGCCAGGCCGACGGCGGAGACGGGCTTGCCCTCCTTCTTGGCCTGCTCCTCCTCCTCGTGCTCGCGCTCCTCCTCTTCCTCCAGCTTGTCCTCGAAGTAGCCGGAGAGACCGCCGACGACCAGGTACGTGATGAGGCCGGCGACGCCGGCGAGCAGCACGGTGGCCGACTTGTCCGCGTGGCCGGTGCTGGTGTGCGCCTCGGTGGCGAAGGTGACCGCGGAGATCAGCAGGGCGATCAGGGCGATGCAGACCGACAGCATGTCGACCTTGCCGAGCTTGGCCAGCGGCCGCTCCAGCCAGGCCAGCCACTTGTGCTCGCGCTCCTCGAAGATGAAGTCGAGGAAGATCATCAGCAGGAACATGCCACCGAAGGCGGCGATCGCCGGGTGGGCGTCGGTGACGAGGTCCTCGTACTGCTGCGGTTCGTTCATGGCCAGCTGGACCGCTTCGATCGGCCCCACCTTGGCGCTGATGGCGACGATGACGACGGGGAAGACCAGTCGCATGCCGAACACGGCGATCAGGATGCCGACCGTCAGGAAGATCTTCTGCCAGAAGGCGTTCATCTTCTTGAGAATTCCGGCGTTGACCACCGCGTTGTCGAAGGACAGCGAGATTTCGAGGACCGACAGGATCAGCACGATCCCGAAGGCCTCCCACCCCCACTGCCAGGCGGCGAACGCGAGGCCGATCGCCGTGATGGCGAACGACCAGCCGAAGGTTTTCAGGACCACTGGCTACCCAATCGTGTTGTGGGGATCCCCCCAGGCGGAGCTCTGGGGGAGGGACTCCCCCTCGCGGTGCGCGCCGGGTCTTGAACCAACCCGGAGACGTGCTTTAGGAAACATTGACCCCGAAGTCTAGAGCGATGCCCCTCAGCCCTGATGCGTACCCCTGTCCGACCGCGCGGAACTTCCACTCCCCGTTGTAGCGGTACAGCTCGCCGAAGATCATCGCGGTCTCCGTCGAGGCGTCCTCGCTCAGGTCGTACCGTGCGAGCTCGTTGCCGTCTGCCTGGTTCACCACGCGGATGAACGCGTTGGCGACCTGGCCGAAGGTCTGCCCCCGGTTGTCGGCCTCGTGGATCGAGACCGGAAAGACGATCTTGTCGACATGGGCCGGGACCTTGACGAGGTCCACGATCAGCGACTCGTCGTCCCCGTCGCCCTCGCCCGTGAGGTTGTCGCCGGTGTGCTCGACGGATCCCTCGGGGCTCTTGAGGTTGTTGTAGAAGACGAACCACTCGTCGCCGAGCACGCGCCCGGACTGGCACAGCAGGGCGCTGGCGTCGAGGTCGAAGGGCGCTCCGGTGGTGGAACGCGCGTCCCAGCCGAGACCGACCAGCACCTGGGTGAGGTTGGGTGCGGCCTTGGAGAGGGAGACGTTGCCTCCCTTGGCGAGTGTGACGCCCATGTCGTGGGTCCTCCCCTGAGGTGTGCGATAGAGGCACGTCCGGCGCCGCACAGGAGTGTGCGGCGCCGGACGAGACTGCGCGGGTGGCTCTGGCGCGGAACGGCTCAGACGTTGACGCCGAAGTCCTGCGCGATGCCGCGCAGACCCGAGGCGTAGCCCTGGCCGATGGCGCGGAACTTCCACTCCGCGCCGTTGCGGTACAGCTCGCCGAAGACCATGGCGGTCTCCGTCGAGGCGTCCTCGCTCAGGTCGTACCGCGCGAGCTCGTTGCCGTCTGCCTGGTTCACCACGCGGATGAACGCGTTGCGCACCTGGCCGAAGGACTGCTGGCGGCTCTCGGCCTCGTAGATGGAGACCGGGAAGACGATCTTGTCGATGTCGGCCGGGACCGAGGCGAGGTTGACCTTGATCTGCTCGTCGTCGCCCTCGCCCTCACCCGTGAGGTTGTCACCGGTGTGCTCGACCGAGCCGTCTGCGCTCTTCAGGTTGTTGAAGAAGACGAAGTTGCCGTCGGTGGTGACCTTGCCCTCGGCGTTCGCCAGCAGGGCGCTGGCGTCGAGGTCGAAGTCCGTACCGGTGGTGGTGCGGACGTCCCAGCCCAGACCGACGGTGACCGCGGTCAGATTGGGCGCGGCCTTGGTCAGCGAGACGTTGCCGCCCTTGCTGAGGCTGACTCCCACGAGTCCCTCCATTGGTTTCCAGGGGCAGCGCCCCCGTCGTGCGTTGGCATCGGATCAACGAGTGGATCCTAGTGACGGGTTCCCGTCGCGAGCAGGCTCTTGGGCCGAAGAATCAGAGGGTGTCGAGCGCCCTGACGTACTCGTTCAGGTCACGGGCGTCCGGCAGGCCGTTGACGACGGTCCACTGCACGACGCCGTCCTTGTCGATGATGAAGGTGCCGCGCACGGCGCAGCCCTTCTCCTCGTCGAAGACGCCGTAGGCGCGCGAGGTCTCGCCGTGCGGCCAGAAGTCCGACAGCAGCGGGTACTCCAGGCCCTCCTGCTCGGCGAAGACGCGCAGGGTGTGGATGGAGTCGTTGGAGACGGCGAGGAGCTGGGTGTCGTCGTTGACGAACTTCGGCAGCTCGTCGCGGAGCGCGCACAGCTCGCCCGTGCACACCCCGGTGAACGCGAAGGGGTAGAAGAGGAGCACCACGTTCTTGGCGCCGCGGGGACCATGGAAGTCGGAGAGCCGCACGGTGCGTCCGTGGTTGTCCTTCAGTTCGAAGTCCGGGGCCTTGGTGCCGACCTTGACCGCCTCGATCGCCATGTCTCACACATCCCTTTCACTGGGGCTGAACCTACGGGTTCACTGGGCTGAACCTACGGGCCGGACTACGGGCCGGACTACGGGCCCGGACCGCGGGCCCGGACCTCCGCGCACGGCAGCCGCGTGCCGGACGCGCGGACCGGGGCCGGTGCGCCGGGGCGGCCCGCCCGCACCCACCCTACGCACAGGGCCCCCGCCGACCAGGTCGGCGGGGGCCCTGTGGGCGACTGGGTGGTTCAGCGCTTGGACTTGGCCGCCTTCGGCGTGACCAGGCGGCTGCCCGCCCAGTCCTTGCCGGCGTTGATGCTCTTCGTCTGGGAGAGGCCTGCGGTCTGGGACGCCTCGTTGATGTCGCTGGGTTCGACGTAGCCGTCACGGCCGGTCTTGGGCGTCAGGAGCCAGATCTCCCCACCCTCCTCGATCAGACCGATGGCGTCGACCAGCGCGTCCGTGAGGTCTCCGTCCTCGTCGCGGAACCACAGCAGTACGACGTCGGCGACGTCTTCGTAGTCCTCATCCACGAGGTCCTGGCCGATGACGGCCTCGATGCTCTCACGGAGCTCCTGCTCGACGTCGTCGTCGTAGCCGATCTCCTGGACCACCTGTCCGGGCTCGAACCCCAGCCTCGCAGCCAGGTTGGTCCGCTCCTCCGCGTGGTCCGCGGTCGCGCTCACGGCTTGCCTCCTGATCGTGTTTTGGAAAATGCTTCGGCCGCGCGCGTACGCGCGGCATTGGCCGTAGTCCACACGTGCTGGGCGGATCGCGCAAGTACCCGGCCGCCGAGACCGCCGAAACGGTGACTTTTGGGGCCGTCTCGCCGCAACTCCAGGCACCTCCCCGCCCACGCCCGTCATGAGGACCACACCTCTTGACCCACTTTAGGGGCTTGCGTTCTTTCCGTGCGCCAATCGTGGGCGAACGGCCGAACGAAACGCATGGCCGGACTGGGCGTAAGGTTGCGATTTGGCCGGACCCGGAACGCGGGTCCGGACGGGATCACCGAAGGGTACGGGCCGGATGGACGGGCCGACGGGGGTTACCCCTCGGTAGAGGTGACGTTTGCGTCCACGGGGTAGACGATGGTGGCGGCGCGACCGCACTGCCGGCACTCGGCACACCCCGCAGTCATCCCCGTAGGCTCCACCGAACAGCGAAGGAACAGCGTGGCTTCCGGATCCGATCGCAACCCGATCATCATTGGCGGCCTTCCCAGCCAGGTCCCGGACTTCGATCCCGAAGAGACTCAGGAATGGCTCGACTCCCTCGACGCCGCCGTCGACGAGCGGGGCCGTGAGCGTGCCCGTTACCTGATGCTCCGCCTGATCGAACGGGCCCGCGAGAAGCGCGTGGCCGTGCCCGAGATGCGCAGCACGGACTACGTGAACACCATCGCCACCAAGGACGAGCCGTTCTTCCCCGGCAACGAGGAGATCGAGCGCAAGGTCCTCAACGCGACGCGCTGGAACGCGGCCGTCATGGTGTCGCGCGCGCAGCGCCCCGGTATCGGCGTGGGCGGCCACATCGCCACCTTCGCCTCCTCCGCCTCCCTGTACGACGTGGGCTTCAACCACTTCTTCCGCGGCAAGGACGAGGGTGACGGCGGCGACCAGATCTTCTTCCAGGGGCACGCGTCCCCCGGTATCTACGCCCGCGCCTTCCTGCTCGACCGGCTGAGCGAGACGCAGCTCGACGCGTTCCGCCAGGAGAAGTCGAAGTTCCCGAACGGTCTGTCGTCCTACCCGCACCCGCGGCTGATGCCGGACTTCTGGGAGTTCCCGACCGTGTCCATGGGTCTGGGCCCCCTGGGCGCGATCTATCAGGCGCGGATGAACCGCTACATGGAGGCGCGCGGCATCGCCGACACCTCCGCCTCCCACGTGTGGGCCTACCTCGGTGACGGCGAGATGGACGAGCCGGAGTCGCTCGGCCAGCTGTCCATCGCCGCGCGGGAGGGCCTGGACAACCTGACGTTCGTCGTCAACTGCAACCTGCAGCGCCTCGACGGTCCGGTCCGCGGCAACGGCAAGATCATCCAGGAGCTGGAGTCGCAGTTCCGCGGCGCCGGCTGGAACGTGATCAAGCTCGTCTGGGACCGCTCCTGGGACCCGCTGCTCGCCCAGGACCGCGACGGCATCCTGGTCAACAAGCTGAACACCACGCCGGACGGCCAGTTCCAGACGTACGCGACGGAGACCGGCTCGTACGTCCGCGAGCACTTCTTCGGTGACGACCACCGGCTGCGCGCCATGGTCGAGAACATGACCGACCAGCAGATCCAGCACCTGGGCCGCGGCGGTCACGACCACAAGAAGGTGTACGCGGCCTACGCGGCGGCCAAGGCGCACAAGGGCCAGCCGACCGTGATCCTCGCCCAGACGGTCAAGGGCTGGACGCTCGGCCCGAACTTCGAGGGCCGCAACGCGACCCACCAGATGAAGAAGCTGACGGTCGACGACCTGAAGCGCTTCCGTGACCGGCTGCACATCCCGATCACGGACAAGCAGCTCGAAGAGGGCGCCCCGCCGTACTACCACCCGGGTCGCGACTCGGAGGAGATCCAGTACATGCACGACCGCCGCAAGGCGCTGGGCGGGTACGTCCCGACCCGGGTCGTGCGGGCCAAGCCCCTGGCGCTGCCGGACGAGAAGACCTACGCGGCGGTCAGGAAGGGCTCCGGCCAGCAGTCGATCGCCACCACCATGGCGTTCGTGCGGCTGCTCAAGGACCTGATGCGGGACAAGGAGATCGGCAAGCGGTTCGTGCTGATCGCGCCGGACGAGTACCGCACGTTCGGTATGGACTCGTTCTTCCCGAGCGCCAAGATCTACAACCCGCTGGGCCAGCAGTACGAGGCCGTGGACCGCGAGCTGCTCCTCGCCTACAAGGAGTCGCCGACGGGGCAGATGCTGCACGACGGTATCTCCGAGGCGGGCTGCACGGCCTCGCTGATCGCGGCGGGCTCGGCGTACGCCACCCACGGCGAGCCGCTGATCCCGGTGTACGTCTTCTACTCCATGTTCGGTTTCCAGCGGACCGGTGACCAGTTCTGGCAGATGGCCGACCAGCTGTCGCGCGGTTTCGTACTGGGAGCGACCGCCGGCCGTACGACTCTGACCGGTGAGGGGCTCCAGCACGCGGACGGCCACTCCCAGCTGCTCGCCTCGACCAACCCGGGCTGCGTCGCGTACGACCCGGCCTACGGCTTCGAGATCGCCCACATCGTCAAGGACGGTCTGCGCCGGATGTACGGCGAGACGGCCGACGGCAGGCCGGGCGAGGACGTCTTCTACTACCTGACCGTCTACAACGAGCCGATCCAGCACCCGGCCGAGCCGGCCGACGTCGACGTCGACGGCATCATCAAGGGCATCCACCGCTTCAAGGCGGGCGAGGCCGGCGAGATCCCGGCGCAGATCATGGCGTCCGGCGTCGCGGTGCCGTGGGCGGTCGAGGCGCAGCGCCTCCTCGCCGAGGAGTGGAACGTCAAGGCCGACGTCTGGTCGGCGACGTCCTGGAACGAGCTGCGTCGCGACGCCGTCGAGGCCGACCGGTACAACCTGCTCCACCCGGAGGAGGAGCAGCGCGTCCCGTATGTGACGCGGAAGCTCTCCGGCGCGCAGGGTCCGTTCGTGGCCGTCTCCGACTGGATGCGGTCGGTGCCCGACCAGATCGCCCGCTGGGTGCCGGGGACGTACACGTCGCTGGGCGCGGACGGCTTCGGCTTCGCGGACACCCGTGGTGCGGCGCGGCGGTACTTCCACATCGACGCGCAGTCGATCGTCCTGGCCGTCCTCACCGAGCTGGCCCGCGAGGGCAAGGTCGACCGGTCGGTGCTGAAGCAGGCCGTGGACCGCTACCAGCTGCTGGACGTGGCGGCGGCGGACCCGGGCGCGGCGGGCGGCGACGCGTGACCGCTCGTCCCGTGTGACACGGAGCCGAAGGGCGGCGGGACCCCGGTCCCGCCGCCCTTCGGCGTGCGGGTGGGGGCGGGCGCCGGGGATTCGCGGGGATTCGCGGCCTTACGATGCCTCGCATGAGGGAGCCGACCGCACAGATCCGCTGGGAACAGCGCACGCAGACGCCGCTGCTGGCGCTCGCCGTGGCCTTCGGGGTCGCGTACGCGGTGCCGATCGTGGCGCCGGACGCCGAGCCGTGGGTGCACCGGGTCTGCTCGGCCGTCGAGTGGGCGGTGTGGGGCGCGTTCGCCGTGGACTACGCCGTGCGGCTGCTGCTGGCGCCCGCGCGCTGGCTCTTCGTCCGTGGCCACCCGCTGGACCTGCTCGCGGTGCTGCTGCCGCTGGTGCAGCCGCTGCGGCTGCTGCGGGTGGTCTCCACCCTGCTGCTGGTGGGCCGGCGGGCCCGGATGGCGCCGCAGATCACGCTGACCACCTATGTGGCCGGCGCGGTCGTGGGGCTGATGATGTTCGGCTCGCTGGCGGTGCTGCACGTCGAGCGGGACGCGCCCGAGGGGAACATCAAGACGCTCGGCGACGCGGTGTGGTGGTCCTTCACGACGATGACGACCGTGGGATACGGCGACCACGCCCCGACGACGGGGCTGGGCCGGGTGCTCGCGGTGGGGCTGATGCTGTCGGGCATCGCCCTGCTGGGTGTCGTGACGGCGAACATCGCCGCGTGGTTCATCTCCCGCTTCGAACGGGACGACGCGCAGGAGCGCCGTCAGACGGCGCTCCTCGAAGCGCTGACCCTGGAGGTCAGGGAGCTGCGCGCGGAGGTCGGCCGGCTGTCGGCGGGCGCCCCCGTACCCGCACAGCCCGGCTCCGCGGCCGTGCCCGCGGGGCCGGCGGCCGGGCCGGGCCCGCTGACCGCGCGGGGCGGTGGCGCGGGCCGTACGCCGGCGTAGCGCCGGCCCTCGCGGGCGGGACCCCGCCCTCGGCGGACGGGACGTCGCACCGGGCGTCGCGGTCCGGGCGGAACACCCCCGGGGGGTGTCTTGTCGGGCGGGGGCCGGATCGGTGAGCGTCATTCGGTGCCTGGGGCGTCCACAGGCCCTCCGGGGCCGAGGGGACGCATCGCAGGGCGGACGGGGGGCGACGCGGTGGGGGTCCCCACCCCCGTGCCCGGAGGGCTGCGAGAAACGTCGGCGACCGTCGGCCGACGACAACGCGGCGCGGGGGCGCCTCCCGTGCCCGAAGGGCTACGGGGAGGGCGGTGCCGGGCGTCACGAGCCCGGCAGGACACCCCTCAGAACAGTCCGTTGCCCGGGGCGGCGGAACCGGCCAGCCACACCAGGGCCAGGACGGTGTCGATCGCCCCGAGGACGAAGGCGACCAGCGCCGGGACACGATCACTCGCCCAGCGCCGGCCCATGCCGAGCCAGCCGCAGGCGATCGCCACCGGGCCGAGGACGATCCCCAGCACGAAGAATCCGGCGACCGCGCAGACCAGCCCCACGATCCCGAGCGTCGCGCGGTCCGGCCCGGTCCGCGACCCCATGCGGCCGCGTGAGCGGGGGTTTCCGCGCGTACGCCAGGTGTGCCCGAAACCGTTCATGCGCTCCGGGTGCCCTCCTTCAGTTCTCCCATACCTTGAAGGCCCTTGCCCGGTACGGGGATTGGGGCACCCAGGTGCCGCCGCCCGGATAGGTGTCGAACTCGCCCGTCTCCGCGCACTCGGCGGACTGGTAGGTCGTGACGGGCCGTCCGGTGCGATTGGCCAGGGCGGTGGCCGCCGTGCCGCGCGGCAGCGGCACGCAGCTCTCGATGTCGATCGCGGTCAGCTCGTACGTCCGCCGGATCCCCTTGAAGTCCTCCTTGTCCCAGAGGCACAACTGCCCCACGTCGCACGGCCCGAGCCGTGCCGGAGCGGCGGCGGTACCCGGCCGGGGCGCGGCGGCGGCACCGGGTCCCGCCGCGGTGGCAAAAGCGCCGGGCGTGAGCGCGGTGGCGGCGAGCGCCGCCGTCGTGGCGACGCCGGCCGCGGTGGTGAGGACGGTACGGATACGCATGTCGGCCCCCGTGTGTCGTGACGATCACCTGCCCGCACCCTGAACCGCCGGGCGGGGTGACGGGAAGGGGGTCCGGGCCGTTCCATCCGGATGGGTGAGTCGGGGCGGAGCCGCCGCCCGGCCGGGGCCCCGGACGCACCGCGGGCCCCGGCGACGGGTGTCGCCGGGGCCCGGGGGTCGACCGAAGGTGTCAGATGTGGGCGGCGCCCGCGCCCGCCTCCGCGTTCTCACCGCGCTTGGTGAGGGTGGCGACCAGCGCCGCGACGACCGCCACGGCACCGGCGACGGTGAAGGCCAGACCCATGCCGGACATGAAGGTGTCGTGGATGACACCGCTGATCCTGTCGAGCATGTCCGGCGTCATGCCCGGGGCCTTGGCCAGCTCGGCCGGGACGATGCCGAACTCGGCGGCCTGCTCCAGCTTGGGGTCGGCCGGGACCGGGATGCCCGCGTCCTTCCAGTTGTCCGCGAAGTCGGCGCCGACCCTGGCGGACATGACCGCGCCGAGCACGGCGGTGCCCAGCGCGCCGCCGACCTGCATCGCGGCCTGCTGGAGACCGCCCGCCACACCGGAGAGCTCCAGCGGGGCGTTGCCGACGATGACCTCGGTGGCGCCCACCATGACCGGGGCGAGGCCCAGACCGAGCAGCGCGAACCAGAGGGACATGGCGAGCGTGCCGGTGCCCTCGGTGAGGGTGATCATGCCGAACATCGCCGTCGCCGTGCACACCATGCCGCCCACCAGCGGGATGCGCGGGCCGAACCTGGTGATCAGCGCGCCCGCGAGCGGCGAGGCGACGATCATCATCGCCGTCAGCGGCAGCAGGTGCAGACCGCTGTCGACCGGGCTGAGGCCCTTGACGCCCTGGAGGTAGAACGTCACGAAGAACAGACCGCCCATGAAGGCGAAGGCCATCAGGACCATCAGCACGACACCGGCGGACAGCGGGACGGACCGGAACATGCCCAGCGGGATGAGCGGTTCGGCGACCTTGGTCTCCCAGACGGCGAACAGGGCGAAGAGCACGATGGCGCCGCCCAGGAAGCCCCAGGTGCTGGCGCTGCCCCAGCCCCAGGACTCACCGGCCTTGATGATGCCCCAGATGAGGGACCCCATCGCGGCGGAGAGCAGCGCGATGCCGGGCAGGTCGAAGGAGCGCGGGGCGTTCTTCGCCCGGTGGTCGTTGAGGATGACCAGGCCGAAGGCGAGCGCGACCACACCGACCGGCACGTTGATGAAGAACACCGACTGCCAGCTGACGTGCTCGACGAGCAGACCGCCGACGATCGGGCCGCCGGCCGTCGAGGCGCCGATGACCATGCCCCAGATGCCGATCGCCATGTTCAGCTTCTCGGCCGGGAAGGTGGCGCGCAGCAGGCCGAGCGCGGCCGGCATCAGCAGGGCGCCGAAGAGTCCCTGGAGCACCCGGAAGGCGATCACCAGGGCGATGGAGTCGGAGAGCCCGATCGCGCCGGACGCGGCGGCGAAGCCGGCGATGCCGATCAGGAAGGTCTGGCGGTGGCCGAAGCGGTCACCGAGCTTGCCGGCCGTGATCAGCGCGACGGCCAGGGCCAGCAGGTACCCGTTGGTTATCCACTGGACGTCGGCGAGCGAGGCGCCGAGGTCCTTCTGGATCGCGGGGTTGGCGATGGCGACGATCGTGCCGTCGAGCGCGACCATCATCACGCCGATGGCCACGGCGAAGAGCGTCAGCCAGGGGTGGCCGCGCAGCCCCGTGGAGGGGGGCACGGGACCGTCGTCCTGCGGCGCCTTTTCGATGGTGGTCTGACTAGTCATACGAAGAGGCTAGTGACAGTCGCTGACAATTGACAAAGCGATTCACACGCCGGTAACTGTCACGTAGCTCACAGGTACCCTGAGCAGGCCGAAGCCGCAGAAAGAGGACCATGAAGTGACGGTTGAGCAGCCGACCAGCGCGGGGTTGCGCGAACGCAAGAAGCAGCGCACCCGCGACGCCCTGCTGCACGCCGCTCTCAAGCTCTTCACCACCCAGGGGTACGAGCGGACCACGGTCGACGAGATCGCGGAGACCGTCGAGGTCTCCCAGCGCACCTTCTTCCGCTACTTCGCGAGCAAGGAGGACGTCGCCTTCGCCGTCCAGCAGATGGCCGAGCAGCACTTCATGGCGGCGCTGCACGGGCGTCCGGACCACGAGGCGCCGTTCGAGGCCATGCGCAACGCGGTGCTCTGCGCCTGGGACACCATCGGCGAGGCCATCATGGAGGTCGTGCCGGTCGACCTGTACCTGCGCACCTTCCAGCTGATCGAGTCGACGCCCGCTCTCCTCGCCGTACATCTGCGCCGCTCCATAGAGATGGAGGACAACATCGCCCGGCTCATCGCCGACCGCGAGGGCCTGGACGTGGACGCGGACCCACGGCCCCGGGTGGCGGTCGCCGCGTTCAGCGGGGTCATGCGGATCACCGGCCAGCTGTGGGGCCGTGGCCCGGACCAGTCGCTGCAGGCGATCCGCGCCATCACCGAGACCTATCTGGACCAGATCGGCCCGGCGCTCGCGGCGGACTGGCACGGCGCCCGCCGCGGGGACGGCGACAGCCGCGCCGAGTGAGGGGACCGGCGGTGACGGCCCCGGCTCCGGGCGGGGACGGCTCCGCGCAGGACGCCGCGGCCGGGGCGTCGGCGGCGCGCCGCGGCGTGAGCCGATCGCATACGAGGAGTGATCATTCTTCCCCGTATTTCCGTCCCGAAGCGTGAAGTGCGTCACGCTCTTGGCGGCGCCGTGCGCGCTTCTCCTAGGGTGTCCCGCAGTGACTTCCTTCGACTCCTCTCCCACCCTCACCGTCTGGCGCATGCTGCTCGCCCTGGCGGTGGTCTTCGTCCTCCTCTCCACCACGGGCTGGACGACGATCCGCCACCAGCACGCCTCGGGGGAGCCGCGGGAAACCGCGCTCTCCGCCTGGCGGCACGGCCGGATCGGTACGCGCCCGCTGCCGGACCCCAAGGCGGCACCGCGCGTACTGGCCGCCTTCTTCCGGGCGCTGGACTCCTCCCAGCGGCATCGGCTGGCCGCCGAGTACCCCCTCGTCGTCGGGAACCTGAACGGCGCCCCGGTCACCCTGCGCTACCGGGCGAACAGGCTCGCCCTGACCCAGGCGTACGAGGCCGAGCGCGCGCGGGTGGACGACAAGCGGCTCTCCCCCGACGGCCACCACGAGGCGGTGCGCCGGATGCACCGCTTCTCCTCGCTGATGGACGACGGCCGGCAGATCCTCGCCTTCGACCCGTCCGGCAAGGGCCGGGTCGCCGAGGTCTTCGGCGACCTCGACCGGGCCCAGCGGGTCTCCGTGGTCGTCCCGGGCGTCGACACCAACCTGCTCACCTTCCAGAAGAGCGCCCGCAAGTACACCGCCCCGGTCGGCATGGCCGAGTCGCTGTACGCCGCCGAGCGGGCCGCCGCGCCGGGCACCCGTACCGCCGTCATCGCCTGGGCCGACTACACGGCGCCCGTCGGTGTCGGCATGGACGCCGCCATGGGCAGGCTGGCCGAGACCGGAGCCGTACGGCTGGTGGGGCTCACCGACGCGCTGCCCGGCGACTCCCGGGTCTCGCTCTTCTGCCACAGCTACGGCTCGGTGGTCTGCGGGGTCGCCGCGCGCCGCCTGCCGGGACGGGTCGCCGACGTCGCGGTGGCCGGCAGCCCCGGCATGCGGACCACCAGCGCCACCGCGCTGGGCACCCGGGCCCGGGTGTGGGCGATGCGCGACGCCGACGACTGGATCGCGGACGTGCCGTACCTGGAGGTCGGCGGCCTGGGCCACGGGGCCGACCCGGTGGCGCCCGAGTTCGGGGCGCGGCTGCTGTCGGCGGCCGGCGCGGTGGGGCACGCGGGCTATTTCGAGCCGGGCACCGAGAGCCTGCGCAACTTCGCGGAGATAGGCGTCGGCGCGTACGACAGTGTGCGCTGCGCCGGTGCGGAAGCGTCCTGCACCAGTGGAATCCCCGGCGGTGTGGCAGCCTGACGCGCGTAGAGACGCGTCAACGGCCGTGACGTGTCAAACCCGTTCGAGGGGCGACGTGCGGGCGCCCGCCGCATACGATGAGGCGCATGGGTGATGTGCTGGCCGGAATTCATGCCACCTGGGAGTTCGAACCCGACGCCGTGCTCATCCGCTTCGAACGGGGGATACGCGCGCCGAAGCTCTACCAGGCGCTGCGGGAACGACGCGTCCCCCACGAGGCGTTGGCGTCGGTGACCCTCTCCCCTGGCAAGCGCGGCACGGTCGTGCTGCACGCGGTGCCGAGACCGGGCGCCGATCCGCTCATGGACGCGGCGTCCGGGCAGCTGAAGGAGGGCAGCGATCCGTACCGGCTGGTGCTTCCCGCCGACCGGGAGACCCTCGCCGAGTACTACGCGGAAGAGCTGCGGGCCTCGCTCGGGCCGGAGGCCGGGGAACCGGCCGAACGCTTCCTGGTGGAGCCCCCGGAGGCCCCGCTGTCCTTCAAGGCGTACGACGGCAAGGCGTCCTTCGACGGCCGGCAGGTGTCGTTCCGCTGGTTCTGGACGGGCGCGTCGTCCGCCAAGTGGAAGGCCGGGGACCAGAGTTTCCCGGTGCGCGAGCTGAGCGGGGTGCGGTGGCGCTCGCCGGACGTCCTCGACGGCTATCTGCGGCTGGTGCGCCGCGGCGGTGACCCCCAGCCCGCCCAGGCGGACCACGATCCGGCGGCCGTCGTCTTCGGGCTCGGCTACGGGCCGGTCCACGAGTCGCTGCCGTTCGCGGCGGCGGTCCTCGCCGCGGTACGGGACGCGGGCGCCTCACCGGTGCCCGTTCCGGTGCCGGTGGCCGTCACGGCGGGCCGACGGGACCCGGCGGACATCGCGGACCGGATCCGGCATCTGGGCGAGCTGTACCAGGCGGGGCTGGTGACGGACGAGGAGTACGCCGCGAAGAAGGCGGAACTGCTGGCGGAGCTCTGAGGCTCCGCCGGTCCGGGACGGCCCGGTCCGGGGGAAGGCCCGGGATGTCATACCGGGGTGCCGGGACGGCCCGGGACGGCCCGGTCCGGGGATGTCATACCGGGGTATGGGGTGACGGGCGGCTCCCGGGTATGACGCCCGGGAGCGGCGCGGCTGCCTAGGCTGGCGGCACCATGAGTACCACTCCCCCACCCTCTCCCCTCGTCGGCGCGGCCCGCTCCGCCCGCGCCTCGGTGCTCGCGCTGTGGGTGGCCACCGCCACGCCGGCCGGGCCGGCCGCTCCGCTGCTCGCGCGGTCCGGCTCGCGGTGGCTGCGGCTCCTCCCGTACGTCGTCGCGGCCGGGTTCGTCGCCATACTGCTGCCCGTCACCGTGCACGTCCTCACCCACGACTACCGGGTGGACGACGGTGTCGCGGGCATCCTGGCCATGGCGCAGACCGTGCCGTTGTGGCTGGCGGTGACCCGTCCGCTCAAGGCCTGGTGGATCATCCTGTCCGCCGATGTGCTGGGCGCGGTGGTGCTGCTCGGCGCGGAAGGCGTGGAGGACCGGTCCTGGCCGTGGACCCCGATGGCGGTGGTCGGCTACCTGGTGCTCATGGTGGCCGTGGGGCTGCGGGAGCCCCGGCGGACCCTGCTGGGCGTGTGGCTGACGACGGGCGCGCTCGGGTTCGTCTGCGAGCTGCTCTCCCCGCGGCGCGGCGACGGCGTCCACATGCTGCTGTTCGTCCTGAGCGGTGTCGTCCTGCTGATCACCGGGGCGCTGAGGGAGCGGGGCGAGGCACAGCGGCGGCTGGTGGAGCAGGAGACGATCAGTGAGGCCGAGCGTGCCGGGCGCACCCTGCTGGAGGAGCGGGCCAGGATCGCCCGCGAGCTGCACGACGTGGTGGCGCACCACATGTCGGTGATCACGGTGCAGGCGGATTCGGCACCGTACCGGATCGAGGGGCTGCCGGAGGCGGCGCGCGAGGAGTTCTCGGCGATCGCCTCGTCCGCGCGGGAGTCCCTGGCGGAGATGCGCAGGCTGCTGACGGTCCTGCGCAGCGACGGCACGGAGGGGGAGCGGGCGCCGCAGCCCGGGCTCGACCGGGTGCAGCAGCTGGTGGAGGCGACGGTACGGGCGGGGGTGCCCGCGGAGTTGTCCCTGCCGGCGGAGCTCGGCGCGCGACAGGGCACCGTGCCGCGGGCGGTGAGCCTGTCGGCGTACCGGATCGTGCAGGAGGCGCTCGCCAACGTGGTGCGGCACGCGCCCGGCGCGCCGACCCGGGTGTCGGTCTCGGCGGCCGACGGCGTGCTGACGGTGCTGGTGGTCAACGGGGCCTCGGCCGAGCCGCGTTCGCCGCTGGAGAGCGTGGGGACGGGCCACGGGCTGGTGGGCATGCGTGAGCGCGTACGGTTGACCGGCGGCACGCTGGACACCGGGCCGCTGCCGGACGGCGGCTTCCGGGTCGCGGCCCGGCTCCCCCTCGACGCGAAGGAACCCGCGTGACGATCCGCGTGATCATCGTCGACGACCAGGCCATGGTGCGCGCGGGGTTCGCCGCGCTGCTGTCGGCGCAGCCGGACATCGACGTGGTGGGCGAGGCCGCGGACGGCCGGGCGGGCGTGGAGGCGGGCCGCTCGGCGCACCCGGACGTGGTGCTGATGGACGTGCGGATGCCCGAGATGGACGGGCTGGCGGCGGCGCGGGAACTGCTGAACCCGCCGCCGGGGGTGGCGCACCGGCCGAAGGTGCTGATGCTCACCACCTTCGACGTGGACGACTACGTGTACGAGGCGCTGCGCGCGGGCGCGTCCGGGTTCCTGCTGAAGGACGCGCCGCCGGCCGATCTGATCGCGGCGGTACGGGTGGTGGCGGCGGGCGAGGCGCTGCTGGCCCCCTCGGTGACGCGTCGGCTGATCGCCGACTTCGCGGCGTCGCGCCCGGCCCGGCGCAGGAACCCCTCGCTGCGGCTGGACGGTCTGACGCCCCGGGAGACGGAGGTCCTGGAGCTGATCGCCCAGGGGCTGTCGAACCAGGAGATCGCGGACCATCTGATCCTGGCGGAGCAGACCGTGAAGACCCACATAGGCCGGGTGCTGGCCAAGCTCGCCCTGCGGGACCGGGCCCAGGCGGTGGTCTACGCGTACGAGTCGGGCCTGGTCACGCCCGGCGACGGATAGGCACGTCCGCGCCCCCTGACGCCCCGGTCCGCCGGGGTCCTCCGGCCCGCCCGCTGCCGGGGCGGCGCCCGGCGGTTCGCGCGGGCAGGCGCCCGGACGGGAGCCGGCGAAGCCCGCCGGGCAGCGGCGGGGCCGCTCACGGCGGGCTTCGCGGCGTTCACGCCGGGCCTCGGGGCTACCGCCCCGGGCGGTGCGGGCTCAGACGTCCCGGGCGGCCGACGTGGAGGACATGTCGGCGTACCGGTCCCCGGCCACCTGCCCGGCGATCGGCTCCAGCAGCGCCAGCTCCTCGGCGCTCAGCGTGATGCGGGTGGCCGCCGCGTTCTCCTCCAGGCGGGAGCGCTTGCGGGTGCCGGGGATCGGCACGACGGCGAGCCCGTGCACCTGCGCCCGCTGCTGCACCCAGGCCAGGGCGACCTGCGCGGCCGTCACGCCGTGCGCCTGGGCGATCTCCCGGACGGGGGCCAGCAGGGCGACGTTCTTCTCGGCGTTCTCGCCGGAGAACCGCGGGTGGAACTTGCGGAAGTCACCGCCCGACAGGTCCTTCGCCGCGTCGGCGAACGCGCCCGTCAGGAAGCCCCGTCCGAGCGGCGAGTACGGCACGAAGGCCACGCCCAGCTCGGCGGCCGCGCCCACCGCGCTGCGCTCCACGTCCCGGGAGAACAGCGACCACTCCGACTGGAGCGCCGTGATGGGGTGCACGGCGTGGGCCTCGCGCAGCTCGGCGCCGGTCACCTCGCTCAGGCCGAGGTACTTGACCTTGCCCTCCTTCACCAGCTCGGCCATCGCGCCGACCGACTCGGCGAACGGCACGGCCGGGTCGCGGCGGTGCATGTAGTAGAGGTCGATGGTCTCGACGCCCAGGCGGCGCAGGCTGCCCTCGACGGACTCCCTGATGTACGCGCGGTCGTTGCGGATGCCCCGGTAGGAGGGGTCGTCGGTCCGCTCGATGGCGTACTTCGTCGCCAGCGTGATCTCGTCGCGGTGCGCGGCGACGAAGGGCGCGAGGAACTCCTCGTTGGCGCCCCGCCCGTAGATGTCGGCGGTGTCGATCAGGGTGACGCCCGCCTCCAGGGCGGCATCCAGGGTGTCCCTGGCCGCGGCCTCGTCGGTGCCGCCGTAGAACTCGCTGATGCCCATCGCTCCGAAGCCCTGGACACCCACTTCGGGGCCGTCCGTGCCGAGGCGTACGGTGGCGATCTTCTCCGTGCTCATGTCTGGTCTGGCCTCTCCGGCGCCCTGCGGGCACCCGCATAGAAGTCGATCTTGTGGTCGAGTACGGCGAGCGTGTCCTGGAGTTCCGCGATGCGCGACCGCACGTCCCGCCGCGTCTCCTCCAACAGCTCGTGCCGTTCGTCGAAGGTGTGCTCGCCCGCCCGGACCAGCTCGGCGTAGCGCACCATGGCGGCCACCGGCATGCCGGTGAGCCTCAGTTTGCCCACGAAGGTGAGCCAGCTCAGGTCCCGGTTGGTGAACCGGCGCTGACCGGTGTGCGACCGGTCGACGTGCGGCATCAGCCCGATCCGCTCGTACCAGCGCAGCGTGTGCGCGGTGAGCCCGGTCCAGGCCGACACCTCACTGATCGTGTAGCGGTCCTGCCCGTCGGGGCGCGGATGCGGCGTCGGCGCGGAGGCGCAGCTCTCCACACCAGGGGTCCGTACGGGGGTGCTCGCGATCACCGTCATGACCCCCACGCTATGACCTTGGAGTGCACTCGAAGCAAGGGGCGTTTTCCGGCCGGGCGGTTCGCGCCGCCCTCGCTCCCGCCGTCCGGCACCGTCACGGAGCCGGGGGCCCCGGCCAGGAGGGGCGGCGATAGGCTCGGACGCATGCAGAGCCTGGCGATGATCGAGAACTGGCCGGTCCCGAACGCGGCCGCCGCCGTCGTGCGCGCGGACGGCACCGTCGTGGGGACGCACGGCCCCACCGGCCGGCCGTTCCCGCTGGCGTCGGTGACCAAGCCGCTCGCCGCCTACGCCGCGCTGGTGGCGTACGAGGAGGGGGCCGTCGAGCTCGACGAGCCCGCCGGGCCGGAGGGTTCCACGGTGCGGCACCTGCTGGCGCACACCTCGGGCCTGGCCTTCGACGAGCACCGGGCGATGGCCGCGCCCGGAACGCGGCGACTGTACTCCAACGCCGGTTTCGAGGCGCTGGGCGACCACATCGCGAAGGCGACCGACATCCCGTTCCCCGAGTACCTGCGCCAGGCGGTGCTGGAGCCGCTGGGCATGACGGCGACGAGCCTGGACGGCTCGCCCGCCAAGGACGGCGTCTCGACGGTCGACGACCTGGTCCGGTTCGCGGCCGAGGTCCAGGCCCCCCGGCTGCTGGACCCGCGTACGGTCCTGGAGGCCATGACGGTGGTCCACCCCGGCCTCACCGGCATCCTGCCCGGCTACGGGCACCAGCGGCCCAACGACTGGGGCCTCGGCTTCGAGATCCGGGACTCCAAGTCGCCGCACTGGACGGGCTCCTCGTCCTCGCCGCGCACCTTCGGGCACTTCGGCCAGTCCGGCACGTTCCTGTGGATCGACCCGGACGCGCGGGCGGCGTGCGTCGCCCTGACCGACCGGGCCTTCGGGCCCTGGGCGATCGAGGCGTGGCCGCCGTTCACGGACGCGGTGCTGGCGGAGCTCGCCGCCACCCGCTGAGAGCGCCGGTCCGGCGCGGATCCGCGCCGGACCCGTTCACCACCCTTCGGTCCCCTTCGTCAGGCACTCGAACCACACCGTCTTGCCGTCCCCGCCGGGGTGCGGCCGCACGCCCCACCGGTCGGTGACCGCGTCGACCAGCAGCAGCCCCCGCCCGCCCGGGGCCAGTTCGTCCGGGGCGGCCGGTGCGGGCAGGCGGGGCGAGCCGTCGGCGACCTCCACGCGCACGCCGCCCGGCCGCAGCAGGATGCAGGTGCGGCAGCGGCGGCCGGGCACGTGCCGTACGACGTTGGCGACCAGCTCGGTCAACGCCAGCTCGGCCGCGTCGGCCACATCCAGCAGCCCCCATTCGGTCAGGTAGAGCCGCAGGACGCGGCGCAGGTGCCGCGCCGAGTGCTCGCCCACGGCGAATTCGGCGCGATAGTCGGAGTCGGCGTCCGCTGTCCACGGACCGGTGGTGTGATTCACACCACCAGGTTGCTACGCGCTGGATATGCTCGACTACGCAACGAAACGAACGCCGAGAGGCGTTGCCGGCCGGAGGTGCCCCGTGGCCCATGTGCAGTCGCTCGACCCCAGCGCTTCGCCGCTCGACTACTACGGCTGGGAGCTCCGCCGTCTGCGAGAGGCCCACGGCCTCAAGCAGGGCCAGCTCGGCGAGATCATCTTCTGCACCGGCTCACTGATCGGCCAGATCGAGACCACGAAGAAGGTCCCCACGCGGGACTTCTCGGAGCGCGTGGACGCGGCGCTCGGCACGGACGGCCTCTTCTCCCGCCTGATCGGCCTGGTGCTGCGCAGCCAACTGCCCAGCTGGTTCCAGCCGTACGCGGAGATGGAGGCGAAGGCGGCGTACCTCTCCACGTACCAGGCGCAGTTGGTGCACGGGCTGCTGCAGACGGAGGCGTACGCGCGGGCGGTCCTGTCCACCGGCATGCACGACGTCGACAGTCTCGTGACGGCCCGCATGGAGCGCCAGCGGATCCTGGACCGGGAACGGCCGCCGCTGGCCTGGGCCGTCCTCGACGAGGCCGTGCTGTACCGGCCGATCGGCGGCCGCCAGGTGATGCGCGGGCAACTGACGCACCTGTTGGCGCTCGCCAACCACAGGTGGATGCGCGTCCAGGTGCTGCCGTTCAATGCGGGTGAACACGCCAGCCTGGATGGGTCGTTCACCGCCATGCGCTTCGACGATCACCCGGACATCTTCTACACGGAGGACCTGATCTCGGGTCACATGACGGCCAACCCTGAGACCCTCAGGGAAGCGGCACGCCGTTACGCTCATCTTCAAGCCGCCGCCCTCTCCGTCGAGGACTCGGCGGCACTGATCGCTCGCGTGATGGAGGAACGCTATGGAGACCGTCCCGAACAAGGTGCAGTGGCGTAAGTCCAGTTACAGCGGCGCCACCGGAGGCGAGTGCGTCGAGTGCACCGTCACCGACGGCGCCGCCTGGCGCACCTCCACGTACAGCGGAAGCACCGGTGGCGACTGCGTCGAGGTGGCCGATGGCTGCCCCGTCGGCGCCGTCCCCGTGCGGGACAGCAAGAACCCGCACGGTCCGGTGGTCGTCTTCGGCGCGGGCGCCTGGCAGGCGTTCGTGGACGGCGTCCGCTAGGCCGCAACAGGCGTCAGGCGCGGTCGAGTTGCCACACCAGCACCTCGGCCGCCGCCACCGCCGTCAGCTCCAGCCCTTCGGCGCCGGTGATCCGCGCCGCGTCGCCCGGCCCGAGCTCGTCGCCGCCGAGGGCCACCCGGCCCCGTACGACGTGGACGTACGCCAGGGGCGCGTCCGGGACGGCGGTCCGCTCGCCCGCGGCCGGGCGGACGACGTGCAGCGTCGCCCCGGCGGCGGGCAGGGCGTACGGCGCCGGATCCGCGGCGGCGGGCACGATCTCGTACGAGGGAGTGCCACCGGGCGTCAGCGGGGCGAGCCACATCTGCACGAACACCAGCGGTACGTCGCCGTCGTTGCGCTCCTCGTGCCGCACCCCGTCCGCCGAGCTCAGCCGCTGCACGTCGCCGGGGCGGACCACATGGGCGTGGCCCGTGGAGTCGCGGTGGGTCAGTTCACCCTCGACGACCCAGGTGACGATCTCGGTGTTGCTGTGCGGGTGCTCCTCGAAGCCGGCGCCGGGCGCGAGCCGCTCCTCGTTGACGGCGAGGATCGCGCCGAACCGCAGGTTGCCGGGATCGTAGAAGGGGCCGAAGGACAGGGCGTGGCGGGTCTCGATGCCCGTGGCCGGGTCTCCCCCGGCGTACCGCTCGTCGGCTCGCTGTACGGAAATCACGAGCCCAACGGTAGACCGGCCGGGCACGGCGCCTTCCCGATAAGGCACTCTTGTCCCCGTGCCTGAACCCGCGAACGACGCCCACTCGCATGCCGCGACCCTGAAACGCCTGGAGCAGTCCTCCGGGCGGCTTGCCGCGAACGCCATCGCGCGGATGGACGAGACGCTGCCGTGGTACCGGGCGATGCCCCCGGAGAACCGGTCGTGGATCGGCCTGGTCGCCCAGGCCGGCATCGCCGCGTTCACCGAGTGGTTCCGGCACCCGGAGACCCCGCAGGCCATCTCGACCGATGTGTTCGGCACGGCGCCGCGCGAACTGACCCGGGCGATCACCCTGCGCCAGACGGTCGAGATGGTGCGCACCACCATCGAGGTGATGGAGACGGCGATCGAGGAGGTCGCCGCCCCGGGCGACGAGTCGGTGCTGCGCGAGGCGCTGCTCGTCTACGCCCGGGAGATCGCCTTCGCCACCGCCCAGGTGTACGCGCAGGCGGCCGAGGCGCGCGGCGCGTGGGACGCCCGGCTGGAGTCGCTGGTGGTGAACGCGGTGCTGTCGGGCGAGGCGGACGAGGGTGCCGTGTCGCGGGCCGCCGCCCTGGGCTGGAACTCCCCCGACCACGTCTGCGTGATCCTCGGCACAGCGCCGGACGGCGACAGCGAGCTGACGGTGGAGGCGATCCGCCGGGCCGCGCGCCATGCCAAGCTCCAGGTCCTCACGGGCGTGCTGGGTGACCGGCTGGTGGTGATCGCGGGCGGCAAGGACAACCCGCTCCATGTGGCGAAGGCGCTGATCGGGCCGTACGCGGCCGGTCCCGTGGTCGCGGGGCCGATCGTGCCGGACCTGCTCGCGGCCACCCGGTCCGCCCAGGCCGCCGCGGCGGGCCTGAAGGCGTGTACGGCCTGGCAGGACGCGCCCCGGCCGGTGCTGGCGGACGATCTGCTGCCGGAGCGCGCGATCGCGTCCGACCCCGCGGCGCGCGACCAGCTGGTGGAGGAGATCTACAGACCGCTGGAGGAGGCCGGCTCGGCGCTGCTGGAGACGCTGAGTGTCTACCTGGAGCAGGCGAGCAGTCTGGAGGGCGCGGCCAGGATGCTGTTCGTCCACCCCAACACCGTGCGCTACCGGCTCCGACGTGTGACGGACGTCACCGGGTGGTCGCCCTCGGATGTCCGCTCGGCCTTCACGCTGCGAATCGCCCTGATCCTGGGGCGTCTGGCCGACGGCGATTCCCAGTCCTAGACTTTTGTCGAACACCAACAATTCCCCCGACGGTTCTTCGTCCCTGTCCCCACGGGCGTCGCGGACCGTCCACAAGAGAGAGTGTGAGGGTGCTCGTACTCGTCGCTCCCGGCCAAGGCGCTCAGACGCCCGGCTTCCTGACTCCCTGGCTCGACCTCCCCGGCGCCGCCGACCGCGTCGCCGCGTGGTCCGAGGCCATCGGGCTCGACCTCGTCCACTACGGCACGAAGGCCGACGCGGACGACATCCGTGACACGGCGGTGGCCCAGCCGCTGCTCGTCGCGGCCGGTCTGCTGTCCGCCGCCGCCCTGGGCGACGTGTCGCCCGGCGCCGTCGCGGGCCACAGCGTCGGTGAGATCACCGCCGCGGCGTTCGCCGGTGTCCTCGACGACACGGCCGCGCTGCGTTTCGTACGGACCCGGGGTCTGGCGATGGCCGAGGCCGCCGCCGTCACCGAGACCGGCATGTCGGCGCTGCTCGGCGGCGACCCGGAGGTGAGCGTCGCCCACCTGGAGAAGCTCGGGCTGACCCCGGCGAACGTGAACGGCGCGGGCCAGATCGTCGCCGCCGGCACGATGGAACAGCTCGCCGCGCTGGAGGCGGACAAGCCCGAGGGCGTACGCAAGATCGTGGCTCTCAAGGTGGCGGGTGCGTTCCACACCCACCACATGGCTCCCGCGGTCGCGAAGCTCGACGAGGCCGCCAAGGCCCTCGTCCCCGCCGACCCGACGGTGACCTACGTCTCCAACAAGGACGGTCGGACCGTCTCCACCGGCGCCGAGGTCGTGGCGCGCCTGGTCGGCCAGGTCGCCAACCCGGTCCGCTGGGACCTGTGCATGGAGACCTTCGAACGGCTCGGCGCGACCGCGCTCGTGGAGGTGTGCCCGGGTGGCACACTGACGGGTCTCGCCAAGCGTGCTCTGCCGGGGGTCCAGCGGATCGCGCTGAAGACCCCCGACGACCTCGACGCGGCTCGCGCGCTCCTCGCCGAGCACGCCGCCGCCTGACAAGGAGCCGTAAGAGCATGGCGAAGATCAAGCCCAGCCAGGGCGCCCCGTACGCACGGATCATGGGTGTGGGCGGCTACCGGCCCACCCGTGTCGTGCCGAACGAGGTGATCCTCGAAACCATCGACTCGTCCGACGAGTGGATCCGCTCGCGCTCCGGCATCGCCACCCGTCACTGGGCCTCCCCCGAGGAGACCGTGACCGCGATGTCGGTCGAGGCGGCCGGCAAGGCCATCGCCGAGGCGGGGCTCGCCCCGGAGCAGATCGGCGGCGTGATCGTCTCCACGGTCTCGCACTTCAAGCAGACGCCCGCCGTCGCCACCGAGATCGCGGACAAGATCGGCGCCAAGAAGCCGGCCGCGTTCGACATCTCGGCGGGCTGCGCCGGTTTCGGCTACGGCCTGACGCTCGCCAAGGGCATGGTCGTCGAGGGCTCGGCCGAGTACGTGCTCGTCATCGGTGTCGAGCGGCTCAGCGACCTGACCGACCTGGAGGACCGCGCGACGGCCTTCCTCTTCGGTGACGGCGCGGGCGCGGTCGTCGTCGGCCCCTCCCAGGAGCCGCACATCGGTCCCACGGTGTGGGGCTCCGAGGGCGACAAGTCCGAGACGATCAAGCAGACCGTCGCGTGGACGGAGTACCGCGACGGCACGGTCGACAAGTTCCCGGCCATCACGCAGGAGGGCCAGGCGGTCTTCCGCTGGGCCGTCTTCGAGATGGCGAAGGTCGCCCAGCAGGCGCTGGACGCCGCCGGGATCTCGGCGGCCGACCTGGACGTCTTCATCCCGCACCAGGCCAATATGCGGATCATCGACTCGATGGTGAAGACTCTGAAGCTGCCGGAGCACGTCACGGTCGCCCGTGACGTGGAGACCACCGGCAACACCTCGGCCGCCTCGATTCCGCTCGCGATGGAGCGGCTCCTGGCGACCGGACAGGCGAAGAGCGGCGACACCGCGCTCGTCATCGGCTTCGGGGCGGGTCTCGTCTACGCCGCGACGGTCGTTACCCTCCCCTAGGCACCGTACGGATCTTCCGGACGGAAGCCATCACATCCTCTGAGATACACCCTCTGAGATACACACCGAAGGAGCGCCACATGGCCGCCACGCAGGAAGAGATCGTCGAAGGTCTCGCGGAGATCGTCAACGAGATCGCCGGCATCCCGGTCGAGGACGTCCAGCTGGACAAGTCCTTCACCGATGACCTGGACGTCGACTCGCTGTCCATGGTCGAGGTCGTCGTCGCCGCCGAAGAGCGCTTCGACGTCAAGATCCCGGACGAGGACGTCAAGAACCTCAAGACCGTCGGCGATGCTGCCGACTACATCCTGAAGCACCAGGACATCGCCAAGGGCTGATCCGGTTAGCCACCCAGCGGTGGCGCCGCGTTCCATACCTCAAACACGTGGAGAAAGAATTCCTGTGAGCTCGACCAATCGCACCGTGGTCGTCACCGGTATCGGCGCAACCACACCGCTGGGTGGCGACACCGCCTCGACCTGGGAAGGTCTGCTGGCGGGACGCTCCGGCGTCAAGCCCCTCGAGGGTGACCGCTTCGCCGAGCTGCCCGTCCGGATCGCGGCCCCCGTGGCCGTCGACCCGGGCGAGGTCCTGCCGAGGCCGCTGGCCCGCAAGCTGGACCGCTCGGCCCAGTTCGCCGTGATCGCCGCCCGGGAGGCCTGGGCCGACGCCGGCTACACCGCGCCCGCCGGGGAGGACGAGAAGATCCGGCCCGAGCGGCTCGGTTCCGTGATCGCTTCCGGTATCGGTGGCGTGACGACCCTGCTGGACCAGTACGACGTGCTGAAGGAGAAGGGCGTACGCCGCGTCTCCCCGCACACCGTGCCCATGCTGATGCCCAACAGCCCCTCCGCCAACGTCGGCCTGGAGGTGAACGCCCGGGCGGGCGTCCACACCCCCGTGTCCGCCTGCGCGTCGGGTGCCGAGGCGATCGGCTACGCCGTCGAGATGATCCGCACCGGCCGCGCCGACGTGGTCGTCGCGGGCGGTACCGAGGCGGCCATCCACCCGCTGCCGATCGCCGCGTTCGCCAACATGATGGCGATGTCCAAGAGCAACGACGACCCGCAGACGGCCTCGCGTCCGTACGACAAGGCCCGTGACGGCTTCGTCCTCGGCGAGGGCGCCGGCGTCGTGATCCTGGAGTCGGCCGAGCACGCCGCCGCGCGTGGCGCCCGGGTCTACTGCGAGGTGCTGGGGCAGGGCCTGTCGGCCGACAGCCACCACATCGCGCAGCCCGAGCCGACCGGCCGGGGCATCGCCGCGGCCCTGCAGAACCTGCTCGACGCGACGGACCTCAAGCCGTCGGAGGTCGTGCACCTGAACGCCCATGCCACGTCCACCCCGCAGGGTGACGTCGCCGAGGTCAAGGCCCTGCGCAAGGTGCTGGGCGACGAGCTCGACCACGTGGCGATCTCGGCGACCAAGTCGATGACCGGCCACCTGCTGGGCGGCGCCGGCGGCGTGGAGACCGTCGCGACGGTCCTCGCGCTGTACCACCGCACGGCCCCGCCGACCACCAACCTCGACGATCTGGACGAGGAGATCGACGCCGACATCGTCCGGGGCGAGCCGCGCAAGCTCCCCGAGGGCACGATCGCCGCGATCAACAACTCGTTCGGCTTCGGCGGTCACAACGTCGTGCTGGCGTTCCGCACCGTCTGATCCCGCCCGCGCACACGACGAGGCCCCCGCCGCTCGGCGGGGGCCTTCTCGTATACGCGCACCGGGCGGTGCCGGACCACCCGTCAGACCACCTGGTGCAGCCAGCGGACCGGCGCGCCCTCGCCCGCGTACCGAAAAGGCTCCAGCTCGTCGTCCCAGGGCTTGCCCAGCAGCTTGGCGATCTCCGCCTCCAGGTCGGTCTCGCCCTGCGCGGAGCGGGCCAGCGCGGCCCTCAGACGGTCCTCGGGGACCAGGATGTCGCCATGGATGCCGGTGACCGCGTGGAAGATCCCGAGCTCGGGGGTGGCGCTGTAGCGCTCGCCCTCGGCGTTGGCGCGGGGCTCGGCGGTCACCTCGAAGCGGAGCATCTGCCAGCCGCGCAGGGCGGAGGCGAGTTTGGACGCGGTGCCCGCCTCGCCCTGCCAGGAGAACTCGGCTCTCCAGGTTCCGGGGGATGCGGGCTGCCGGATCCAGTCGAGCTGGACCCTCGCGCCGAGGACTCCCGCCACCGCCCATTCGACGTGCGGGCACATCGCGCGCGGTGCGGAGTGTACGTACAGGACTCCACGTGTCGTCACCGGGACCTCCAGTGTGGGACGAGGTTCGCCTTTCCCAGCGGCCTCAGTAAACAGCATCGAGGGCGAAAGTCCGCAAACCCCCGAAAATGGGACAGCATGTGACGTGATGTAATTTACCGGAGCCGGTCGGCAAAGGCGCCTCTGGTTCGACGGGGAAAAGCTACCGTGCGCCGGGGCGCTCGGTATGACGTACGGTCGGTCCCGTGGGCCGTCGACACCAAGCTTTCACTCGCCAGGACGCCCACGGGGACGCCGAGGGAAGGGCCGGGGGGATGCCCGAGAGCCGACGACACCGCATACGCGCGATACGCCCGCGCGCCGCCGTCGCACTGTGGACGGCGGCGTCTCTCGTCGCCGTCGGCGCGCTGTCCGGCTGCGTCGCGCCGGACGGGGGCGGTCCGGGCGCGTCGCGACGGCCCTCGCCCGCTCCGAGTCCCACTCCGTCGTGGGACCGCAGTCCGGCCTCCGTCGCCGCTGTGGGTGACTCCATCACCAGGGGCTTCGACGCCTGCCAGGTGCTGGCGGACTGCCCCGAGGTGTCCTGGGCGACGGGCTCGGACGCCGCCGTGAACAGTCTGGCGCTGCGGCTCCTGGGCGCTCCCGCGCTCCCCACCCGCAGCTGGAACCTCGCCCGCTCCGGCGCCCGGATGGATGAACTCCCGGGCCAGATGGCCCAAGCGGCCACCAGGAAGCCCGGTCTGGTGGCCGTGATGGTGGGCGCCAACGACGCCTGCCGGGACACCACCGGACTGATGACACCGGTGGCCGCCTTCCGTGCCTCGTTCGAGGCATCGATGCGCGAACTGCGCAGGACGTCGCCGAAGACCCAGGTGTACGTGTCGAGCGTGCCGGACCTGAAGCGGCTGTGGTCGACGGGCCGGGGAAGCGCGCTGGGCAAGCAGGTGTGGAAGCTGGGGATCTGCGCCTCCATGCTGGCCGACGCCGACGACCTGGGCGCGGCGGCCGAGACGCGGCGCTCCACGGTGTACGACCGCGTGGTGGCGTACAACGAGGTGCTGCGGGACGTCTGCGCGAAGGACGAGCGCTGCCGGTACGACGGCGGGGCGGTCTTCGACTACCGGTTCACCGGCGCCCAGTTGAGCCCGTGGGACTGGTTCCACCCGGGCCGTGACGGTCAGTCGCGGCTGGCCGAGATCGCCTACCGCAATGTCACGGCGGAGCGGCCACCGGCGTAAGGTCGCCGATCATGAAGGTTGAGGAATGCGGCTCTCTGGCCGACGGCACGACTGTCCACCGCTGGCTGCTGGAGCGGGCCGGAACGCGGGTGCGCCTGCTGACGTACGGCGGCATCGTCCAGTCGGTGGAGATACCCGACCGGAACGGCGACACGGCCGAGGTGGTGCTGGGCTTCGACTCCCCGGCGGGCTACGAGGCCGATCCCGATCCGTACTACGGGGCGCTGGTGGGCCGGTACGCGAACCGGATCGGGAACGGGACCTTCGTCCTCGACGGTCGCACCCACCACCTGGCGCGCAACGGGGGGACCAACAGCCTGCACGGCGGCGAGCGCGGCTTCGACAAGCGCGTGTGGGACGCGCAGGAGGTCGAGGACGGGGTACGGCTGTCGCGGGTCAGCCCGGACGGCGAGGAGGGCTTCCCCGGACGGCTGGAGGTCTCGGCGACGTACTCGCTGGACGGGACGGGGGCGCTGCTGATCGCGTACGAGGCGGTGACGGACGCGCCGACCGTGGTGGGCCTGACCAACCACTCGTACTGGAACCTGGGCGGGGCCCACGAGTTGTGGATCGCCGCCGGGCACTACACCCCGCTGGACGAGACGCAGGTGCCGACCGGGGAGATCGCCCCGGTGGACGGCACCTGGCTGGACCACCGCACCCCGCGCGAGGTCGTGGTGGGGCGGCTGGACCACAACTTCGTCCTGGACCGGAACGACGGACCGGCCGGGCAGGACGGGCCGGCGGGGGCCGGGGAGCCGGTGGCCGAGCTGTACTCGCCGGTGTCGGGGCGGGTACTGACCGTCTCGACGTCGGAGCCCGGACTCCAGGTGTACGCGCCCGGCCATCTGGACGGGGTGGCTCTGGAGACCCAGCACTTCCCGGACTCCCCGAACCGTCCGCGGTTCCCGAGCACCGTGCTGCGCCCGGGCGAGGTGTACCGGTCGTGGACGCGGTACGGGTTCGGGGTGCGCTAGGGGGCGTCGGTAAGGTCCGGCGGCCGCCCGGAGGGCGCCCCGGGGCGGCTGTCAGGTACCGCCCCGGGGCGGCTCGCGGGCGGCTCAGACCTCCAGACGGACGCCGAGGCGGCGGTCCGTGAGCGAGGCGGCCGCCCGGACCTCGTATGCCCCGGGGACGAGGGCCCACTCCCCGGCGTGCTCGTCCCAGACCCGGAACGCCCGCTCCGCCAGCGGGATCCGCACCTCCACGCTCTCACCGGGTGCCGCCTCGACGCCCGCGAACCCGGCGAGCCAGCGGGCCGGCCGCTCCACGGCGGCGCCCGCGGGCGCCGTGGCGATCGGGGCGAGGTAGATCTGGACCACCTCGCGACCGGCCCGCGTGCCGGTGTTGCGGACCCGGACGGTGGCGGTCGTGGGCGTGGCCTCCAGCGACTCGTACTCCCAGGTGGTGTAGCCCAGGCCGTGCCCGAAGGGGTACGCGGGCGCGACGCCCGCCCTGTCCCAGGCCCGGTAGCCGATGAAGACGCCCTCGTCGTACCGGAGTACGCCCTCGCGGGGGGTGACCTCGCTGACCGGCGCGTCGGCGAGGGCGGCCGGCCAGGTCGTGGGCAGGCGGCCGCCGGGCTCCCGCGCGCCGAGCAGGACGTCGGCGAGCGCGGCGCCGCCCTCCTGCCCGGGGAACCAGGCGAGGAGGACCGCCGCGACGTCGTCGCGCCAGTCCATCTCGACCGGGGAGCCGGCGTTGACGACCACGACGGTGCGGGGATTGACGGCCGCCACGGCCCGTACGAGGTCGTCCTGGCGGCCCGGGAGCCGCAGGTCGGCGCGGTCGAAGCCCTCGGACTCGACCCGCTCGGTGGTGCCCACCACGACGATCGCGGTGTCCGCGGCGCGGGCCCGCTCGACGGCCTCGGCGATCAGCTCGTCGGGGTCCCGGCGCGGGCCCAGGTGCACGAGGGAGAAGGCGACGGCCGGCAGGGGCGCCGCGTACCGCCGGTCGAGCGGGTGGAGCAGGGAGACCTCGACCGGCACGCCCTCGGTCAGGGACACCTTCGCCCGCTCGGCCGGGGCGCCGAAGAACGCCTCGAAGGGGTCGGACTCCGTGCCCATGGACTGCTCCCCCGCCCACACGGTCCCACCGTCGACGGTGAGGGTGAAGGCGCCCAGGCCGCGGGTGCCGAAGGTGTGCTCGCCGCTCTCCCGGGGGGTGAAGGTGCCGGTGATCTCGACACCGGCCAGCGTCTCGTGGGTGACCCCGGCGGGCAGGTCGGCGCCGATCCACCGCACCTCGCCGTTGGGCAGGGCCGCCTCGCCGATGATCCCGCCCTCGTCGTCGCGGCACACGGCCCGGAGCTCGAAGCCGCCGCCGGCGGGGGCGGGTTCGTCGCTCGGGTCGGCGCCGACGGCGTAGGTCAGGGCGGTGGCGGGGAGGGCCGCGGACAGGCCGTCCAGCGGGGAGACGACGTGGCCGGGGAAGACCTGGGCCGAGCCGCCGCCGAGGATCCTGGGGTCGCGGGCGGCCGCGCCGAGGAGGGCGACCGTGCCGACGCGCGCCGGGTCGACCGGGAGGACGTTCCCCTCGTTGCGTACGAGGACGAAGGCACGGCCGGCGATCTCCCGGGCCAGCGCCTCGCCCTCGACGGCCCCGGGCGGTTCGGTGACGACGGGTTCGGCGCCTTCGAGGGCGCCGACGCGGGCGGCGAGCCGCAGCACGTTGCGCACGGCCGTGTCGACGGCCGCCCCGTCGGCCCGGCCCGCGCGCACGGCGGCGGCGAGCGCCTCGCCGTAGACCGTACGGGGGCCGGGCATCGCGACGTCCAGGCCGCCGGCGAGGGCGCGGACGGTGTCGCGGGCGGCCATCCAGTCGGACACGTTGCAGCCGTCGAAGCCCCACTCGCCCCTGAGGACCTCGTTCACCAGGTAGCGGTGCTCGGTCATCGTCGCGCCGTTGACCTGGTTGTACGCGGTCATGATGCCCCAGGGGCGGGCGTTCCTGACGATCGTCTCGAAGGGGGCGAGGTAGAGCTCGCGCAACGGCCGGGGGGCGACGACGTTGTCGACGGTGAAGCGGTCGGTCTCGGCGTCGTTGGCGACGAAGTGCTTGACCGTGGTGCCGACCCCGCCGTCCTGGACGCCGAGGACGTACCCGGTGCCGATCTCGCCGGTGAGGTGGGGGTCCTCGCTGTACGCCTCGAAGTGCCGCCCGCCCAGGGGCGACCGGTGGAGGTTCACCGTCGGGGCGAGCAGGACGTGGACGCCCTTGCGGCGCGCTTCCTGGGCCAGGAGGCGGCCGGCCCGGCGGGCGAGGACCGGGTCCCAGGTGGCGGCGAGCGCGGTGGGGGACGGGAGCGCGACCGAGGGGTCGTCCGCGGTCCAGCGCACCCCGCGCACCCCGATCGGCCCGTCCGACATGACCAGCGGCTTCAGGCCGATCTCGGGCAGCGCCGGGAGCGACCACATGTCCTGGCCGGCCAGCAGCCGCGCCTTCGCGTCCGGGTCGAGCCTCCGGAGAGCGGCTTCCACGGCCTCCTCGCGAGCGGCGTCCGTCACCGTCGTACCTCCTCGTGGCTGCACGGCCCGGAGCCGGTGGACATGCCCGCCGCGTTCCGGAACCTCCCGGGGCTACTGGGGGCACCGTAGCGGGAGTTGCGGGCGGGCCGGGATACTTCCCGCACCCGACGGAAGGACTCCCGTGTCACGGATACGCACCACGCTCGGTCTCGTGCTCGTCGCCCTCGCGGTGGGGACGGCGCCGGTCCTCGCCGCACCGCCCGGCGCCCCGGCCGCGTCCGGCCCCTCCGGCGCGTCCGGTACCGCTTCCGGCGGGGCCGCGGTCGCGCGGGCGACGGCCGGGGAGGCCACGGCCGAGGAGGCCCGCCTGGACCGCGACGTACCGCGGGAGATCCTGCGGCGCAGCGGATTCCACGGGGTGGCGCCCGCGTTCACGGCCGAGCTGGAGCGGGCCCGGTCGTACGCGGCGGCCGAGCGGGCCGTCGTACGGCACGGCTCACGGCTGTGGCAGCGGACGGTGGACCGGGTGCAGGGGCGCGGCCCGGCGGGGGGCGACCTGGCCCGTGACGACGACCGGCCGCTGTACTGGGCGCGGCTGGGCATGACCCGTGGGCTGCGTTCCTGGGAGCCCGGGTTCGCCCTGCCGGCGGGGGCGCGGGCACGGCTGGCCGAGCGGCTGGAGAGCGCGTCGCGGGGGCAGGAGTCGGTGCGCTACCCGGCCCGCGGGGGCGTCAAGCGGGTGCTGATGACGGGGTTCGACCCGTTCACGCTGGACCGTGACATCCGGATCGGCAACCCGTCGGGCGCCGCGGCGCTCGCCCTGGACGGGACACTGGTCCGGACGGCGGACGGGCAGTGGGCGCGCGTCGAGACGATGGTCTTCCCGGTGCGCTGGCGGGACTTCTCCGACGGTGCGGTCGAGCGCGCGCTGCGCCGGCAGCTCCCCCGGGTGGACCTCTTCACCACGGTGAGCCAGGGGCGGGTCGGCCGCTTCGACGTGGAACGCTTCAACGGGGCGTGGCGGGGCGGCTTCGGTGACAACGAGAACGTGTCGGTGACCGGGACGGTGCCGGTCGCCGACCCGGCGTCACAGCCGCAGTGGACGACGACGAGCCTGCCGTACCGGCGGATCGTGGAGGCGCGCACGGGCCCGTTCCCGGTGTACGACAACACCTCGGTGACCGAGATCCCGGCGGGGGCCGCCGCCCCGGTGGTCCGCCCGGACGGCCCGACGCCGGGCTCGGCGGCCCGCGCGGGCGGCGGAGGCGACTACCTGTCCAACGAGATCGCCTACCGGGCGACGCTGTTGCGGGACCGGCTCGGCCTGGCCGGGCTGCCGGGCGGGCACGTGCACACGCCGGTGCTGCGGTTCGCGGCGGACAACGCGACGGCGGTGACGGATCCGGAGTTCCTGCGCGAGCGGGCCGCGATCACGGCGCAGGTGCGGGCGATCATCGGGGTGGCGGCGGGCTGAGGCTCCCCCGCGCGCCCCGACGGCGCGTCACGCCCCGGCACCGGTGACGGCGCCGGGGCGGCGCCTCCGGCGGGTCAGGGGCTCGTGACGCCCAGGGTCACGCCCAGGCCCACCAGCGTTCCGCCGATGACGCGGTTCAGCGCCTTCTGGGCGCGGAGCATCGCGGCGCGCAGCCGGGCGTGGGAGAAGAACAGCGCCACCAGGCCGAACCAGCCCAGATGGGCGAAGGACATGAACAGCCCGTAGCCCGCCTGCTGCCACAGCGCGGTGTCCGGGCCGACGACCTGGGTGAAGGTGGAGACGACGAACAGCGTGGTCTTCGGGTTGAGGACGTTGGTGAGGAACCCGCCGCGCAGCGCGCCCCAGCGGGACAGCTCCGGCCGGGAGTCCAGATCGACCGTGAGGTCCGCGCGGGCGAAGAACGTCCGCAGTCCGATGTAGACCAGGTACGCCGCGCCCACCAGCTTGATCGCGGTGAACAGGGCCGCGTTGGCCGCGATCAGCAGCCCCACGCCCAGCATCGTGTACGTGACGTGGACCAGGACGCCGGCCGCGACGCCCGCGGCGGCGGACAGGCCGGTCGCGCGGCCGTACAGGCAGCTGTTGCGCACGACCATGGCGAAGTCCGCGCCGGGGCTGATGACGGCCAGGACGGTGATGACGGCGACGGCGAGGATCTCGGTCATGCGGGGCGGTTCCCGCTCTTGTCCCAGGTGTACGGCGAGGGAGCGGGCGGTCCCTGCGGGGGCCCCTGCGGGGGTGTCGGCGGGGGTGCCACCAGGTCACGTGCCATCAGCGTGGCGCCCGCCACCGCGCCCGGCATCAGGAACACCGCCACGAACGGCACCAGGAAGGCCAGGGTCAGCGGGACGCCGAAGCCCAGCGTGAGCATGCGGCGGCCGCGCAGCAGCGCCAGGCGCTCCTTCAGCTCGACGCCGCGCCGCTGGAGCGCCACCGCCGTCAGCTCCTCGGCGAGGAAGAAGCCGGAGACGCAGAAGCCGATCACGGGGACCACCGTCTGGCCGATGACCGGGATGAAGCCGAGGGCGAAGAGGAGAACACCGTAGAGCGCCACCCGCAGCAGGACCCGCACGCTGTCACGGGCGGAGATCCACAGCTCGCGCCAGAGCGGCAGCCCGGACTCGGCCACCTCGCCGCCCTCGCTGCGGTCGACCTGCTCGGAGAGCGACTCGTAGAAGGGCTGCCCGACCAGCAGGGTGACCGCGGTGAAGGTGATCACCGCGAGGAAGAGCCCGAAGGCGAAGACCAGCGCGGTGAGGAAGCCGCGGAAGGCGCCCTGCCAGGGCGAGGTCCAGTCGTCCGCGAAGGGCGTCGCCCACGCCGTCAGGTCGTCGGCGCCGTACGCCAGGCCCACCAGCGCACCGGCGTACAGCACGAGGGTGACCAGGCCGGGCAGCAGCCCGAACCCGAACCACCGGCCGTGCCGGCCGACCCAACGCTGGCCCTTCATCAAGTAGCCGAAGCCCACCCCGAGATCACGCATGGGGTCACCCTATAGGGGTGGGGGGCCGTGCCCGGGTCGTGCCGGGAGTGCCGCCGTCAGGGCCGCCGTCAGGGCTCGGCGGGGTCCGGGAACGGGGTCGGGAACGGGGCGGCTCGGCGCCTGCCGTGGCCCGGGCGGCGGGCCGTCGCCCGCGGGGAACGCGGCGCCGGTCCGGGACGCCCCCCGGGCTCCCCGGGCACTGCGCCGGTCGGTGGCGCCCTTGTTGCGGGGGCTGTTGGGGCGGTAGACCCTGCGTACTGATCACCTACGGAGGTTGTGTACGCATGGCGATACCCCGAGCGCTGCCCGGACCGTTCCTGATCACCACCGCCGTCACCGGTGCCCTGCTGCTGGCGGGGCTGCCCGCGAGCGCCGCGCCGGGCCGGGACGAGCCCCGTCCGGTGCGCACCGGGGGCGAGGAGGCCGCGCGCGGGAACCTGCCCGCCGCGCGGACCGCGCCCGCCCCGGAGACCCGCCTCCCCACAGGCGCCGGCTACCCCCGCCGTACCGTGCTGGACGTCCCGCCCGAGAACCCCGCCGACAAGTCGATCAGGCTCGGCCTGACGCCGTACCACGCGCTGGCGCCCCGGCTGAACGCCCTCCAGACGCTGGGCCCCCGGGTGAGCGTGGAGGTCGCCGGGCGCTCCGCCGCCGGTCATGAGCTCTACCTCGTCACCGTCACGGCCCCCGAGACCGCCGGCCAGGCGCGCGAACAGGAGCGGATGCGCGAGCTCATCGAGAACGCGCCCGCCGCCGCGGCCAAGGACCGGCGCGTCAAGGCCGCGTACAAGACCCCGGTCTTCATCAACAACAACATCCACGGCAACGAGTGGGAGGGCACGGACGCCGCCCTCGAGCTCATCGAGGAGCTGGCGACCGCCCGGGACCGTACGACGGCCGACCTGCTGGCCGGGACGCGGATCCATCTGAACGTCACGGCCAATCCGGACGGGCGGATCGCCGGCACCCGTGCGAACGGCAACGGCTTCGACCTCAACCGGGACCTCATCACCGGATCGCAGCCGGAGTCGCGGGCCGTGCGGCGGATCGCCATCGACAAGCAGCCGGCCGTCATGCTGGACCTGCACGGGTACGTCAACGGCACGCTGATCGAGCCGACGACCCCGCCGCACGGCGAGAACTACGAGTACGACCTGTTCCTGAAGAACTCCTACGCCAACGCGCTGGGGATGGAGAAGCGGGTCAACGGCCTCGGCTACACGCCCGACGGGGACGGCGTGAAGCCCGCCGTCATACCCTTCCGCGACCAGAAGGAGGGCTGGGACGACTGGCCGCCCGTCTTCACCCCGCAGTACATGCCGTTCCAGGGGGCCGTGGCCGCCCACACCGTCGAGTTCCCGCTGGCCGTCAACAACGCGGCCTACGACTCGCTGCCCGTCGTCGAGCTGCGCCGCAGGGCCGCCGTCAACACGGCCGTCGCGGGGGCGGCGATGCGCGCCACCCTCGACCACACCCGCAGGCACCGGGCCTCGGTGATCGCCGACCAGATCGAGACGTTCCGCAGGGGCGCCGCCGGCGAGGCGCAGCGGCCGGTGTCGGAGAAGACCGTCCCGGGGGTGCCCGGCATAGGCCCGGAGGACGTGTACACCACGCGCTTCCCGCGCGCCTACGTCGTCCCGGCGGGCGCGGGGCAGCGGTCGGCGACGGCCGCGGGGCGGCTCGTGGACCATCTCCTCGCCAATGACGTGCGGGTCCGCAGGGCGAGCGCGCCCTTCCGGCTGGCGGGCCGGTCGTATCCGGCCGGTTCGTACGTCGTCGACATGCACCAGCCCAAGCGCGGCATGGCCAATGTGATCCTGTCGCGCGGCCGGGACATCAGCGCGGACGTGTCCACGATGTACGACATCTCGGGCTGGAGCCTGGGGCTGCTGTGGGGCGCGGACGTGGAGGAGGTGCCCGTCGGCGCGGTGCGGGTCCCCGGGACCGAGGTGCGGGCGGCGGCGCCGACCGGGTACGTCGCCCCGGGCGGGGACCTGAGGCTGCGGCTGGACGACCCGAAGGAGGTCGCGTCGCTCAACGCGCTGCTGGCGCGGAAGGTGGCGGTGACCCGGGCCGCCGACGGTTCGGCGATCGTGCCGGGCTCGGCACGCGGTGCGGCGGGCGTGCTCGCCGACCGGCTCGGGGTGCGGTTCGAGCCGGCCCGGAAGCGCGGGACCGTACCGCTGCGCCGGACCCGGGTGGCCGCCGCGACGACCGCCGGTGAGCGGTTCGCGCTGGCCGAGATGGGCTTCGAGGTGCTGCCGGTGTCGACGGCCGCGCTCAACGCGGGCTTCGACTGGTCGAAGGCGGACGTGCTGTACGTGTCGGCCGGGCTGGACCACGACGCGCTGACCCCGGCCGCGCGCGCCGCCTTCCACGCGAGCGGGGTCGGCGTGGTGGGCCTCGGCGCGGACGGCGCGGCGTTCAACACGGCGGCGAAGCTGCTCCCGGTGAAGGCCGTCGAGGGCAACGGTGACGCGAACGGCGTGGTGCGGGTGTCCAACGCGGGCGGCGCGGTGACGGGCGGTGCCCCGGCGCACAGCTTCGTCTACTCGCCGCTGTGGTTCACCGGGCTCGGCGAGGGGGTGCGCGCCGACCAGACGTACGGCACGGGCGACCCGCTCGTGGCGGGGCACTGGCGCCCGACCGGGAACGGCGGCGGTCCGAAGGACGCGGCGGGCAGGGCGTCCGTCGTCAGCGGCACGGCGGCCGGCTCCGGGACCCGGGTCGTGCTCTTCGGCACCGAGCCGCTGTTCCGGGCGCATCCGAAGGGGCTCTTCGCGCAGGTCGGGCGGGCGCTGCTGGCTTCGGCGGGCTGACCCCGGCGCGGCGCCGGACGGGCGGCGGGCTGAGCCGGCGCGGCGCCGGACGGGCCCGGCACGCCGCTGTCGATCGCCCTCGGCCGCGACGGCGGGCAGCCCGCCGGCCCGGAGGCGGTGCCGGACTCGCGGCGAGCACGCGTGCGGGGCGTCGCGGTCCGGGTGAGGGTTCCCGGACACGGCCGAGGGCCGCGCCCCGGTGGGGGTGCGGCCCTCGGTGTCCGGGCTGCGGCGTGGGCCGCCCGGTCGGACGTCCGGTCAGACGGCCAGGTCGACCGTGATGTTGCCGCGGGTCGCCTTGGAGTACGGGCAGACCTGGTGGGCCTTCTCGATGAGCTCCCTGGCGGTGGCGGCGTCCACGTTCGGGATGTTCGCGGAGATCTTGACGATGATGCCGAAGCCGTCGTCGTTCTTGCCGATGCCTACCTCGGCGGTGACCGTCGCGCCCGAGACGTCGGCGTTCTCCTGGCGTGCCACGACGCCGAGGGCGCCCTGGAAGCAGGCGCTGTACCCGGCGGCGAAGAGCTGCTCGGGGTTGGTGCCGGCGCCGGAGCCGCCCATCTCCTTGGGCGGGTTCACGACCACGTCGAGCTTGCCGTCGTCGGTGGCGACACGGCCGTCACGCCCGTTCTCGGCGGTGGCGACGGCGGTGTACAGGACGTCGGACTGCAGTATGGACATGTAAAGGCTTCCTCCTGTGATTCGCCGCGACTCGCGCCCACGATCGCGACGGACTGGAGCCGAGCCTAGCGCGTCAGCGAAACGATCATCTTTCCGGTGTTGTCACCGCGCAGCACACCGAGGAACGCCTCGACGCCGTTCTCCACGCCCTCGACGACCGTCTCGTTGTACTTGAGCTCGCCGGAGTTCAGCCAGCCGGCGACCTCGCGGACGAACCGGGGCTGGAGGTCGGCGTGGTCGCGGACCAGGATGCCCTGGAGGCGCAGGCGCTTGCCGATGAGCATCGCCATGTTCCGCGGGCCGGGGGTGGGCTCGGTGTCGTTGTAGCCGGCGATCATGCCGCAGATGGTGGCGCGGCCGTGCACGTTGAAGGAGGCGATCGCGGCTTCGAGGTGGTCGCCGCCGACGTTGTCGAAGTAGACGTCGATGCCGTCGGGGGCCGCCTCCGCCAGCTGCTCCTTGACCGGGCCGTTCTTGTAGTTGAACGCGGCGTCGAAGCCGTACTCCTCGACGAGGAGCTTGACCTTCTCGTCGGAGCCGGCCGAGCCGATGACGCGGGAGGCGCCCTTGAGCCGGGCCATCTGGCCGACCTGGCTGCCGACGGCGCCGGCCGCGCCGGAGACGAAGACGGCGTCGCCCTCCTTGAAGGAGGCGACCTCGAAGAGGCCGGCGTAGGCGGTGAGGCCCGTCATGCCGAGCACGCCGAGGTAGGCGGTCAGCGGGGCGAGGGAGGCGTCGACCTTGGTGGCCTGCCGGGCGTCCACATCGGCGTACTCGCGCCAGCCCAGACCGTGCAGGACGTGGTCGCCGACGGCGAAGCCCTCGGCGCCGGAGGCGATGACCTCGCCGACCGCGCCGCCGTCCATCGGGCGGTCCAGCTGGAACGGCGGGATGTAGGACTTCACGTCGTTCATCCGGCCGCGCATGTAGGGGTCGACCGAGAAATGCAGGTTGCGGACGAGGATCCGGCCCTCGCCCGGCTCGGTCACCGGCACCTCGCGCAGGGCGAAGTCCTCGGGCCGGGGCCAGCCGTGCGGGCGGGCGACGAGGTGCCATTCACGGCTGGACGCGGGAAGAGCGGGCATGGTGCTGTGCCTCCAAGAAAAGCTTCATGTACTGAAACAACCATGCTCCTCGATATTTCAGGTTGTCAAGTAAATGGGTATCCTGGCGTGTATGGCCAGCAGACACACAGATCCGCTCACCCTCGAAGTCGTGGAGCTCATCGGAACGGTCGTGGCCAGGTACCACGAGGAGTACGAGCAGGCCGCCGCGCGGCACTCGCTGACCGGCGCGCAGGCGCGGGTCCTCGGGCTGCTCGCACTGGAGCCGCTGCCCATGCGCGGCATCGCGCGCTCACTGCGCTGCGAGCCGTCGAACGTGACGGGCATAGTCGACCGGCTGGAGGCGCGGGGCCTGGTGGAACGCCGCCCGGACCCGGCCGACCGCCGGGTGAAGCTGGCCGCGGCGACGGAGGAGGGCCGCGGCACCGCACGCCGGCTGCGGGAGGGCCTGGAGTTCGCCCGCGAACCGCTGGCCGGCCTGTCGGACGAGGAGCGGGCGGCACTGCGGGACCTGCTGCGCCGGATGCTGGGCGACGGGGCGCGCCCGGGGCAGGGGCAGGGGCTTTAGTCGCTGAGGGCGCGGGGGTTCGAAGGGCGCGCCACGGGGGTCACCGGTTTGGGGGGCGGGGTCGCCGGGCGGCTCGCAGACCGCGGCGCCGGAGTCCGGGTGCCGGGCCTCACGCGCCGGCCGGGTGAGGGGCCGGCGGGGTCAGGTCCGGCGGGGCGGGAGCCGTTCCGCACGCGGCGGCGTGCCGCGATCCTCCCGCCGAGGACCGGCGCCGTCCCTCCGGATCGGGCGGCCGGGTCCGCGCGAGGCCCGGCCCCCCTGCTCCCAGGGGGTGTCTCGTCCGGATCTCGCCGGGCCGATCCGGACGGAAGGCCCTACACGCACCACCACAGGAACCAGTCGCAGGTCTCGCTCGGCGACGGGGCCGGGGGCTGGGTCTGGGCGGGGGGCGGGGGCTGGGGCGGCTGCGGGCCGGGATCGGTGGGCGCGGGGTCGTCCGTATCACCGGTGGGCCCGGGTTCGCCGGGGTTGTCCGGCGCGGGCTCGTCGGGCGCCGGCGCGGACGACGACGGGCCGGTGCCCGGCTGCCCCGGGGACGCGGAGGCGGAGGCACCCGGCGGGCCGGAGGCGGACGCCGGCCCCTCGGCCTCGCCCTCTCCCTCACCGCTGCCGTCGCCCTCGCCGGCGTCCGCCGACGGATCGGCCGACCCGGAGCCCCCCGAGGCGGACTCCTCGACCGGACCCGGACCGTCCGGCCGGACGGTGCCGCCCGACGGCTCGGGCGCCGAGTCCAGTTCGAGCGTCCCGTCCTGCCGTACGGCGGTGGCCGCGCCTTCTTCGCCTGGGTGCTCGATCGCCAGCTCGGCCAGGCTCAGCGCACCGGCCGCCAGGACCAGCCCGAACACCCCGATCAGCACCTTGCGGCCGGTGCGCTTGCGCGCCCGGCGGGCTCCGGACCTGCGGGCCCGGCCGCCCTGCTGCGCCCGCGCGCGGCGATGGCCCGTCGACGGGAGTTCCTCGTCCAGCTCCAGCTCGTAGACGTGGCCCGCCGCGGATGTCTGGGGGTCGTCGTGCCGGAGCTCCTCGATGGGAGTACCGCAGCCGGCACAGGCCAGGGCTCCATTGAGGTGCCGCTGACACTGGTGGCAGTAATCCATGGCGCCCGCAGGTTATGCGGGGGCGGCCCGGCGGAGGTAGGCGTCCCTGTGAGGGTTCTGTGTGGAAAGCACTTATGCCCGGCGCGCCCGCTCGGTTCATCCGTAACGGGCAGGATGTCCCCATGAACGCCGCCGCGCCCCCGTTCGGCCCGCTCGAGTTCCAGCTCGTCCTGCTGCGCAGGATGGCCGACCACCAGCCGGGCCTGGTCGAGGACGCCCGCCGGGTGCTGGGCGCCTCGGTCTCCGACATGCGGGAGGCGAACCGGCGCTGGCAGGCGATGGTCCGCTCGCCCCGGGGGCGCGGCACCCTCGCCCGCCTGCGCTCCGTGCTCGGCGAGCCCGAGTCCAGGACCCGCCGGACGATCGGTGACCTGGAGTGCGACGCGCTGCTGTGGCCGGTCCCCCTCTGGCCCGGCCTGCGCTTCGAGGCACTCGCCGGGCCGGGCGGCGCGGTGTGGAACGAGTGGCTGGTCAGAGCACCGGGGGCGGCCGGACCCGAGCTGCGCGCGGTGGCCGACCTGCGGCCCTGGAGCTGCACCGTCGACGAGGTGGCCCGGGCGTTCCCGGCCCGTCCGCTGGAGGGCGGCGCGCCGGCGCGGTGGGCGCTCGCCCTCTCCCCCCGGGACGAGGAGCCGTGTGTCGCGGAGTTCACCTGGGGGCTGCTCCAGCGACTCGTACCGGCCCCGCGCGCTTCGCCGGACAACCCGTACGGACGCTCCCGCTGAGCCTCCCGTACGGATCGTGCCGGCCCGGTCCGGAGGGAAGGCGCTAGGCCGTTCTGGCGGTCCGTCAGTTCCGTACCCCCCGACCGGCGCATCCCAGCGCGCGCACCCCGCCGGTCGACCGCACGATGCGAGGACGTACCCGCCTCGGGAGGATCCGCACCGTGACCGTCAGTCTTGATCAGTTGCGCCGCTGCCATGTCGCCGTCGATCTGGGGGCCGCCAGGACCCGGGTCTTCGTCAAGGGAGTCGGGCTCGTCGTCGACGAACCCAGCGTCGCCGCCGTCAACATCCGCACCGGGGCGCTCATCGCCGTGGGCGAGTTCGCGGAGAAGATGACCGGCCGCACACCCGACTACATCCGTGTCGTACGCCCCGTGTCCGGCGGCACCGTCGTCGACATCGAGATGGCCCAGCGGATGCTGCGTCATCTGCTGGGCGAGAAGCTCCGCCGCCAGCTGCGCCGCAAGCCGCTGCTGCGCGCCGCCGCCTGCACCCCGCACGGCAGCGACCCGCTGGCCCAGCGCGCCACCATCGAGACGATGATCGGGCTCGGCGCCCGCCGCGTCGAACTGGTCGACACGCTCATCGCGGCGGCCGTGGGCTGCGGCCTTCCCGTCGAGCAGCCCACCGCCACCATGATCATGGTGTGCGGGGCGGCGACGACCCAGGTGGCGGTGCTCTCGCTGGGCGCGATCGTCACCGCCGAGCGCATCCCGGTCGGCGGCAACGCCATCGACCACGCCGTCATCCAGTACCTGCGCCACCAGCACGAACTGATGCTGCCCAGCCAGTCCGTACGCCCCCTCCAGCTCGCCCTGCACGGCAACGGCCTCACCTCGCAGGGGCCGGCCTCCACCGAGATCCACGGCCGGGACGTCGCGACGGGCCTCGCCCGGTCGGTGCAGGTCGACACCGCCGCCGTGCGCCAGGCGATCCACACCCCGCTGACCGCCGTCCTCGACGGCATCGGCAAGGTGCTGCGCGACTGCCCGCCCGACCTGGTCGCCGACCTGGTCGACCGGGGCATCATGATGGTCGGCGGCAGCGCGCTGCTGCCCGGCTTCGACCAGATGCTGCGCGACGCGACCGGCATGCCGGTGCACATCGCGGAGCGGCCCGACATCTGTGCCGTCCTCGGGCTGGGGACGATGCTGGAGGGCCGCATCCAGCCCCTGGTGCTGAATCCGCTCGCCGAGGCGGAGTGAGCGGCCCCGCACGGGATGTCCCCGACGCACGGCGATGACCGCTGATGGACCGGGAACAGCCGGCCGGCCGGCTGCCGATGCTGCTGGAAGCGGTGCTGAACGTCGGTACCGACCTCGAACCGCGCGCCACGCTCCAGCACCTCGTGGAGTCGGCCACCGAGCTCACGGGTGCGCGGTTCGGGGCGCTCGGCGTCGTCGACCCCGACCGGGACCGGGTGACCGAGCTGTTCACGGCGGGGCTGACGGACGCCGAGCGGCGGCGCATCGGGCGGCTGCCCGACGGGCACACCGGGCTGGTCGGCGTGCTGGTCCAGGAGGCGCGGGCGCTGCGGCTGGACGACCTGACCGCCGATCCCCGCTCCTGCGGGGTGCCCGAGGGCCACCCGGTGATGCGCTCCCTGCTCGGCGTCCCCGTGCGGGTGGACGCCGAGGTCTTCGGCAGCCTGTTCCTCACCGAGAAGCGGGACGGGAGCTTCACCGAGGACGACCTCGCGCTGCTGCGGGTCCTGGCCTCGCAGGCGGGTATCGCGATCGGCAACGCCCGGCTCTACGAGACGGCCCGGCAGCGCGAGCGCTGGATCGAGGGCGCTGCGGCGGTGACGACGGCGCTGCTCACCGGGGAGACGGCGGCCGACGCGCTGGAGACCGTGGCCGAGCGGGCCCGGCTGCTGGCCGGCGCCTCGGCGGGCGTGGTGCTCCAGCCGACCGCCGAGGGCGGCATGGAGATCGTCGCCGCCTCCGCCCCGCACGACCCGGGCGACCTGATCGGTACGACCATCGCCCCCGGCTCGCCCGTCCTGGTGCAACTCCTCGGCGGGGAGCCGGTGTTCATCGAGGACTCCGCGACCGATCCACGGATGACGACGCCCGTCCGGAGCCGGTTCGGGCCGTCGATGATGCTGCCGTTGCAGAGCGGGGGGAAACTGATCGGCACCCTCGCCCTGCCCCGGCGGCGCGGCGGGCGTCCGTACACGGCCGTGGACCGCCTGCTGGCCTCCCAGTTCGCCTCGCAGGCCGCGCTGGCCCTGGTCCTGGCGGACGCCCAGCACGACCGGGAGCGGCTGGCGGTGCTGGAGGACCGCGACCGGATCGCCCGTGACCTGCACGACCTGGTGGTCCAGCGGCTGTTCGCCACCGGGATGATGCTGGAGTCCACCCGCCGCCGGGCGGGCGGGCCGTCGGAGGAGACCGCTCTGCTGGACCGGGCGACGGACGAGCTGGACTCGACGATCCAGGAGGTCCGCACGGCGATCTTCGCCCTCCAGCAGCCGCCCGCCGAGGCTCCCGCGTCGTTGCGCGGCCGGGTGCTGCGCGAGACGGGCGGCGCGGCGGTGCCGCTCGGCCTCCGGCCGTCGGTGCACTTCACCGGCGCGGTGGACGCGCTGGTCGGCGCCCCGGTGGACGGGCGGCTGCTGTCGGCCCTGCGGGGCGCCCTGGCCGCGGCCCACCGCCGCCCGGACCTGTCCGCGGTCACCGTCGGGGTGGACGCGACGGTGACCCTCGCGGACGGCCGCCCCGGGGTCCGGCTGACCGTCACGGACGACGGCCTGCGCGACGACGGCGCCCGGGGTACGACCCTGACGTGGGAGTCGCCGCGCTGAGCGGGCCGGGCCGGGGCCGCGCCGCCCTCGACGGCGGCGCCGCGGGCGGTGTTCGTGGACGGGGTGCTCGTGGGCGCGGTGCTCGTGGGCGGGGTGTGCGTCGCCTCGCTCGGCCGGCAGCAGCTGGTGGCGGCGGCGGCGAGGGGCTTCGCCGGGGCGCGCCTCTCCACCACCGTACGGGCCCCGACGTACCGCGCGGCCGCGGGCTGGTGGCCCTGTACGCCGTGAAGGTCGCGCCGCCCCTGCCGTTTCCGTGACGGCGGCCGACGCGCTCGCGGCCCGCCGCGGGTAAGCCGTCCGGCGTACTCCGGCGCGCCCGCGCGGCGGGTGGGCGCCTTGACTGGGGGCGTGGAGACGCCTGCCGCCGCTTACCGCAACCTGGTCATCGCCACGATCGGCTTCACGCTCACCTTCTGGGCCTGGAACCTCGTGTCGCCGCTCGGCAGCTACTACCGGGACCGCCTCGACCTGAGCTCGTTCCAGCAGTCGCTGCTGGTCGCCGTGCCCGTGCTCGTGGGTTCGCTGGGCCGCGTCCCCGTCGGCGCGCTCACCGACCGGTACGGCGCCCGGCTGATGTTCCCCGTGGTGTCGGCGCTCACCGTGGTGCCCGTACTGCTGCTGACCGTGGCCAAGGACTCGTACGGCGCGATGCTCGCGGTCGGCTTCCTCCTCGGCCTCGGCGGCACCACGTTCGCCATCGGCATCCCGCTGGTCAACTCGTGGTTCCCGGCCACGAAGCGGGGCCTGGCGCTCGGCGTGTTCGGGATGGGCATGGGCGGTGTCGCGCTGTCGGGCTACTTCACGCCCCGTATCGCCCGGCATGGGGAGAACCTGCCGTTCGTCGTGGTCGCGATCGCGCTGGCCGCGTACGCCGTGCTGGCCGCGCTGCTGATCAGGGACCGGCCCGGCCGGTCCGTGCCGTCCGCGTCGCCGGCCTCGCGGCTGGGGCAGGCCGCCCGGCTGCGGGTGACATGGGAACTGTCGGCGCTGTACGCGATCGGGTTCGGCGGGATCGTCGCGTTCGGGGTGTACCTCCCCACGTACCTGAAGACCTGGTACGACCTGTCACCGACCGACGCGGGCACCAAGGCGGCCGGGTTCGCCCTCGTGACCGTCGTCTTCCGGCCGATCGGCGGCTGGCTGTCGGACCGGGCCCATCCTGCGCTGGTGACGGCCGCGGCGCTGGGCGTGGTGGCCCTGCTGGCGATCGTCCAGGCGTTCGATCCGGGGCTGGACCCGGTCGGCACGATCGCCCTGCTGGCGACGGCGGCCGGGCTCGGGACCGCCAGCGGCAGCGTCTTCGCCCTGGTCTCCCAGGTCACGCCGCAGCCGCAGGTGGGCAGCGTGACCGGCATCGTCGGCGCCATGGGCGGACTCGGCGGCTTCGTGCCGCCCCTGGTGATGGGCGCGATCTACAGCGCGAAGGACTCGTACTCGATCGCCTTCATGCTGCTGTCCGACCTCGCGCTGGCCGGGTGCGTGTACGCGTACGGGCGGATGCGCACCCTCCGGCCCGGTTCCTGACCCTCCCGGCGGCCGGGCGGGCGGTGCGCCCCCGGCCGCGCGCGGAAGCCGCCTCGTCCCGTCCGCCGGGCGACGGGGACAATGGTGGGGCCCGTGACCGCGGCTGAACAGTCCGCGCAGCGCTCATCACTGCGCGGCGATGCGAGGAGGACGACGAGTGGGTTCCCTCTTTCCGGCGCTGGTCGCCGGATCGGACCGCCCCGCGCTGCGCTTCGGCGAGCGCACCCTGACGTACGGCGAACTGCGCTCCGTGGCGGGGGCGTTGGGCGAACGGCTCGACGGCGCGGCCCGGGTCGCCGTGTGGGCCACGCCGACCCTGGAGACCGCCGTCGGCGTGGTCGCCGCACTGCTCGCCGGGGTCCCGGCCGTACCGCTCAACCCGAAGACCGGGGAGCGCGAGCTCACGCACATCGTGACCGACAGCTCCCCGGCCCTGGTGCTCGCCGCCCCCGACGACGAACTGCCCGCCGCGCTGGCCGCGCTGCCCCGCGTCGACATCCCGGTCCGCTCCCCCGAGGACCCCGGCGCGCGGGAGGCGCCGCGCCCGGAACCGGACCCGGCCGCGCCGGCCTTCGTCGTCTACACCTCGGGAACCACCGGCCCGCCCAAGGGCGCCGTGCTCCCGCGCCGGGCCGTCGCCACGACACTGGACGCGCTGGAGGACGCCTGGGCCTGGACGGCGGAGGACGTGCTGGTGCACGGCCTGCCGCTGTTCCACGTCCACGGGCTGATCCTCGGCGTCCTGGGCCCCCTGCGCCGGGGCGGGTCGGTGCGCCACCTGGGCCGGTTCACCGTCGAGGGTGTCGCCCGGGAGCTCGCGAGCGGCGGAACCATGCTCTTCGGCGTACCGACGATGTACCACCGGCTGGCGGAGGCCCTGGAGGGTGACCGGGAGCTGGCGAAGGCGCTGTCGGGCGCGCGGCTGCTGGTGTCCGGGTCGGCGGCGCTGCCGGTCCACGACCACGAGCGGATCACGGCGGCGACCGGCCGCCGGGTGATCGAGCGGTACGGGATGACCGAGACGCTGATGAACACCAGCGTCCGGGCGGACGCCGAGCCGCGCCCCGGCTCGGTCGGCGTGCCGCTGCGGGGCGTGGAGCTGCGGCTGGTCGAGGAGGACGGTTCGCCGATCGCGGCGTACGACGGGGAGACGGTCGGCGAGATCCAGGTGCGCGGCCCGAACCTGTTCACCGCGTACCTGAACCGCCCGGACGCCACCGCCGCCGCGTTCGACGGGGACTGGTTCCGCACCGGCGACATGGCGGTGCGCGACGCGGACGGTTCGGTGCGGATCGTGGGCCGCAAGGCGACGGACCTGATCAAGAGCGGCGGTTACAAGATCGGCGCCGGGGAGATCGAGAACGCGCTGCTGGAGCATCCGGACGTCCGGGAGGCGGCGGTGACCGGGGAGCCCGACCCCGACCTGGGGGAGCGGATCGTGGCCTGGGTGGTGCCGGCCGACCGCCTGCGGCCGCCGGGCGAGAAGGAGTTGGCCGACCATGTGGCGGCGCTGCTCGCCCCGCACAAACGGCCTCGTACGGTCCGCTACCTCGACGAGCTGCCCCGCAACGACATGGGCAAGATCATGAAGCGGTCCCTGCATGCCTGAGAGCGGCCGCCCGGGCGCCCGGGAGATGATCGCGCTGGTCACCGACGACTTCGTGGCGCACGAGCCGCCGGCCCGCTCCGGCGCGCCCGACGGGCCGCTGGGGTGGGAGGGGTACGGGGCCTCGCGCGCCCGTGCGGCGGCCCGTACCGGTGAGGACGAGTCGGTGGTGTACGGCGTCGGCTCGCTGACGGGCCGGCCGTGCGTGGTGCTCGCCTTCGAGTTCGGCTTCCTGGGCGGGTCGCTGGGCGAGCGCACGGGCGACCGGCTGGAGGCCGCCTACCGGCTGGCGCGCGAGCGCCGCACCCCCCTGGTCTCGCTGATCGCGACGGGCGGCAGCCGGATGCAGGAGGGCATGGTGGCCCTGACCCAGCTCCAGCGGGTGGCCCGGGAGTCGGTGCTCCTGCGGGAGGCGGGCGTGGCGCACATCGCCGTGCTTCGTGACCCGACCACCGGCGGCGGCTGGGCGACCCTCGGCGCGGGCGCCGACGTGATCCTGGCGCTCCCCGGGGCGCAGGTGGGCTTCGCCGGCTCGCGGGTACGGCCGCCGGACGCGGACCCGGCCGCGTACACCGCCGAGAGCCAGCTGGCGACCGGCCATGTCGACGCGGTCGTCCGCCCCGGCGAGCTGAAGGCGGCACTGACCTACTGGGTGGGCGTGCTGGGCGCCCCCGGACCGCCGGAGCGCGTGCCGCCGCCGCACGCGCTGTCCTCCGGGCCGCTGCCGGAGAGCGGCTGGGAGGCGGTGCGCCGGGCGCGGGACCCGGGGCGGGCGCGCGCCGAGGCGTACCTGGACGCGTACTTCGCCGACCGGATGCCGCTCGGCGGTGACCGCTGCGGCGGTACGGACGCCGGTCTGCTGTGCGGCGTGGGGACGCGCGGGGGGCGGGCGGTCGCGTACGTCGCCCAGTGCGGGACCGCGACGCGGCCCGCCGGCTACCGCACGGCCGCCCGGGTGATCCGGCTCGCGGACCGGCTCGGCCTCCCCGTGCTGACGCTGGTGGACACCCCGGGCGCGGCCAATGACGCCGAGGCCGAGCGGGCGGGCGCCGGAGCGGCCATCGCCGAGGCGTTCGCCGCGGTGGCGGGCGCGCGGGTGCCGGTGACGACGCTGCTGATCGGCGAGGGCGGCTCGGGCGGTGCGCTGGCGCTGGCCGCGCCGGGCAACACCTGGGCGACGCCGGACAGCTACTTCTCGGTGATCGCCCCGGAGCTGGCGGCGGCCATCCTGAAGCGCGCGCCCGACCAGGCCCCGCACACGGCGGAGCAGTTGCGGCTGCGGCCGCAGGACCTGGTCGGGCTGGGAGTCGTCCGGGGGATCGTGCGGGCGTCGCCCGACGATCAGGACACCTAGGCGCTCCCGTCGCCGGGCTCGACGGCGCAGTCCGGCGTGCCGGGGTCGGCCAGGTCGAGGGCGGCGGTCAGGGCGTCGAGCCGGGTGCGCAGTTCCCGGACCTCGTCCAGCGAGAGCCCGGTGGCGGTGGCGATGCGCCGGGGCACGGCGCGCGCCCGCTCCCGCAGGTCGCGACCGGCGGGGGTGGGCCGGACGGTGACGGACCGCTCGTCGTCCTGGCTGCGCCGCCGCTCCACGTATCCGGCCGCCTCCAGCCGCTTGAGCAGGGGAGACAGCGTGCCGGAGTCGAGCCGCAGATGCTCACCGATGCGCTTGACGGGCAGCTCGCCCCGCTCCCACAGCACCAGCATCACCAGGTACTGCGGGTAGGTGAGGCCCAGGTCCTTCAGCGCGGTGCGGTAGACGCCGTTGAAGGCGCGGGTGGCCGCGTGCAGCGAGAAGCAGATCTGGTTGTCGAGGCGGAGGAAGTCCTCGTCCCGCATGGTGTCGAGCGTGTCCATGCGTCCAGGTTACCGCGAGCACCATTCAGTTGCGCACAACTCAATTGTGCGTTACTAATAAGTCATCACACCGCACCGAGAGGACAGGAACCCCATGGACGCCCTGTACACCGCCGTCGCCACCGCCAACGGCCGCGAAGGCCGCGCCGTCAGCTCCGACGGCCAGATCGACCTTCCGCTCGGCTTCCCGAAGGCCATGGGCGGAAACGGCCAGGGGACCAACCCCGAGCAGCTCTTCGCCGCCGGCTACGCCGCCTGTTTCGCCAGCGCGATGGGCGCCATCGGCCGCCAGGAGAAGATCGACGTCAAGGACGCGTCGGTCACCGCCGAGGTGAGCATCGGCAAGGACACCGACGGCGGCTTCGGCCTCGCGGTCGTGATGCGCGTCGAGCTGCCGGACCACCTCCAGGGCGAGGCGGGCCGCGACCTGCTGGAGAAGACCCACGCGTACTGCCCCTACTCGAAGGCGACCCGCGGCAACATCGCGGTGGAACTCGTCATCGAGTAGTCGGCACCGGCGGACCGGGGGACGCCCCCCGCGAACACCGACGGATGACTGACCGGGGGACGCCCCCCGCGAACACCGACGGGCGGCGGACCGGGGACGTCCGCCCCCGTCACCCGCCGGAACGGGCCCGGCTCCCCTGCTGTCAGGGGGAGCCGGGCCCCTTCCGCGCACCCGGCCTGGACCCGGCTCCCGGGCGGCGGTCCCTCACCGGAGACTCGCCAGATGGTCCCGGTACCAGTCCGCCGACGCGGCGAGCCCGGCCTCCACGCCGGGGCCCGGCGGGCAGTCCGAGCGGTGCCAGATGTCGTCGCCGCGGTACCAGTGGTCCTGGGCCAGCAGCGAGAACTGGCGCTCACTCACCCTGCCCGGGGTCGCCGCCAGCAGCGCGAGGCACTCCTCCCACGCCGGCCGGCGGCCGGGCACGGCCGGAAGCACGCCCAGGGCGGCCAGGCGGTCCAGCAGGTCCCCGACGCGCACCGGCTCCGGATGGCTCGCGTGGTGGACCCCGGCCGGTGCCGGACGGGACGAGAGCGCGAGCGTCGCGATCAGCCGCGCCAGGTCCTCCACGCCCACCATCGACAGGCGCGCGTCGCCGCCGGCCCAGTGGCCGGGCACCCGCTCCACCAGCTCGGCCAGCGCCGGGACGACCCAGCGGTCCCCCGCGCCCAGCACCAGCCCGGGGCGCAGCACGGTGGCGCCCGCGTCCAGGGCGAACCGCTCCCCCGCCAGCCGGGTCCTGCTCGCCGGGGAGACCGGGGCGGTCTCCGTCGTCTCCACGGTGGTGCCGCTGTGCGGCCCCTTGCCGTAGACCGCCGCCGTGGAGAGGTGGACGATCCGGCCGACCCCGTGGCGCCCCGCGTCCGCCATGAGGGCCGCGGTCCCCGCCACGTTCACCGCGGCGCAGCTCTCCTCGTCGCCGGCGACCTTGGCGGCCAGGTGGAGCAGGACGTCGGCGCGCCGGCACACGTCCCGCAGGCTGTGCGGGGCGGAGAGGTCCGCCCAGGTCCAGGTTCCGCCCGCCTCGGTCCACCAGGCCGGCGGGGTGCCGCGCCCGACGGCCCTGAGTTCCACTCCGGCGCCCTCGCGCCGCGCCGCCAGCGCCGCCGCCACCCGCCCCCCGATGAATCCCGTGACTCCGGTGACGACGACCCGGCGCGCGCTCACGCCCACGAGGGGTAGGACTCGTCGAGGAGGGCGACCCGCTCCAGCCCCTCGGCGGTGGCGATGCCGGGCAGCAGGTAGCGCCAGAGGGAGACGATCCGGCGCGGGAGGTCCTTACGGCCGGAGGCGATCTGGGACAGTATCTGCGTCCCCGTGTACGCCCCCACGAGCGTCTGGGCGAACTCCTCCGTGTCGAGGTCCGCGCGCACCTCGCCCTTCTCGCGGGCCGCCACCAGCTCCTCCCTGAACCGCTCGGCCCACCATCCGTAGATGGAGTCGTCGTGGTGGGCGGGCCCGCTGGGATCCACCGCGAGCCGCACGCCGGCCCGCAGCAGCACATTGGACTGGAGCTCCTTCGCCAGGGCGAGGGTCACGTCCACGAGCTGCCGCAGGCCGTCGGGGCTCTCCGGCAGCCGGACGTCGGAGGCCTGTTCGAGCATGACCGCCCGCGCGAGCTCCTCCTTGGACTTGAAGTGGAAGTACATCGCGCCCTGGGTGACACCGGCCCGCGCCAGGATCTTGGTGATCCCCGCTCCGTCGTAGCCGGTCTCGTCGAACACCTCGGCGGCTGCGCGAAGGATCGCTTTACGCGTCTGAACTGCGCGTTCTTGCATTCGTCTCACCATGCGGGGCCACCGGGCTTCCTCGACAACAAACAGAACACCCTCTATGTTATGGGCAGTAAGCAACGAAGTGCCACACCGTGGCACGGCAGTGCCGAAAGGGGAGGGGAAACCAATGCACGCGCCCGCACGCACCGCAGCCGAGACTCCTGGGACCGAGGACCGATCCGTATCACCGTCCCAGGTGCACAAGTCCGACCCGGACGAGGTGTACCTGACGCGATGGCACCGGACCGGCCCGGACGCCTTCCGAATAACCGCCAGCTGGCCCGAGACCCACGCCTTCTACCTGGTCGACCAGGCGTGCGACCCGCTCCTGCTGTGCGAGACCGTCCGCCAGACCTTCCCGCTCCTGTGCCACGCGGCCTATGACGTACCCGTCGGCCACCAGCTCATCTGGGAGCGCTTCTCGTACCGGATCGAGGCGCACGCCCGCCCCGGACAGGAGCTCGGCCGGGACGTCGAACTGCACGTGGAGTGCCACGACATCACGTACCGGGGCTTACGGCCCGCCGCCCTGTCGATGCGCTTCGTCATCACCCGCGGCGGGCAGCGCGTGGCCACCGCCGACACCCGCTTCACCATCCAGACCCCGGCCGTCTACCGCCGGCTGCGCGGCGAACAGGCCGACGCGCCACGCGTCATGGCCGAAGCGCCGCCCGCGCCGACGCCTCTCCCGCACCGGCTCGCCGGCCGCGCCCGCGCCGCCGATGTCGTCCTGGCGCCGTCGCCGCCGGGTGCCTACGACGCGTGCGGCTCCGTCCGGCGGCTGCGGGTGGACACCGGCCACCCGGTCCTGTTCGACCACGCCGTCGACCACGTCCCCGGGATGCTGCTGCTCGAAGCGGCCCACCAGGCCACGCGCCTCTCCCATGGCCCGGGCCGCGCCAGAATCCTGGCCCTGGAGTGCGCGTTCTACCGGTACGTCGAGCTCGACGCGCCCTGCGCGATCATCACCGCCCCCCTCGACGCGCCCGCCGGCGACGCCCGCCGCCTCTCCGTCACGGCCCTGCAGGACGACCAGGTCCGGTTCTCGGCGAGTGTGACGTACGCCGACCCCCAGCCCGCGGCGGCCGACCGCACGGCTGCCTGACCGACGAGGCCCGGACCCACGGCCCTGAGGGAATCGAGGATCACCCATGCGGATCTCAGACGTCAGTTTCAGGCAGCTGCACGCCTTCCTGGCGGTGGCGGACACACTCAGCTTCACCCACGCGGCGACACAGCTGGAGAGCAACCAGCCGGCCCTCACCCGCTCCATCCGCAAGCTGGAGGAGCAGCTGGGCGTCCGGCTCTTCCACCGCACCACCCGCCAGGTCTCCCTGAGTCCGGCGGGCATCCAGCTGCGGGAGCAGCTGCAGACCCTGCTCCCGCGCGTCGAGGAGGCGCTGTTCCCCGGCGCCCGGCGGCCCGCCCTGCGGCTCGGATTCTGCTGGCTGCTGCCCGACGGATGGGTGCAGGAGGCCATCGTCCGGTTCGAGCAGGAGACCGGTGTCCCCGTGGAGCTGCGCCGCAGGGACGACCCGTGCGCGGGGGTCGACCAGGGCGCGGCCGACGTGGCGATACTGCGCGGGCGGCCGCCCCTCGACGGCGTGCGGCTCACCCCGCTGGGCACCGAGGAGTACGTCGTGGCGACCCCCGTCCGCCATCCGCTGGCGACGCGTTCACGGGTGGAGTGGACGGAACTGGCCGAATACCCGGTCGTCGTCAACTCGGTGAGCGGATCGGTGGGGGACGACGACTGGCCCGGCGGACAGCGGCCCCACGTGGCCCTGCGGTGCGACAACTTCGACGAGTGCCTGGAGTCGGTCGCCGCGGGGCGCGGGATCAGTGTCGTACCGGACCTCGTCCTGCGCCGCAATCTCCACCCCTCGGTGCGGTTCGTGCCGCTGCGCGGCGCGCCCGTCATCCCCATCTCGCTCATCCGGCCGGTCCAGGGCGCGCACCCGCTCGTGGACCGCTTCACCTCGGTGGTGCAGCGGGCGAGGTCCGCGGCGGCCGGCCGGCGGGTCGCCGTCCCCGTCCGCTCCGGACTCGTCGGCGGACCGCGCCGATGAGGCCGGCGGCACGGCCGCCGCGCCGGGGGGCACGGCGGCCGTGCCGCGGGACGCGGCAGGGGTGTCGGGGGCGCGGCGGCCGTGCCGCGGGGCGCCGGCCGACCCGCCGCGCGCCCCCGGCCGTACGCCGGGTCAGCCGGCCACCGGCTCCGCGTGCCTGCGGGCCAGTCCCGCCCGGTCCCAGATGCCGTCCAGCGCCCGGGCGAAGGCGACCACCTCGCTGTCGCTGTGCTGCGGAGTGGGAGTGACCCGCAGCCGCTCCGAACCGGGCGCCACACTGGGCGAGTTGATGGGCTGGACGTAGCAGCCGTGCCGCTCCAGCAGTTCGTCGGCGACCGCCCGGCAGGCCGCGGCGTCACCGATGAGCACCGGGACGATGTGCGCCTCGTCCGAGACCACCGGGATGCCGTGCTCGGCCAGCAGTGCCTTGAGCAGCTCGGCCTTCGCCCGCAGCTGCGCGCGTTCCCGGTCGGAGCGCTTGAGGTGACGCACGGCCGCGAGCGCGCCGGCCGCCACGGCCGGCGGCAGCGAGGTGGTGAAGATGAACGCGGAGGCGAAGCTGCGGACCGCGTCGATGACCGGGGCGGGACCCGCCACATAGCCGCCCGCGGCGCCGAACGCCTTCGCCAGGGTGCCCTGGACGACGTCGAAGCGGCCCTCCAGACCCAGTTCGGCGGCCTTGCCCGCGCCCCGCGGGCCGTACATGCCCACCGCGTGCACCTCGTCGAGGTAGGTGAACGCGCCGTACTGCTCGGCGAGTTCGGCGGTACGGCGCAGGGGCGCCACATCGCTCTCCATCGAGTAGACGCTCTCCAGCGCGATGAGTTTGGGCAGCGCGGGGTCGGTGCCCGCCAGCAACTCCTCCAGATGGTCGGCGTCGTTGTGGCGGAAGACGTGCTTCTCGGCTCCGCTGTGCCGGATGCCCGCGATCATCGACGCGTGGTTGAGCTCGTCGGAGAAGACCACGCACCCGGGCAGTCTCCCGGCCAGCACGGTCAGGGCGGCGTCGTTCGCCGCATAGCCGGACGGGAAGATCAGGGCCGCCTCGGTGCCGTGCAGATCGGCCAGTTCCTCCTCCAGGCTCACGTGGTAGTGACTGTTGCCCGAGATGTTGCGCGAGCCGCCGCTGCCGGCCCCCGACTCGTCGACGGCCCGCTTCATCGCGTCGAGGACCAGTGGGTGCTGGCCCATCCCCAGATAGTCGTTGCTGCACCAGACGCTGATGCGCCGCCCGGGGCCGGGACCGTGTTTCAGTGCCGCCGGGAACGATCCGGCCCTGCGCTCGATCTCAAGGAACGTCCGGTAGCCGCCCCGCCGCTTGAGCGCTTCTATTTCGGCGGAGAAGAAATCGACATAGCTGAACATGAATCCTCCGTCAAACACGTTCACATCCCTCTGACGGGGGAAAGCTAGCCCCCTCTTCGACCGAAGAGAAATGCCAGCCTGAACGGCCCTATGGTGGTCACACATAAAGCGAGGCAGCGAAGACGCCGAAGCCAGTCATGTGCAAAGTACATAGATGATTCACGTCTCTCATTTCTCTTGTTGCCGAAACCCTCTTACAGTCCTTCACGTGATGGCGCTTCGAAATCTCCAGCCTCGGCCGGCGACTGCCGCCGACAAGGATGAGCTCGTCCGGCTGCGTGCCTTTCTGCTCAGCACGGGCGACGGTGCGTACGTGGCCCGCGACCCGGCCGAGGACGCCGCCTGGCGGCACGGATACCGGGTGTGGCTCGACCGGGTGCTGACCCGCCGGGACGACCGGGTGCACGTCGCGGTCATCGGCGGTCCGGCCCGCCTCGACGCCTGCGCGATCGCGGTCGTCGACGACCGGGCCCCCACGGCCCACTGCCCGGAGGGGCGGGCCGGCTGGGTGCAGTCGGTGGTGGTCGATCCGGCCCGGCGGCGGCAGGGTCTGGGTTCCCGGGTGATGGCGTACACGCTCGCCTGGCTGAGGGCCCAGGGCGCCTCGCCGGTGGCCCTCCAGACCACCGGGGACGGCGCGCGGCTCTATCGGAATCTTGGCTTCCGGTCGACCGGCGAGGATCTGTTGACCCTTGACCTGAGAGGGACGTGACGCATGAGAGTTCTGATCGTCGGACTGGGTTACGCGGGCACACGCTTCCGCACGGCGTTCGAGAACGCCGGGGAGAAGGCCGGGGAATCCATGGCGTTCGCCCATGTGGGACGCAACGGCCCCCGGTCGGACATCCCCTATTACGATTCCGTTCACCGGGCCCTGGCCGGATTCGGCCCTGATGTCGTGGTGGTGACCGTCCCGGACGAGGCCCATGCCGCTGTGCTTTCGGAGCTGGCCGGTTATGAGGGCTTCGTCGTCGCGGAGAAGCCTCTCACCACTTCCCGGGACGATACGACGGCCGTCGAGTCGGCCCTCGCCAAGGTCTCCGGATTCTGCCTCGATCTCGTCGAGCGCTATTCGGAGGCCACCGTTTTCCTGCGGGATCACATCCGGCGGAACGGTCTTCGACTGGTCAGGGCCCATTTCACCTGGGGCAAGGACCGGATCAACGACCACCGCCCCACCAGCGGCGTCCCGAGCGAGGTCGTCCATCCGCTCGACCTGGTCCAGTGGATCGCGGGCGACGGCGAGCGGATCGCCCTCGAATCGGCCCTGGGCACCCGTTCCGACTTCTCCGTCTCGGGCCCCGAGGTCCTGGACAGCGTCGCGCTGGCGGGCCGCCTCGCCTCCGGGACGGTCACCGGCTACAGCAGCTTCGTCAGCATCACGCGCAAGCGCGAGGTGGACTTCGTCCTGCGCTCCCCGGAGGGCGGGCTGGTGTACGCGAACACGGTGTACGACACGCCCGCCTGGGACGCCGACCGGCTGCGGATCTGGCGGCGTACCGACGACGGCGACGAGGTGATCCACGAGCTGAACACCGGCGACCGGCCCGTCCCGCCCGGTGCCGGGACGGTCGTCAAGCTGGGCAGGATGGCCGCCGACGTCACCTCGTTCGTGGTCTCGGGCCGGCGGCCCGGCATCCCCTTCCCCGGCCTGGCGGACGCGCTCGGGCTCCAGCACCTGCTCGACACCGTGGAGCGCGAGGTGCGGACCACCGGCCCGGTCACCTACTTCCCCGACGGCAGGACCGTCCTCCGGGAAGCCGACTGGGAGCGCCTCGGCTAGGGAGTGTCCGGAGAGTGCCGGCGTCCGCCCGGAGGGGCGGGGCTGCGGCGTCCGGTGCGCGCGCGATCGCACGGCGCGGGAGGGAGCCGACGCGGTGGGGGTGCCCCCGCGCCGCCCCCGCCCTCGCGCTCCTCACCGGCGCCTCCCTTTCCGACGGCCTTCCCGCGACGTTTCCGACGGCCTTCCCCGCGACCTTTCCGACGACCTTCCCCGGGACCTTTCCGACAACCTTCCCCACGAACCTCCCCACGACCTGACGACCTTTCAGACACCGCAAGGAGACCGCCATGTGCGGAATTGCCGGATGGGTGGACTTCGCTCGCGACGTCCGCCAGGACCAGCGGACCCTCTCGGCCATCACCCGGACGATGGCCTGCCGGGGCCCGGACGCGGAGGGCATGTGGGCCGACGAGCACGCGGCCCTGGGGCACCGGAGGCTCTCGATCATCGACCTCGACGGCGGCCGCCAGCCGATGACGGCCGAGGAGGACGGCCGGACGCTGGCCTGCCTGACGTACAGCGGCGAGGTCTACAACTTCCAGGAGCTCCGCCGCGAACTGGAGTCCCGGGGGCACCGCTTCCGCACCCGCAGCGACACCGAGGTGGTGCTGCGCGGGTACCTGGAGTGGGGCGAGGACCTGGTGAGCCGGCTCAACGGCATGTACGCCTTCGCCCTCTGGGACCCTCGCGAGCAGACCCTGCTGCTGATCCGCGACCGGATGGGCGTCAAGCCGCTCTACTACTTCCCCACCGCGGACGGCGTCGTGTTCGGCTCCGAGCCGAAGGCGATCCTCGGACACCCCTCCGTGCCCCGCCGGGTCGGCGCCGACGGCCTGCGCGAGGTGCTGGAGATGGTGAAGACCCCGGAGCAGGGCGTCTTCTCGGGGATGTACGAGGTCCGGCCCGGCCAGCTGGTGCGGATCGGCCGCTCGGGGCTGACCAAGCGGACCTACTGGTCCCTGGAGGCCCGGGAGCACACCGACGACCTGGACACGACCATCGCGACCGTGCGCGGACTGCTCGAGGACATCGTGGAGCGGCAGACGGTCGCGGATGTACCGCTGTGCTCACTGCTCTCCGGCGGTCTGGACTCCTCCGCGATCACCGCCCTCGCCTCGCAGAAGCTGGCCGGCCGGGGCGAGGGCCCGGTGCGCTCGTTCTCCGTGGACTTCGCCGACCACGGGGCGGAGTTCGTGGTCGACCCGGTGCGCGGAACCTCCGACGCGCCGTTCGTCCGCGACCTGGTCCAGCACATCGGCGCGGAGCACAGCGAGGTCGTCATCGACAGCGCGGAGCTGGCCGACCCGGAGCTGCGGGCCAAGGTCCTGGGCGCCCTGGACCTGCCGCCGGCCTACTGGGGCGACATGTGGCCCTCGCTCTACCGGCTGTTCCAGGCCGTCCGTGCCCGTTCGACGGTCGCGCTCTCGGGCGAGTCGGCGGACGAGGTCTTCGGCGGGTACCGCTGGTTCTTCGACCAGGAGGCGGTGCGGGCGCAGACGTTCCCCTGGCTCACCTCCGCGACCGGCAAGTACTTCGACGGGAAGTCGCTCTTCGACCCGGGGCTGATCCAGAAGCTGGGCATGCCGGAGTTCCTGCGCGACAGCTACGCCCAGGCGGTCTCCGAGACCCCGGTACTGACGGGCGAGGGCGGGACCGACCGCCGCATGCGGGAGATGAGTTACGTCAATCTCACGCGCTTCGTCCAGACCCTGCTCGACCGCAAGGACCGGATGAGCATGGCCGTCGGCCTGGAGGTGCGCGTGCCCTTCTGCGACCACCGCCTGGTCGACTACGTCTTCAACGTGCCGTGGGAGATGAAGTCCTTCGACGGCCGGGAGAAGAGCCTGCTGCGGGCCGCCACCAAGGACCTTCTGCCCGACTCCATCGTTGGGCGCGTCAAGAGCCCCTACCCGACCACGCAGGACCCGGCGTACGAACTCGGGCTGCGCCGGTCGCTGTCCGCGGTGCTCGCCGACCCCTCCTCGCCCGTCCTGCCGCTGCTCGACCGGGCCGCGGTCACCAGCCTGCTGGAGCGCCCGGTCAGCGCCATGAGCGCCCAGTACGAGCGGTCCGGCCTGGAGATGGCCCTCGGCCTCGACTCCTGGCTCCGCGCGTACGACATCTCCGTGGACCTCTGAGCGGCGCGGCGGCGGGTGCCGGCCGGCGCCCGCCGTCCGCCCGGGGCGGGCCGACGGCCGTCCCCATGGGGCGGGTCCGGCTACCGGCGGGCGCCGGCCGAGGTGTACCCGCACTTCACGGCGAAGCCCAGGACCTGGTCGAGGAGTCCGGGGAACCGGCCCTCCAGGTCGCCCAGGCGCAGCGAGTTGTAGCAGCGAGTGCCCTCGGAGCGGACGTACAGGACACCGGCCTCGCGGAGGATCTTCAGGTGATGGGTCATCGTCGACTTGGCGATGTCGCCGCCCAGCTCGCCCGCGGTGCGCTCACCGCCGTCGGAGAGCTGCACCGCGATGCCCAGCCGGGTGGCGTCGCTCAGCGCGAAGAGTACTTCCGGCAGGCGGATGTCGGCAGGGTCCGGGTGGACGTAACGGCGCACCCCTCAAGAATCGCACAGCCGACCGCGTACGGATCGGCTGGTTTTCCCTCCCCCGGCTTGCCTTCGCGGCACATCCCCCCATGATGTACTAATGAACCGCGATCATCGAACATTGGGATCCCAGTGAAACTCGTCTACCTCCTCGGCATCGGCGCCTTCGCGCTCGGCCTGGACGCCTATGTGACCGCCGGTCTGCTCCCCGTCATCGCGGAGGACTTCGACTCGTCCGTCTCGGCCACGGGGCAGATGGTCACGACCTTCACCCTCGCCTACGCCATCGCCTCCCCGATCTTCGCCACCTTCCTCTCCGCGTCCCGGGTACGGGTCGGGCTCCTCGGCTCCCTGGCGGTCTTCGCGGTCGCCAACGCGGGCAGCGCGCTCTCCGCCTCGCTCCCCGTCCTGCTCGTCACCCGCGCCTTCGCCGGAGTGGGCGCCGGCCTCTACCTGGCGCTCGCCGCCGCGGCGGCGGCCTCGCTCGTCGACAAGGAGCGGCGCGGGCGCGCGCTCGCCGTGATCATGGGGGGCATGAGCTCCGGCACGGTCCTCGGCGTGCCCGCCGGCGTCTTCATCGCCGAGCACGCGGGCTGGCGTTCCACGCTGTGGCTGGTGACCGCCATCGGCCTGGTGTCCTTCGCCGGACTGGTCCTGCGGCTGCCCGCCCTGCCCGCCGCCACCTCGGTCTCGCTGCGCCAGCGCGCCCAGGTGCTGACGGACCCCCGGGTCGCCTCGATCGTCGGCGTCTCCTTCTTCGCCGCCGTGGCGAGCCTCGGCCTGTACACGTACTTCGCCCCGGTGATGGCGACCGACGCCATGGGCGGCGTGGAGAGCATCACCCCCTACCTGTGGGCGTGGGGCATCGGGGGTGTCGTGGGCAGTGTCCTGATCGGCTCCCTGGTGGACCGCGTACGCCGCCCGTACACCCTGGTCGTGGGGATCCTGGTGCTGCTGGTCCTGGCGCTCGTCGCCTTCCGCGTCACGGCGTCGATCCACCCGCTCGTCGCCCTGGCCCCGATCGCCGTCTGGGGAGCCGTGGGCTGGGCCCTGCAGGTGCCGCAGCAGAACGACCTGCTGGAAGCGCGCGGCGACAAGGGCGGCCCGGTCGCCGTCGCCCTGAACGAGTCCGCCCTCTACCTCGGCAGCGCCGTCGGCTCCGGCCTGGGCGGGGTGGCCTTCTCGCTCGGCTGGAACGGTTCGGTGCTGCCGCTGTGGGCGGCGGGCGCGGCGCTGCTCGGCCTGCTGCTCCAGCTCACCGCCGTGCGCGCCTCGGCGAACCGGCGGGCCGCCGCGGCGCCCACGGCGCCCACGGCGCCCACGCTGTCGCGGGCGGGCGACTGAGGCACGGCCCGGCCATGGACGGCGGTCATCGGGCGGACCGCCGCACAGGGGCCCCGGTCATGGCGGTCCGGGGCTCCTGTCGCGCCCGTCCTCACCTGCCCGGCTCGCCCCAGCCGTTGACGGCGACGCCTTCGAGCCGGCGGGTGCGGTAGCTCTCCCCTTCGAGGGTGACGACCTCCGCGTGATGGGCGAGCCGGTCCACCGTCGCCGAGGCCAGACCGGGGTCGCCGAACACCTCGTCCCACCGGCCGAAGGGCCGGTCGCTGGTCACGATCAGCGAGGCGCGCTCGTAGCGGTGCGAGACGAGCTGGAAGAGGAGGTTGGCCGCCTCGTCCTCGAAGGGCACATAACCGAGTTCGTCCACGATCAGCAGCGGGCAGTCGTCCAGCCGGGCCAGCTCCTTGCCCAGGCGGCCGGCGGCCTTGGCCTCACCGAGCCGGGCGGCCCACTCGGCGGCGGTGGCGAACTGCACTCGGTGACCCGCCTGGCAGGCCCGCACGCCCAGCGCGACGGCGAGGTGCGTCTTGCCGGTGCCCGGTGCCCCGAGGAAGACCACATTGCTCCGGCGGGTGATGAAGTCGGTCTTGCCCAGCCGGACGAGCGTCTGCGGGTCGGGCGACCGGAGATGGCCGTCGTCGAACATCTCCAGGACCTTGCGGGACGGGAAGCCCGCCGCCTCGATCCGCGCCTCGGCCCCCGCCCTCGGGTCCTCGCGCTCCGCCTGCTCGCCGGCCTCACGGCGGTCCCGCTGCCGCGGCAGGATCGCGACGTGCGGCTCCTTCGGCGCGTGCCCCCGGCTCTCGTGCGCCGCCATGGGGCCGGACATGTAGGCCAGGATCGCCGCCGAGAACACGAACGCCATATGGATCACCGTCCCCCAGAGCAGCGAGTGCCGGCTGGTGTGGTGCACGTCCACGAACATCTGGAGCAGGTGGACCGAGGAGATGCCGACGATCGCGGTGGCCAGCTTGACCTTCAGCACGTTGGAGTTCACGTGCGACAGCCACTCGGGCTGGTCGCGGTGCCCCTGGAGCCCGATGCGGGAGACGAAGGTCTCGTACCCCCCGACGATCACCATGATCAGCAGATTGGCGATCATCACCACATCGACCAGCTTGAGGACGGCGAGCATCACATGCGTCTCGTCCGCCTGGCCGGTGATGACGTGCTCGATGAGGCTCCACAGCTCGTTGAAGAACTTGTAGACGTAGACGCCCTGGGCGGCCACCAGGCCGAAGTACAGGGGCGCTTGGAGCCAGCGGGTGGCGAACAACGCGTACCCGAGGGTCGTCATGGTCGACGCGGGGGACGCGGGCGGGACGGGGCGGGGCAAGGGGACCTCCAACGAAGGGCAGGCTTCGCATTCTTCTGGCTGGCCGCCGAAAATCTGAATTCGTGCCACTCGTTGGGATTAATAGAATTGCAGTAGGACAACAGCTGGTATGTCCGACGGGTGTTCGGCCTCCGCGCCTCGCCACCCGCTCCCACCTCTCCGGGAGCCCCCGCGCTCCGCCCGCTCCGCGTCATCGCGCCGCGCCCGTCGTCACCCTTCCCGTGGCGCCGGGACGCCACGGGCGGCAGCGCGCGCCGGTCCCGCGGCCTGTCCGAGCAGGGACCGGACACGGGACGGGACATGTCCGGGGCGGCCGCGGGACAGTGCCGGAACGTGCGGGTACGCGGACCGGGACGGGTGGGCGCTGTCCGGGACGGACCACGGCCGTTGCCCCGTCCGCGCACCGCGTCACAGGATCTGACCGGCCCGGACGAATTCGACGGCTCCCCTTTCGGAGTTCCGTCGCCCGGCCGCATTCCCCATCCCATTCGCCGTTCCGCGCAGCCCTGCCCGGAACAACAGATCGAGGTGAATCTTTTGATCAGGAAGACCATCGCATCGGCCGTGGCCGCGACCGGTCTCATCGCGGGAAGTCTGCTCCTCGCCGCTCCCGCCCAGGCGGCACCCAGTGACTGCGCGTCCGGCAATTTCTGCATGTGGACCGACTACAACAACGTGGGCCAGTACCGGGCCTACAGCTACCACAAGGACCCGGTCCCCGCGCCGCTGAACAACAATGACCGCTCGTCCTACAACCGCATGTCCCAGGCCGGAATGGAGCTCTACTCCGGCACCGGATACAGCGGCTACATGGGGTGCTCGCGCCCGGGGGCGCGATGGACGCACCACTCCCCCGAAAGGACCGTCGAGTCCATCAAGAAGGTCAGCAGCTGCGGCTGACCGGGCGAACGCGTGGGCGGTACGGGACGGGAAATCCCGTACCGCCCCCACCACCGGATTCCCAGGAGACAGCAATGACGCGCAACGGCACTCCGGCCGTTCTCCGCCTGCTCGCCACGGTCGCCCTCGCCCTGTCCGCCTCCGCCTGCGCGAGCCCCGACGGCCCGCACGGCGCACCCGCGCCGTCCCGGGCCGCCGACGCCGAGGCGCTGCGGCAGGCGCTGCACCTGCCCGCCGGGACGAAACGGTTGCTCGCCGACGCCGAGCAGGAGCTCGTACGGACCTGCATGGCCCGCCGCGGCTTCTCGTATTTCTACGACGCGGCCACCGCCGAGGCATTCGAGGCCGCCGCCGGTGACCGGCTGAGGGAAATGCACCGGGACGATGTGGAGCGGGCCCGCCGGGAGGGCTTCGGGAACATCACCGAGGAGAGGACCGGATCGAAGGCGGAACGCGCGGAGGCGGGCTATCTCAAGAAACTGACGCCTCGGCAGCGGGAAGCGTGGAGCAACACACTCGGCGGTCCGCCCGACCAGCCGACGATCAAGGTGGAGGTCCCCGGAGTGGGCGTCATGGAAAGTCCCGCCTCGGGCTGTCTCGCACAGGCGCGCACCGAGCTCTACGGCGCGTACGAGAAATGGATACGGGCCGACACGTTCGTGAACAGCCGATTCCTTCCCGTGAATGACGAGGTGAAGAAGAGCCCGGACTACGCACGGGTGACCCGGGAATGGAGCAGCTGCATGCGGGACCGGGGTCGTGAATTCACCACGCCCGACGACGCGCTCGAAGCGGCGGCGGCCGAAAGCCGGGCCGGTGCGGGGATCTTCCGGAAGCCCGACCACGGGACGGCGGTGGCCTCCGCCGAGTGCGACCGGAAGGTGGGGCTCTCCAGGACGCATCGCGAGCTGTTCGACCGGTTCACCGTGGGCTGGGCCGAGCGGCACCGCGCGGAGGTGGCGGACTACCGGCGCCTCAACGCCGAGGCCGCCGCCCGGGCGGGCCGTCTCGCCGGCGGGGACCCGACGACGGCGGGTCCTGCCGGGTCGCGGGGGTGAGAGGGTCCGGGGAGTGAGGAGGTGCGGGGCGCCGGGGTGCGGGGGGCCGGGGTGAGGTGATCGTCACACCCGGTTACGGACCTTGACCGGCGTACGGACGAAGGCGGCGGCCCCTGGCCGCGGACCCGGGCCCGCCGGACGAGGGAACGGCCGTCCCGGACGTCCCCCGCGGGGACCCCTGGCCCGGCAGCACCCTCGCGGGTGCCTTCGCGTCGCGTCCGGCCGGCGGAGCCGACGGGCGAAACGTTTCTTCACCACTGGCCTGTGGTGGGGCGGGTGGGACTCGAACCCACGGCCGACGGATTATGAGTCCGCTGCTCTAACCGGCTGAGCTACCGCCCCTAACGGCGCGTCGCGCACATTTGTGCGCGCCGTCTGCCGCAGCATAGCCGCTCATACGATCTCCTGCTCCGGATGGTCGGCAACGCATGACCATGAGGACTGCGCTGCGCCCTGCGCGGTTCCACCGGAGCCGAAAAACGCCGGAAAACGCCAGAAAAACGGAAGAGGACCCCGCTGGGGGTCCTCTTCCGTCATTGCTCCCCCGGCTGGACTCGAACCAGCAACCCTCCGGTTAACAGCCGAATGCTCTGCCAATTGAGCTACAGGGGACCGCGCTCCCCCGACTGGACTCGAACCAGTAACCTGCCGGTTAACAGCCGGCTGCTCTGCCAATTGAGCTACAGGGGATTGCTGCGTTGCACCGAACGTACCTACCCGGGAGGCTCCCGGGCGGCGCTCGCTCGCTGCGACACATACATTAGCGCAAGCAGGGGGGTGCTCCGCCAATCGGTATCGCCCGGACCACCGGCTGGGTCACCAGCGGGTGATCGGGGTGATCTCCGGCCATCCCGGGTAGGCGGCCAGCACCTACGCCTACGGAAGGGTGGCAGCCATGCGGTACAAGCTCACGTTCGTCGTCGGACTGGCCGTCGGGTACGTCCTCGGCACACGGGCCGGGCGCGAACGCTACGAACAGCTCCGGAAGTCCGCGCGTCAGTTGTCCCAGAACCCGGCCGTGCGCAACGCCGCCGAGTCGGCGGCCCAGACCAGCCGCGACGCGGCCGGCAAGGCCTTCCACGCCGTGAGCGACAAGGTCGGGGACAGGGTGCCCGACTCCGTCGCCCAGCGCGTGCGGTCGCTGCGGGAGCGCAGCCAGGGCGGCGAGGACGACTGGGGGACCAGCAACACCTAGGCCGTGTCCGGATCGGGCCGGAACGGTGAGCGGGGTCCGGCGCCTGGGGCATCCCCGGGCCCCCGGGTCCGAGGGGACGGATCGCGCGGCGACCGGCGACGACGCGGCGACGCGCGGTGCCGGGGCGCGCGAGCCCGGCCCCGGTCCGGATCCGGACGGGAGACCCACGCCACGGATCGCGCGAGGGGCCCGGGAGCCGGGCCCGGGCGGCCGGTGCACCTCGGGCCCGGCACCCGGCGGAGTGCGGCAGAATCTTCGGTATGGGGATAGTCGCAGGGTTGGACAGTTCGTCGGGTTTCACACGTATCGTCGTCTGCGACGCGGACACGGGTGCCGTCTTGCGGCAGGGCTATGCCCCGCACCCCGTGGAGCCGAAGGCCACCGAGGTCGACCCGCAGGCATGGCTGCTGTCACTGGGCGAGGCCGCCTCGGGCGGGCTGCTCGAAGGGGTCCAGGCCATCGGCGTCTCCGCGCAGCAGCACGGACTGGTCCCGCTGGACCGGCAGGGCTCCCTGGTGCGCCCCGCGCTGGTCGGCAACGACAAGCGGGCGCAGGTGGCCGCCGCCGATCTGGTCGAGGGGTTCGGCGGACGCCGGGCGTGGGCCGAGGCCGTGGGGTGCGTACCCCAGGCGGCGCAGCCGGTGTCGAAGCTGCGCTGGCTGGCGCGCAACGAGCCGGAGGCGGCGCAGCGCGTCGCCATGGTGATGCAGCCGCACGACTGGCTGGTGTGGCAGCTGCTGGGCCGGCCGGTGCGCAGGACGACCGACCGGGGCGCCGCTTCGGGTACCGGCTACTGGTCGGCGGGCAGCGGTACGTACCGGCCGGATCTGGTCGAGCTGGCCCTGGGCCACCAGGCCGCGCTGCCGGAGGTGCTGGGTCCCGCCGAGGCGGCCGGCATGACGCCCGAGGGGCTGCTGATCTCCGCCGGGACCGGCGAGACCATGGCCGCCGCGCTGGGACTGGGGCTCGGGCCGGGGGACGCCGTGGTGTCGCTCGGGGCGTCCGGTTCGGTGATGGCCGTCCACCACGAGGCGCTGGCCGACCCGAGCGGGATGATCACCGCGTTCGCCGACGCCTCGGGGATGCACATGCCGGTCGTGCACACCTCCAACGCGGTACGGGTGCTGCGCGGGGCCGCCGAGATGCTGGGGGCCGAGGGTCTGGAGGAGCTGTCGGCGCTGGCGCTGAAGTCGACGCCGGGCGCCTCCGGGCTGGTGCTGCTGCCCTATCTGGAGGGTGAGCGGACGCCTCAGCTGCCGCACACCGCCGGGACGCTGAGCGGGCTGCGCCGTGAGTCGATGAAGCCGGAGCACCTGGCGAGGGCGGCGTTCGAGGGCATGCTCTGCTCGCTGGCGGACGCGATGGACGTGCTGCGCGGGCGGGGTGTGGAGATGCGCCGGGTGTTCCTGCTGGGGGCGGCCGCCGAGCTGCCGGCCGTGCAGGCCGCGGCGCCCGCGATCTTCGGCGCGCAGGTCGTCGTGCCCCAGCCGGCGGACTACGCGGCGCTCGGCGCGGCCCGCCAGGCCGCCTGGGCCCTCGGGGTGAGCCGGGGGACGCTGTCGCCGCAGGCCCCGCCGGCCTGGCACGGCGCCGCCGCCCAGGTCTTCGAGGCGGGCGACGAGCTCGCGGTGGGGCAGGCGGTGCGCCAGCAGTACGGCGCGACCCGCGATCAGCTGCACCCGGGGGCGTTCGGGGCCTAGGAAGCACCCGGAAGGTATCGGCGTCCGTATCGGCGTCCGTCCGGGGGCGGGGCTGCGGCGGCCGGTGCCGCCGGCCCGGTCCGCCGGTGCCCCCGGGGCGGACGTCGCTGTGAAGCGGCCCCTTCCGGGGGTTGCGGGGGGCCGCGAAAACGAGTCGTAACGGCTCGGGGGCGCGGGCGATAGTTGATGGTGTGCTCAGACAACTACTGCGGAACCATCTGGGGCCGTACAAGCGGCCCATAGCCCTGTTGGTGGTGCTCCAGCTCCTCCAGACCTGCGCCAGCCTCTACCTGCCCACCCTGAACGCGGACATCATCGACAACGGTGTCGTGAAGGGGGACACCGGTTACATCCTGGAATTCGGCGCGCTCATGGTCGCGGTCTCCGTGGTCCAGGTCGTCGGCAACATCGGCGCCGTGTACTACGGGGCGCGCACCGCTTCGGCGCTGGGGAGGGATGTGCGCGCAGCGGTCTTCGACCGGGTGCAGTCGTTCTCGGCGCGGGAGCTCGGCCAGTTCGGGGCGCCTTCGCTGATCACCCGTACGACCAACGACGTGCAGCAGGTCCAGATGCTGGTGCTGATGGCGTTCACCCTGATGGTGTCGGCGCCGATCATGTGCGTGGGCGGCATCGTCATGGCGCTCGGCCAGGACGTGCCGCTGTCGGCGGTACTGCTGGCGGTGGTGCCGGTGCTCGGGATCGCCGTGTCGCTGATCGTGAGGCGGATGCGGCCGCTCTTCCGCACGATGCAGGAGCGGCTGGACACCGTGAACCGGGTGCTGCGCGAGCAGATCACCGGCAACCGGGTGATCCGCGCCTTCGTGCGGGACGCGTACGAGCGCGAGCGGTTCCGCGGGTCCAACACCGAGCTGACCGATGTGTCGATGTCCACCGGCCGGCTGATGGCGCTGATGTTCCCGACGGTGATGACCGTGGTGAACGTGTCGAGCATCGCGGTGGTCTGGTTCGGCGCGCACCGGATCGACAGCGGCGGGATGGAGATCGGGGCCCTGACGGCCTTCCTCGCGTATCTGATGCAGATCGTGATGGCCGTGATGATGGCCACCTTCATGTTCATGATGGTGCCGCGCGCCGAGGTGTGCGCCGAGCGCATCGAGGAGGTGCTGGGCACCCACAGCAGTGTGGTGCCGCCGGCCGCTCCGGTGCGGGAGCTGCGGCGCCACGGCCATCTGGAGGTGCGGGGCGCCGACTTCCGCTACCCCGGGGCCGAGGAGTCCGTGCTGCGGGAGGTCGATCTGGTCGCCAGGCCCGGCGAGACCACCGCGGTCATCGGGTCGACGGGCAGCGGCAAGTCGACGCTGCTCGGCCTCGTGCCGCGGCTGTTCGACGTGACCGGCGGCGAGGTGCTGGTCGACGGGGTGGACGTGCGCGAGCTGGATCCGATGCTGATGGCGCGGACCGTGGGCCTGGTGCCCCAGAAGCCGTACCTCTTCTCGGGGACGGTCTCGACGAACCTGCGCTACGGCAACCCGGACGCGACCGACGAGGAGTTGTGGCACGCGCTGGAGGTCGCCCAGGCCGCCGATTTCGTCCGGGGCCTGGAGGGCGGCCTGGACGCGCCGATCGCCCAGGGCGGTACGAACGTGTCCGGCGGGCAGCGGCAGCGGCTCGCCATCGCGCGGACGCTGGTGCAGCGGCCGGAGATCTTTCTCTTCGACGACTCGTTCTCGGCGCTGGACTACACGACGGACGCGCGGCTGCGTGCGGCGCTGTCGCGGGAGACCGCCGAGGCGACCGTCGTGATCGTCGCGCAGCGGGTGTCGACCATCCGGGACGCCGACCGGATCGTGGTCCTCGACGAGGGCCGGGTCGTCGGGACGGGCCGTCATCACGAACTGATGCGGGACAACGAGACGTACCGGGAGATCGTGCTCTCCCAGCTGACCGAGGCGGAGGCAGCCTGATGGCCGGTCCTGGTGGACGGATGATGGCCGGGGGCGGCCCCGACCAGCGGTCCATGGACTTCAAGGGGTCCGGCAGGCGCCTGCTGCGGCAGTTGGCGCCGGAGCGGATGACGCTGTGGGCGATGCTGGTGGCGGGCGTGCTGAGCGTCGCGCTGTCGGTGGTCGGGCCCAAGATCCTGGGCGGGGCGACCGACCTGGTCTTCGCGGGCGTCGTCGGGCGCGGGATGCCGGACGGCGCGTCCAAGGAGCAGGCGATCGCGGCCCTGCGGGCGGACGGTGACGGCGGTCTGGCGGACATGCTCTCCGGCGTGGACTTCGTCCCGGGGCAGGGCATCGACTTCGGAGCCGTCGGCGGGGTGCTGCTCGTCGTCCTGGCGATCTACGTGGCGGCCGGGCTGCTGATGCTGGTGTCGACGCGGCTGTCGATCAGTGTGATCAACCGGACCGTGTACCGGATGCGCGAGGACGTCCAGGCGAAGCTGGAGCGGCTGCCGCTGTCGTACTTCGACCGGGCCAAGCGGGGCGAGGTGCTCAGCCGGGCGACGAACGACATCGACAACATCTCCCAGACCATGCAGCAGACGATGGGGCAGCTGATCAACTCGGCGCTGACCATCGTGGGCGTCCTGGCGATGATGTTCTGGATCTCGCCGCTGCTGGCGCTGGTCGCGCTGGTGACCGTGCCGGTGTCGGTGGTGGTGGCGACGAAGGTGGGAAAGCGGTCGCAGCCGCACTTCGTGCAGCAGTGGCAGACGACCGGCAAGCTGAACGCCCACATCGAGGAGATGTACACGGGCCATGCCCTGGTGAAGGTCTTCGGGCGGCAGGACGAGGCCGCGGCGGACTTCCGGGAGCAGAACGAGGCGCTGTACGAGGCCGGGTTCAAGGCGCAGTTCAACAGCGGGATCATGCAGCCGCTGATGTTCTTCGTCTCGAACCTGAACTATGTGCTGGTGGCCGTGGTGGGCGGTCTGCGGGTCGCGTCGGGCACGCTGTCGATCGGTGACGTCCAGGCGTTCATCCAGTACTCCCGTCAGTTCTCCATGCCGCTGACGCAGGTGGCGTCGATGGCGAACCTGGTGCAGTCCGGTGTGGCGTCCGCCGAGCGGGTCTTCGAGCTGCTGGACGCGGACGAGCAGGAGCCGGACGCCCCGGAGTCGGACCGGGCCGCTCTGCCCGAGCGTCCGGCCGGCCGGGTGTCGCTGGAGAAGGTGGCGTTCCGTTACGAGGAGGACCGGCCGCTGATCGAGGATCTGTCGCTGACGGTGGAGCCGGGGCAGACGGTCGCGATCGTGGGTCCGACCGGTGCGGGCAAGACGACGCTGGTGAACCTGCTGATGCGGTTCTACGAGGTGACCGGCGGCCGGATCCTGCTCGACGGGGTGGACGTGGCCCGGATGTCCCGCGAGGAGCTGCGCTCCGGGATCGGCATGGTCCTCCAGGACACCTGGCTGTTCGGCGGCACGATCGCCGACAACATCGCCTACGGCGCTTCGCGCGAGGTGACGCGGGAGGAGATCGAGGAGGCCGCGCGGGCCGCGCACGCCGACCGGTTCGTCCGCACCCTCCCCGACGGCTACGACACCGTCATCGACGACGAGGGGGCGGGCGTCAGCGCGGGCGAGAAGCAGCTGATCACCATCGCCCGGGCGTTCCTGTCCGACCCGGTGATCCTGGTGCTGGACGAGGCGACCAGCTCCGTCGACACCCGGACCGAGGTGCTGATCCAGAAGGCGATGGCGCGGCTGGCCGACGGGCGGACGTCCTTCGTGATCGCGCACCGGCTCTCCACCATCCGGGACGCGGACGTGATCCTGGTGATGGAGAACGGTTCGATCGTCGAACAGGGCACGCACGACGAGCTGTTGCTGGCCGGGGGCGCGTACGCGCGGCTGTACGCGGCCCAGTTCGCCCAGGCGGTCGCCGAGGTGGACTGACCCGTGGGCGGGAAGTGATGGAGAGGGGTCCGGCGCCCGGGGTACGCCCGGGCGCACGAGCCCGGCACGACCGGCGGGACACTCCCTAGTCCAGATAGCCGCGCAGCTGGTCGGCGAAGGCGTGGTCCCGCAGCTTGTTGAGGGTCTTGGACTCGATCTGGCGGATGCGTTCGCGCGTCACGCCGAAGATCCGTCCGATCTCCTCCAGGGTGCGGGGCCTGCCGTCGTCGAGGCCGTAGCGCAGCTGGACGACCTTGCGTTCGCGCTCGCCGAGGGTGGAGAGGACCGCCTCCAGGTGCTCGCGCAGCAGGAGGAAGGCGGCGGACTCCACGGGGGAGGCGGCATCGCCGTCCTCGATGAGGTCGCCGAGGGCAACGTCGTCCTCCTCGCCGACGGGCGCGTGCAGCGAGACCGGTTCCTGGGCGAGGCGCAGCACCTCGCCGACCCGCTCGGAGGTCAGCTCCAGGTGGGCGGCGACCTCCTCGTGGGTGGGTTCGTAGCCGCGCTCCTGGAGCATCCGGCGCTGGACCCGCACGACCCGGTTGATCAGCTCGACGACATGGACCGGGACGCGGATGGTGCGGGCCTGGTCGGCGAGGGCGCGTGACATGGCCTGGCGGATCCACCAGGTGGCGTACGTCGAGAACTTGTAGCCACGGGCGTAGTCGAACTTCTCGACCGCCCTGATCAGGCCCAGGTTGCCCTCCTGGACGAGGTCCAGCATGGTCAGGCCGCGGCCGACGTAGCGCTTGGCGACGGAGACGACGAGCCGCAGGTTCGCCTCGATGAGGCGGCGCTTGGCCATCCGGCCCATGACGACGAGCCGGTCGAGGTCGAGCGCGAGCCGGGAGTCCAGGTCGGGCGTGGAGGCGAGCTTCTCCTCGGCGAACAGCCCGGCCTCGACCCGGCGGGCCAGTTCGACCTCCTCGGCGGCGGTCAGCAGCGGGATGCGGCCGATCTCGCGCAGGTACTGGCGGAACAGGTCGGATGAGGGGCCGTTGCCGCCCGTGTCGGCGGCCCGCCCGCGCGCCGGGCCGGGCGCCGGCTGCTCCGGTCCCGCGTCGTACGCGACGTCCGATCCGGCGGCGTCCGCTTCCGCGGGGGCCGCCCCGTCGGGCCCCGGCTCCGGTACGGCGTCGGGCACCGCGTCCGGGTGGTGCGCGGGGAGGCACTGGAGCGGGACCTCCGGGGCGGCGGGTGCGCCGGTGGCCGCGGCAGGATCGACGACGGCCGGGGTCTGGGTCCGGGTCTGCACGGGGGCGACCTCCAGGGTGATCGCTGCCGGTTCGGGGGCGCGCGGCGGCGGGACGGCGGCGGCCGGGCCACCGTTTTCCGTCCCGTACACGATGAGCGGAACAGCGGGGGTCGGACGCCCACCATCGGTGGACCGGCCGCGCTCCGAGGACTCAGGCACCGCCCCCAGTGTGGGGTACGACACATCATCGCCACGAGGGGCGTGCGCCCACTTTCTGGGACCGGTGCGTGACCGGACGATTACGGGACGGGCGCGGGCGGACGGGCGCACCGGAGCGCGGACGGCCGCCGTCGGTCCGCCCGGACAGGACCTAGAGCGCGTCCGCGCCCTGGTTGCGGAGCGACTGGCCGTACTGCTGGAGGACCCACAGTTCGTTCTGGACGGCCGACAGCTCGGCCGGGTCGCCGTGGCCGGCGAGCCGGGCCAGGGTGCCCTGGACGTCGCGGATGCGGCGGTCGACCGCGCGCAGCCGTACGGAGACCAGCTGCATGCCCGCGTACGTCTCGTCGACGGTCCTGGCGTGCACCGCCTCCACGGCGAGCTCGGTGACCAGGGCGCGCACCGTGTCGTTGGGCGCGGCCTCCCGGACCCGGGCCAGGTAGCCGGTGGTGTCCTCGGTGCCCTGCTCGGCACCGCCCGCCTCGGCGATGGTCTGGCGCACGGCGGCGTAGGGCGGGGCGGTGAACTCGTCGGCCCCGTACGCGTCGAAGGCCGGGGAGACCAGGCCCGGGTGCTGGAGGGCGAGCTTGAGCAGCTCGCGCTCGGTGCGGTGGGCCGGGCTGCGCAGGTTGAGCGCGGGGCCCGGCTGGACGGCCGGGGCCGGGGCCTGGGGGTTGGCGGCGGCCGGGCGGGCCTGGGCCGGGCCCCGGCCGCTGCGGTCCCTGGCCCAGCGCGCGAGCTGCGCGACGCGCTTGACGACGAACTGGGTGTCCAGGATGCCGACCATGCCCGCGAGCTGGACGGCCACCTCGTGCTGCGAGGCGACGTTCTTGATGCGGGCCACGATCGGGGCGGCCTCGTCGAGCGCGGCGGCACGGCCGGCCGGGGTCTCCAGGTCGTACCGGCCGACGATCTGGCGCAGCGCGAACTCGAAGAGGGGGGTGCGGGGCTGGACGAGCTCCTCGACGGCCGCGTCCCCCTTGGCGAGCCGCAGGTCGCAGGGGTCCATCCCGTCGGGGGCGATCGCGATGTAGGTCTCGGCGGCGAACTTCTGGTCGTCCTCGAATGCCCGCAGGGCGGCCTTCTGGCCTGCCGCGTCGCCGTCGAAGGTGAAGATCACGCGGGCGGAGCCGTTGTCCATCAGCAGCCGGCGGAGGATCTTGATGTGGTCGCCGCCGAAGGCGGTGCCGCAGGTGGCGATGGCGGTGGTGACCCCGGCGAGGTGGCAGGCCATGACGTCGGTGTAGCCCTCGACGACGACGGCCCGGCTGGACTTGGCGATGTCCTTCTTGGCCAGGTCGATGCCGTACAGCACCTGGGACTTCTTGTAGATCGGGGTCTCGGGGGTGTTGAGGTACTTGGGGCCGTTGTCGTCGTCGCGCAGTTTGCGCGCGCCGAAGCCGACGACCTCGCCGCCGACGTCCCGGATGGGCCACATCAGCCGTCCCCGGAAGCGGTCGATGGGGCCGCGCCGGCCGTCCTGGGAGAGGCCGGAGAGGATCAGCTCCTTGTCGGAGAAGCCCTTGCCGCGCAGGAAGCGGGTGAGGTGGTCCCAGCCGGCCGGGCTGTAGCCGACGTCGAAGTGCTGGGCGGCGGCCTGGTCGAAGCCGCGCTCGGCGAGGAACTTGCGGCCGATCTCGGCCTCGGCGCTGTCCAGTTGGTCGATGTAGAACTGGGCGGCGGCCCGGTGGGCCTCGACCAGGCGGATCCGCTCGCCCCGCTGGTGGCCGGGGTTGTAGCCGCCCTCCTCGTAACGCAGGGTGATGCCCGCCTTGGCGGCGAGCCGCTCGACCGTCTCCGAGAAGGAGAGGTGGTCGATCTTCATCACGAAGGCGATGGTGTCCCCGCCCTCCTGGCAGCCGAAGCAGTGGAAGAGACCCTTGCTGGGGCTGACCTGGAAGGAGGGGGACTTCTCGTCGTGGAAGGGGCACAGCCCCTTGAGGTTGCCGCCGCCGGCGTTGCGCAGCTGGAGGTACTCGGACACGACGGCATCGATCGGGACCGCGTCCCGTACCGCCTTCACGTCGTCATCGTTGATCCTGCCTGCCACGCGTAAAGCTTACGGCCGGGGCCCGCCCGACCGGTCCCGGGAAATGCGGCCTACGGCTGCGGCAGGACGGAGGTGAGGGGTGTCGTGGGGTCGGCGAGGGCCTCGGTGTCCACGGGGGCCCCGGATCGGATGAGGTCTTGGATGGCCTCTGTGACGTCCCACACATTCACGTTCATTCCGGCGAGCACCCGGCGTTCCTTCAGCCAGAAGGCGATGAACTGCCGCTTGCCCGCGTCGCCGCGCAGGACGACCTGGTCGTACGAGCCGGGGGGCGCCCATCCCGAGTACTCCAGACCCAGGTCGTACTGGTCGGAGAAGAAGTACGGGACGCGGTCGTACGAGACGTCCTGGCCGAGCATGGCGCGGGCGGCGGCCGGGCCGCCGTTGAGGGCGTTGGCCCAGTGCTCGATCCGCAGCCGGGTGCCCAGGAGGGGGTGGTGGGCGGCGGCCACGTCCCCGGCGGCGTAGATGTCGGGGTCGGAGGTGCGCAGGGACGCGTCGACCGCGACGCCTCCTCCATGGGCGCGGTCCACCAGGGCGAGCCCGGCGGTCTCGGCGAGCGCGGTGCGCGGGGCGGCGCCGATCGCGGCGAGCACGTCGTGGGCGGGGTGCTCCTCGCCGTCGTCGGTGCGGGCGGCCAGCACCATGCCGTCCTGGCCGGTGATCTCGGTGAGCCGGGCGCCGAAGTGGAAGCGGACGCCGTGCTCCGCGTGCAGGTCGGTGAAGAACTGGCCGAGCTCGGGGCCGATCACCTGGTGGAGCGGGGTGGGCTCCGGCTCGACGACGGTGACCTCGGCACCGTAGCCGCGGGCGGCGGCGGCGACCTCCAGGCCGATCCAGCCCGCGCCCGCGATGACCAGGTGGCCGTTGTCGCGGCCGAGGGCGGCCAGGACGCCCTGGAGCCGGTCGGCGTGGGCGAGGCGGCGCAGGTGGTGGACGCCCGCCAGGCCGGTGCCGGGGATGTCCAGGCGGCGCGGCTCGGAGCCGGTGGCGAGGAGCAGCTTGTCGTAGCGGATGGTGGTGCCGTCGCCGAGGCGGACCGTCCGGTGCTCGCGGTCGATGGCGGTGACGGGCTGCCCGAGGTGCAGTTCGATGTCGGCCCGCGCGTACCAGGCGGTCTCGTGGACGAAGACGCCCTCGCGCTCCTCCTTGCCGGACAGGTACCCCTTGGAGAGGGGCGGGCGTTCGTAGGGGTGGTCGCGTTCGTCCCCGATGAGGATGACCCGGCCGTTGAACCCTTCGGCGCGGAGGGTTTCCGCCGCCTTGGCCCCGGCCAGGCCCCCGCCCACGATGACGAAGGTCTGATCTGCGTCGACCACTTGTCTGCCTCCTCGTTCCCGCCAGGTACCGGCCCGCGGCGCGGCCGCTTACAGGTTCTGTGCCCCCGGAAGGACATCGCACGTCTGCGTTCACGCTACGCCGCCGTGAGGTGGCAGCCTCCCGCACGGTGCGTGATGGCGGAAAGAGGACCTGTCAGCGGTGGGCGGTCAGGCGGGCGTGCAGGGTCAGGGCCGAGGCGTCGGTGAGCGAGGAGATCTGGTCGACGATCACCCGTTTGCGGGCCCGGTCGTCCGCCGCGCCGTCGAAGAGGGCACGGAACTGCGGGTCCAGCCCTTCGGGGGCGCGGGCGGTGAGGGCCTCGGCGAGCTCGGCGAGGACGATCCGCTGCTCGGCCCGGAGCACCTCCTGCTCGGCGCGCTGCATCACATAGCGGTCGGCGACCGCCTTGAGCACCGCGCACTCGTTGCGGGCCTCGCGGGGGACGACCAGCTCGGCGCCGTACCGGGTGAGGCGGCCCGGGCCGTGGGCCAGGCGGGTGGCGCTCTCGGCGGCCAGGCAGAAGCGGCCGATGAGCTGGCTGGTGGCGTCCTTGAGGCGGGCCTGGGCGACGGCCGTCCCGTCGTAGCCGTGCGGCCACCAGTCCTGGGCGACGAGCCGGTCCAGGGCGTCGGCGAGTTCCTGCGGGTCGGTGTCGTGCGGGACGTACCGGCCGATGGCCACCCGCCAGATGTCGGCGCGCTCGGGTTCGGCGAGGAGCAGGTTGGGGTCGAGGTGGCCGGCGTGCAGTCCGTCCTCGAAGTCGTGCACCGAGTACGCCACGTCGTCGGACCAGTCCATGACCTGGGCCTCGAAGCACTTGCGGTTCTCGGGGGCGCCCTGCCGGATCCAGTCGAAGACCGGCACGTCGTCCTCGTACACGCCGAACTTGGGCGAGTCGGGGTCGGTGGGGTGGGCGCCGCGCGGCCAGGGGTACTTGGTCGCGGCGTCGAGCGCGGCGCGGGTGAGGTTGAGGCCGACGCTGACCGGTTCGCCGGTCGCGGGGTCGTGGGTGAAGCGCTTGGGTTCGATGCGGGTGAGCAGGCGCAGCGACTGGGCGTTGCCCTCGAAGCCGCCGCAGTCCTTGGCGAAGTCGTTGAGCGCCTGTTCGCCGTTGTGCCCGAAGGGCGGGTGGCCCATGTCGTGGGAGAGGCAGGCGGCCTCGACGAGGTCGGGGTCGCAGCCGAGCGCGGCGCCCAGCTCGCGGCCGACCTGGGCGCACTCCAGGGAGTGGGTCAGCCGGGTGCGGGGGCTGGCGTCCCAGGCGTGGCTGCGGGATCCGGGGGTGACCACCTGGGTCTTGCCGGCCAGGCGGCGCAGCGCCGACGAGTGCAGGACGCGTGCGCGGTCCCGCTGGAACGCGGTGCGGCCGGGACGTTTGTCCGGCTCGGCGGCCCAGCGTTCGGTCGCGGCCCCGTCGTAGGGGGTCGGTTCGATGGTGCCTTCCGTACCGTGCATGCCGTCCATGCACTGAAGGTAACCGCGGGCAGGGGCGGTCAAGCGGTCAGACGGAGGCGAGTTCCAGCGGGTGGGGGGCGGGGCGGGTGGCGAGGGCCTGTTCGTAGCGGCGCAGGACGAGCCGGGCGAGGGCCGGGTGCGGGCCCAGCGGGGCGGAGGCGATCCAGGGCGCGGCGGCGGCGCAGCGCGTGGCGAACAGGCCGGGGGCGGTGAAGCAGGAGGCGACGGCGACCTGGTGACGGCCGCGGGCGGCCAGCGCGCGTATCGCCTCGGGGACGGTGGGCGAGGCGGCGGAGGCGTACGCGGGGACGACGGGCACCCCGCCGAGACGCTCGCTCAGCAGGCGGGCGAGCCGTCGGGTGTCGGCGGCCGATTCGGGGTCGCGGGAGCCGGCGGCGGCGAGGACGACCCCGGTGCCGCGGCCGGTGGAGTGCTCGGGGCGCCAGCCGGCCTCGACGAGCCGGGCGTGGAGGGCTTCGACGACCAGGGGGTGGGGGCCGAGCGGCGGGGCGACCAGGGTCCGGGGGCCGGGGGCGGCGCAGGCGGCGCCGGGCAGGTCGTGCTTGACGTGGTAACCGCGGCCGAAGAGCAGCGGTACGAGGACGGCCTCGCTGTCGCCGAGGGCGGCCAGGGTGTCGGTGAGCAGCGGGGCGTTGAGCTCGATGTGGCCGAGCCGGACCCGCAGTCCGGGCCGCAGGGCGCGGACCCGGTCGAGCAGCGCGGTCACGGCGGGCAGGGCCCGGGCGTCGCGGCTGCCGTGGGCGACGGCGACGAGGGTGGGACGGTCGGGGGTGCTCATGGGCCTTCGCGTTCCGTTGAGGTGGAGATGACTCAGCTGCGTGCCGAGCTGCGCGGTGATGCGGGTGAGCAGCTGGGCGGTGCTGTCGAGAGTGCTCTCGTCGGCACTCCGGAGGGCCTGGGACTCACGAAGGTGCGCCGGCTCCGTCATGGACCGATGGTCGCGGGCGCAGGTTGCGCCCGCGTTGCGTGGGGGTGACGGGTGTTTTCCGCCGGCTCACGCGGGGGCGGGGCGCGCTGTCAGCCGGTGGCGAGCCAGACGCGGAGCGGGCCGGTGGCCGTGAAGCCGTGGCGCAGGGCGGTGGTCAGGTCGTCACCGTGCTCGTATCCGACGACCGGGGTGCCGGGGCGGAGGGCGGCCACGGCGGCGAGGCAGCCGGGCCATGCCTCCTCGTCCGGGCCGAACAGGTTGGAGACGCCCACCACGTCGTCGCTGTGGCTGAGTACGGCCCCGGCGACGATCCGGCCGTCCTGGCCGCGTCCGGCGAGGACGGTGGTCGCCGGGTCGGCGAGGAGCGCGGGCGGGAAGAGGTCCATGGGGTCGTCGCCGCCGCTCCAGGCGTCCTCCCAGGCGGTCAGTTCCGCGGGGGTCGCGACCGGCTGCCAGGGGGAGGCCGGGCGGGGCACGGGCAGGTCGGCCGGGCGGTGGATCCACCGGGCCTCGAAGAGCACCTCGAAGCCGTCGGCCGTCAGGTCCAGGCCGGCGAAGCTGTCCTTGACCGAGCAGCCGGGGGCGGCGCGGTCGATGCCGGGCAGCACGTCCCGGACGGAGGCGTCGGGGCGCAGGGTCACGGCGTCCGGGTAGTAGGGCGGCGTGCGCACGGGGTGGGTCCAGGCACGCGGCCCGAAGGCGCCGGTGGTGTGACCGTGGGCGCGGCACATGGTCCGGCACCACTCGGCGTTGTTGCGGGCGGCCGCTGCTGGGTGATCCATACGGCGCATCCTGCCATCAGCCCGGCCGGGCCGAGATCCCCCTTCCATCAATTCCGTTGAGCGGAATATATTTTCCACTGCACGGGCACAACAGCGCGATCCGGGGGCCATATGGATACGAACAGGGCATTGCCGCGCCGTGCCGTCGCGGAGTTCGTCGGCACCGCCGCTCTGGTGGCGGTCATCGTCGGCTCCGGCATCCGGGCGAGCGGGCTCAGCCCCGACACCGGCGTCCGGCTGCTGGCCAACTCCCTCTCCTCGGCGGTCGGACTCGGCCTGCTCATCGCCCTGCTCGGTCCCGTCTCCGGCGCCCACCTCAACCCGGTCGTCACCCTGTGCGCCTGGTGGAGCGGGCGCCGCACCCGAGGCGGCCCGGCCGGTCCCGGTGTGGCGCTCTACATCGCCGCGCAGACGGCGGGCGCCGTCGCCGGCGCCCTCCTCGCCGAGGCCATGTTCGGGCGGGTGCCCGGCACGTGGTCCACCCAGGTGCGCTCGGCCGGGCACCTGCTGCTCGGCGAGACGGTCGCCACGGCCGGACTGGTCGTCCTGATCCAGGGGCTGGAGCGGATCGGCCGGGCCAGGCTGGCCCCGCTCGCGGTCGCCGCGTACATCGGCGCCGCGATCTGGTTCACCTCCTCGGGCTCCTTCGCCAATCCGGCGGCGACCGTGGGCCGCTCCCTCACCGACTCCTTCACCGGCATCGCCCCCGCCTCCCTCCCGGGCTTCATCGCCGCCCAGCTGCTCGGCGGGCTCCTCGGCGCGGCCCTGGCGGCGCTCCTGTACGGCGGGCGGCCACCGGCCGCGCCCCGGACGGCGGGCCCCGGCGGATGACGGTCACAGCGGATGACGGTCACAGCGGACGAGGCGAACCGGAAGGCCCCGGACCGCGTCGGAGAGGACAGGACGGGAACACCCACTGGAGGTTCGTACATGCGACGCAGGCTGCCCCGGCTCTCACGGCTGCTGCCCCGCGAACGGCGGGGGCAGCGGCGGGCGGTGCAGGGGATCGCGCTGGGCTGCGTGCTGGCGCTCGCCCCCGCGACCTGGCTGCACGCCGCCGCCGACAGCAGACTCCGCACCACGGCGGACGTGCCCGCGCACGAGGTCGCCGTGGTCTTCGGGGCGGGGCTGTGGAAGGGGCGCCCGACGCCGTACCTGGCACACCGGCTCGACACCGCGGCCGCGCTGTACCGGGACGGCAAGGTCAAGGTCGTGCTGGTGACCGGGGACAACAGCCGCGTCGAGTACGACGAGCCCGACGCCATGCGCACGTACCTCACCGCCCGCGGCGTGCCCGACGGGCGCATCGTCAGCGACCACGCGGGGTTCGACACCTGGGACTCGTGCGCCCGCGCGAAGAGGATCTTCGGTGTGGAGCGCGCGGTGCTGGTGACGCAGGGCTTCCACATCCGCCGCGCGGTCGCCCTCTGCCGGGCGGCGGGCATCGACTCGTACGGGGTCGGCGTCGAGGAGCCGCACGACTCGGTCTGGTACTACGGCGGGACCCGGGAGCTGTTCGCGGCGGGCAAGGCGGCCCTGGACGTGGCGTTCGAACCGGACCCGACGTTCCTGGGCCGCCAGGAGACCGGTATCGCCGAGGCGCTGGCCTCCATGGGGACCGGCCGGCCGGAACAGGGGCGGTGAGCCCCGCTCCCCGCCCGTGTTCCGGCCCGGGTCCGTACACGTTCCCGCGCCGGTGGGCGGGCCCGCGCCGGTACCCGGGGGACCGGAGGACGCCCGCCGCGGGCGCGGTCGCCTCACCGCGGGACGGGGCCCCGACGGAGCCGGACGTACCGGGTACGTAATCAGCCGTGCCCGTCCTCGTAACACGACCGGCGCACGCTCGATGGCATGCTCCCAGCCACCACTTCCACCCACTGCCCCTACTGCGCCCTGCAGTGCGGAATGAACCTCCGGCCCACCGGTCCGGGCGGCGACGTGGGCGTCGAGGTGGTGGAACGCACGGACTTCCCGGTGAACCGGGGCGCCCTGTGCGGCAAGGGACGCACCGCACCCCAGGTTCTCTCCTCCCAGGTCAGGCTGGCCGGGCCGCTCATCCGACGCCCCGCCACAGGCAGGCTCGAACCGGCCACCTGGGAGGAGGCTCTGCGTGCCGTCGCCGACGGGCTGCGGCGTACACGCGAGAGCCACGGGCAGGACGCCGTCGGCGTGTTCGGCGGCGGCGGGCTGACCAACGAGAAGGCGTACGCGCTCGGGAAGTTCGCCCGGCTGGTCCTCGGCACCTCCCAGATCGACTACAACGGCCGGTTCTGCATGTCGTCGGCGGCCGCCGCCCACCAGCGGGCCTTCGGGCTCGACCGGGGCCTGCCGTTCCCGCTGGAGGACATCCCGCGCACCGGGTGCGTGATCCTCGTCGGCTCCAACCTCGCCGAGACCATGCCGCCCGCCCTGCGCTACCTCACCGAGCTCAAGGAGAACGGGGGGCGGCTCATCGTCGTCGACCCGCGCCGCACCCGCACCGCCGAGCAGGCCGATCTGCACCTGGCACCCCGGCCCGGCACCGATCTGGCCCTCGCCCTCGGGCTGCTGCACCTGGTCGTGGCGGAGGGCCGCACCGACGAGGCGTTCATCCGCGACCGCACGACCGGCTTCGCCGACGCCCGGGCCGCCGCCATGTCCCACTGGCCGGCGCTGGTCGAGCGCATCACGGGCGTTCCGGTGCCACAGCTGCGCGAGGCGGTACGGATGTTCTGCGACGCGCCCGACTCGATGGTGCTGACCGCCCGGGGACCCGAGCAGCAGTCCAAGGGCACCGACACGGTCGGCGCGTGGATCAACCTGTGCCTGGCGACCGGGCGGGCCGGCCGGCCGCTGTCCGGTTACGGCTGCCTGACCGGCCAGGGCAACGGGCAGGGCGGCCGCGAGCACGGCCAGAAGGCCGACCAGCTGCCCGGCTACCGCAAGCTCGACGACCCGGCGGCCCGCGCCCATGTCGCCGGGGTCTGGGGGGTCCACCCCGACACCCTGCCGGGGCCCGGCCGCAGCGCCTACGAACTGCTCGACGCGCTCGGCGGTGACATCAAGGCCCTGCTGCTGATGGGGTCCAACCCGGTCGTCTCCGCCCCGCGCGCCGCCCACATCGAGAAGCGGATCGCATCGCTCGACTTCCTGGCGGTCGCGGACGTGGTGCTGTCGGAGACGGCCGAACTCGCCGATGTGGTGCTGCCCGTGACGCAGTGGGCGGAGGAGACCGGGACCACCACCAACCTGGAGGGCCGGGTCCTGCTGCGCCGCCGGGCGCTCTCCCCGCCCGACGGGGTCCGCAGCGACCTCCAGGTGCTGAACGCCCTCGCCGCGCTGCTCGGCTGGGAGAAGGGCTTCCCGGACGACCCGGAGGAGGTCTTCGACGAGCTGCGCCGCGCCTCGGCCGGCGGCCCCGCCGACTACGCCGGCATCACCTACCGGCGCATCGCACAGGAGGACGGGGTCTTCTGGCCGTGCCCGGAGCCCGGCCACCCCGGAACTCCGCGTCTCTTCCTCGACCGGTTCGCCACACCGGACGGGCGGGCCAGGTTCGTCCCCGTCACCCACCGGCCCGCGGCCGAGGAGACGGACGAGGAGTACCCGGTCGTCCTGACCACCGGACGGGTCGTGTCGCAGTACCAGTCGGGGGCCCAGACCCGGCGGGTCGCCGAGCTGAACGCCGCCGCGCCGGGGCCGTTCGTGGAGCTGCACCCCCGGCTCGCCGAACGGCTGGGCATCGCCGAGGGCCGGCCGGTCGCCGTCGTGTCACGGCGCGGCAGGGCGGTCGCGCCCGCCCGGCTCACGACCGGGATCCGGCCCGACACCGTGTTCATGCCGTTCCACTGGCCGGGCGAGGGGCGCGCGAACACCCTCACCAACCCGGCGCTGGACCCCACGTCGCGCATGCCGGAGTTCAAGGTGTGCGCGGTGCGTCTCGAAGCGGTTCCGGCCGAGGCCGCGGCGGGCGAAACGGTGCCCGATCGGGCGGCACCCCTCGACGCGGCCGACTGAGCCGGCCCCCGTGCTCGCGCTCATGCCGTGCGGGGCGGCGAGGCCGGCGGTACGGGCACAGGAGCAGGCGGTGGTGGTCGCCGGGCCGCGGCGTCCCTTACGCGGAGAAGAGCAGCCCGCTCACCCGGCGCTCCGCGCCGAGGTCTCCCCCGCCATCCACGCCAGACAGGCCGCGCTCCCCCGCACCACCGGAAGGGCGATGATCTCGGGCGTGTCGTAGTCGTGCGCCTCGACGATGTGGGCCTCCAGCGTCTCGTAGCAGGCTTCCGTCGTCTTGAAGAACACCTGCCACTCCTCGCTCGTCTCGATCGCGTTCTGCCAGTGGTAGACCGAGGTGACGGGACCGGAGATCTGCGCGCAGGCGGCGAGCCGTGCCTCCACCGCGCCCCGGGCCAGCTCCTCCGCCTTCTCGGCGCTGTCGGTCGTGGTCAGTACGGTCAGGGCCAGGGTCACGCTCGTCTCCCTCGTGGTCGGGGGCCCGTAGGGCTCGGGGGGCTTCCGGGAGCCCGGCGCCGCGTTCCGCGGGTTCCCTGCCCCCGGTCCCACCATGCCGTACCGCGTACCGTCCCCGCCCCCGTTCGCGCGCCCCGCTCGGGCCACGGCCGCGAACGGGGCGGCGCGCGGAAGGGCGTACGCCCTCCCGCCCTCGGCGGCTCCTCGTACGTCCCCGCCCGACGACGCGGCCCGCCCGCGTCACAGGGTCTCGCGGGCGGCCCCGCCGGGCGGCCGGCGGCCGTGCGAGCACGGCGGCGCCTCAGGCCGTGTAGGGGCGGGCGGCCTTGGCGTCCCGCAGGGCATACCCCCACCAGGCGATCTGGTCGAGCATCGTCGTGGCGGCGGCGTCGGCCGCGTCGGGGTCCTTGTGGCGGCCCGTTTCGTCGAAGAGGGCGCCCGCGTTGGCGAAGGCGACGGTGTCCCGGACGGTGACGGCGTGCAGTTCGGCGAAGACCTGGCGCAGTTGCTCGACGGCGCGCAGGCCCCCGGAGATCCCGCCGTAGGAGACGAAGCCCACGGGCTTGGCGCGCCACGGGGTGTAGTGCCAATCGATGAGGTTCTTGATGCCGGCGGGGAAGGAGTGGTTGTACTCGGGGGTGAGGACGACGAAGGCGTCGGCGTCGGCGAGCCGGGAGGAGACCTTCGCGAGCTCGGCCCGCACCTCGGGAGCGGGCTCGTGGGAGAGGGCGGTGGGCAGGTCGGCGTCGGCGAGATCGATCACGTCGACGGTGAACTCGGCGTGCTTCTCGGCCTTGGGGAGGAACCATTCGGCGATGACGGGCGCGAAGCGGCCGTGCCGGTTGCTGGCCAGGATGACGGCGAGCTTCAGGGGCGCCGGGGGGAACGGGGGCGTGCCGGGGTAGGTCGCCCCGGGTGCGGTGAGGTCCATGGACAAGAGCCTCGTACTTAAACCAAGGTTCAGGTCAAGCTACGCTGGAGCGCATGACGCATCTCGCCTGGAACGCCAAGGAAGCCACCGTCGGCGAATTGGCCGAACGGAGCGGCGTCGCCCCGTCCGCGCTGCGGTTCTACGAACGCGAGGGACTGATCAGCAGCCGGCGCACCACGGGCAATCAGCGCCGTTACAGCCGCGACACCCTGCGGCGGGTGGCGTTCATCCGCACCTCGCAACGGCTCGGCATCCCGCTCGCCACCATCCGGGAGGTCCTCGGACTGCTCCCGGAGGACCGCACGCCGACCCCCGAGGACTGGGCGCGCATCTCCGAGTGCTGGCGCGAGGACCTGGGCCGGCGCATCCGCACCCTGCAACGGCTGCGCGACAACCTGACCGACTGCATCGGCTGCGGCTGCCTCTCGCTCGACCGCTGCGTCCTGTCCAACCCTGCCGATGAACTCGCCACGCACGGGCCCGGCCCTCGCCGTCTGATCGAGGACTGAACGCCCGACGGGGCGGGGGCCGGGCCGCGATCAGGTAGGGGCGGGCCGCCGGGCGGGGGCCGGCCGTCATCCGGGCGGGCCGCCCGGCGGGGGCCGGGCAGTCGTCGGGCGGGGGCGGGTCGCCGGTCGCCGGTCGCCGGTCGCCGGTCGGGGCAGGCCGTCCGGGGGCGCTTCGCGTCACCCACGTCACCCGTTCGGGCACGGCGTGCCCTGTGATCCCGCATACCAGGGCTGACCTGCGCGGAAGCCCACCCGCCAGGACGACACGCCATGGGATGCCGGGCCATCTGATGGCTCATCAGCATGCGGCGGGGGCAGCGCGGGCCTTACCTCGGAGACAAGGACACCCGACGTCACGGCAACCGCCCGAAGCGCGCCCCGGAGGACCCCATGCGCACGACCGCCCGCCTGCTCACCGCTACCGCGCTGGCGCTCGTGTCGCTCGGCCTCCTCGGCCCGGCGGCCGCGCACGCCGCCGAGCCCGACCCGCTGTCCGATCCCCCGGCCGCAACGCGGGTCGGGACGGAGACCGGGACAGGGACAGGGACCGGGACGGGCGCCGAGGCGCGCTCCAAGACGCCTGCGGACGCACTGCCGGACGCGGACACGCGGTCGGAGACGGACACGGACGCGCATGCGGACGCGGACATGGACGCGGACATGGACGCGGACATGGACATGGACGCGGACGCGGACATGGACGCGGAGGCGTATGGCGACTCATCCGCGGGGACGCAGTCCGGCACGGACTCCGGCGCCCGCTCCGGCACGGGTTCCGGCACGCACGCCAAGGGGCGCTCCGAGGCACTGGAGGTGTACCCCTCCTCCGCCGGCCCCGGCGCGACCGTCACGGTGAACACCACGGCCTGCGGCCGCGAGGGCAGGGGCGTCGGAGACGCGCGGGACCTCGGGGTGCAGGAGTACACGTTGTCGAAGGGCGCCCACGAGGACGTGGCGGTCGGCCGGTTCCGGGTGCCCGAGCACGCCCGGCCGGGGCACTATCGCACCGACGTGACCTGCGACAACGGCAAGACGGCCGCCGGGACCATCACGGTGGCCACGAGTGGCGGAGGCCCGAGCGGCCACGTCAGGACCGGTGTGGGCGGCAGCGTCGGCCCGGACACCACCCAGATCACGGCGGGCGCGGCGGTGCTGGCCGCGACCGCCGTCGGCGGGGCCTGGCTCCTGCGCCGCCGGGCGAGCGGCGCGCAGGACAGCTGACGGGGTCCGTCCCTGTCACCCGCCGTACCTCCCCGCCCCCGCCGCGTTGGTCCCCGAGACCGCGGCGGGGGTGGGGAGACCACCTCCCGGTGGGCCCCCGACGGGAAGGCCCCCACCCGCAGTCAGGCCCTCAGGAGCGGTGCCGATGAGCAGCCCGGTGAACACCAAGGGGAAGGGCTGGGGCATAGCCGCGGCCGCGTGCGTGGGCCTGTGGCTGGTCCAGAACGGCTCGGCGGACGTCACTCCGCCGGTGCCGACGGCGGCCGAGGCGTTCGCGGCCGGACCCCATGAGCACACCGGCGCCGCGGCCGCCCCTCTGCCGCCGTCCGTGCCGGTGCGCCTGCGCATCCCCGAGATCGACGTCGACACCCCGGTCATGCCGCTGGGACTGGGCGCGGACGGCAGCCTGGACGTACCGCCCACCGGCGACCGGAACATCGCCGGCTGGTACAAGGACGGCACCCCGCCCGGCGCCAGGGGCACGGCGATCATGGCGGGCCACGTCGACAACGCCCAGGGGCCGGCCGTCTTCTACGCGCTCGGGGCCCTGAGGAAGGGCCACCGCGTCGAGGTGGTCAGGACGGACGGCCGGACGGCCGTCTTCACGGTGGACGCCATCGAGGTGTACGACAACGACGCCTTTCCGGACCGGAAGGTGTACGGACAGGCCGACCGTGCCGAACTGCGGGTGATCACCTGCGGCGGCGGCTTCGACCGGAGGACCGGCTACCAGGGGAACGTCGTGGCGTACGCCCATCTCATCGGCGTCCGTGAGCCGTCCTAGGGGACGCCTTGTCGCTCAGGACGCCCCCGCGCCGGGACCGCACCCCGGAGGGACCGCGCCCCGGAGGGACCGGCCCGCGCCCCCAGCCGGACCAGCCCGGACCGGCCGGAGGGCTTGGCCGGTGTCCTAGGCGGACCATTGGTCGAAGCCGAGCTTCGCGACGAGCGAGAAGACCACCACGAGCAGCACCCCCCGGACGAACTCGGCGCCCTTGCGCAGCGCCATCCGCGCGCCGAACATGCCGCCCGCCAGGTTGAAGACGGCCATCAGGGCGGCCAGCTGCCACAGCACGGTGCCCTGGTAGGCGAACATCGAGAGCGCCCCGGCGTTGGTGCAGACATTGACGATCTTCGCGGTGGCGGACGCGGTCACCAGGTCGAGGTGGAGCACGGCGGTGAGCGCCAGCACCAGGAAGGTTCCGGTGCCGGGCCCGAACAGCCCGTCGTAGAACCCGATCCCGCCGCCGACCAGCACGATCGCGGTGACCACGCGGGCCCGGGTGACGGGCCCCTTCTCCTGGCCGGTACCGAAGGAGGGGCGCAGCATCACGAACGCCGCGACCGCCAGCAGCACCACCATGATCACCGGCCGCAGCACCTCGCTGCTGATCCCGGCGGCGAAGAACGCGCCCGTCATGGATCCGGCGAGGGCCGCGAGCCCGATCCGTACCGCCGTCCCCACCCGCACCGGCGCCTTGCGTACATAGGTCACGGCGGCGCCCGTCGTGCCGACGATGGCCACCGCCTTGTTGGTGCCGAGGACATAAGCGGCCGGAACGTGCGGCAGACCGAGCAACAGCGCGGGCAGGAGCAGCAGACCGCCGCCGCCCACCACGGCATCGATCCAGCCCGCCACCAGCGCGGCGGCGCAGAGCAGGACGAGGGTGGTCAGCGATATGTCGGGCATACCCGCGACCCTATGGACGCGATGCGTGTGCCGTCCACGGATCGGGGAAGAGTTGAGGTGCCCCTGAGGTTCCCCGCGCACCGCCGGGGCTCGGACCGGCCGCCCCGCACACCGCCACCTCGGCCGTGGCCCGCACACCGCCACTCGGCCGTGGCCCGCGCACCGCCGCGGCTCGGACCGGCCGCCCCTCCCCCCCTCCCGGGACCCTCACAGCACCGGCCGGCAGCCGCTGAGGTCAGCTTTCCGTCCGGGAAACAATCGGGATGCCGCCGGGTAACACCGCCGACGCACGCTGCTGGGTATGAGTTCACGGATCGTGGTGGTCGGCGGTGGTACGGCGGGGGCGCGCCTCGCCGAGCGGCTGCCCGTCACCGTGCTCGGCGAGGAGCCGCACGCCCCGTACAACCGGGTGCTGCTGGCGGACGTCCTGGCCGGCCGGTACGGGCCCGAGGTGATCGCCCTGCCCTCACCGCGGGGCGAGCCGGTCCGGCGCGGTGCGCGGGTGACCGGCATCGACCGGGCGGCCCGCGTGGTGCACTGCGCCGACGGCGAGGCGGTCGCATACGACCGGCTGGTCCTGGCCACCGGCTCGAACCCGGTGCTGCCGCCGCTGCGCGGTCTGGTGGGCGGCGCGCTCCCGTCCGGGGTCCACGCCTTCCGTACGCTGGACGACTGCCTGGCCCTGGACGCGCTGCTCCGGGCCGCCCGGGCGCAGGGCCCGGGGGAACCCGCCGGGGCTTCCGGCGCGGTGCGGGCGGTGGTCATCGGCGGCGGACTGCTCGGGGTGTCGGCGGCCCGCGCGCTGGCCTCCCGGGGCGCCGAGGTGGTGCTGGCCCAGCAGGGCGAGCACCTGATGGAGCGCCAGCTGGACGCGAACGCCGCGGAGCTGCTGCGCGGACACCTGGAGGCGCGGGGCGTCGAGGTCCACACCGAGTGCCGGGTGCGGGGCCTGCGCTGCGCCGCCGGCGCGGTGCGGGCCGTGGAGCTCGCCGACGGGTTCGTGCTCGACGCGGACATCGTCGTCATCGCCTGCGGGGTGCGGCCGCGTACGGGCCTGGCGCTGGAGGCGGGACTGGACGTGCGGCGCGGGATCGTCGTCGACGACCAGCTGCGCACCTCCGATCCGTACATCCACGCCGTCGGCGACTGCGCCGAGCACGAGGGCCGGCTCTACGGCCTGGCGGGCGCCGCCCTGGAGCAGGCCGATGTGCTCGCGGACGTCCTCGGCGGGGGCGACGCGGCCTACCGCGGGACCCGGGCGCTGACCAGGCTCAGCCTGGAGGCCCTGGAACTCGCGGCGTTCGGCGAGACCACTCCCCTGCCGGGCGACGACACCGTGCAGCTGGCCGACGCGACGCGCAGCGCGTACCGCAAGGTCGTCGTCCGCGGCGACCGGCTCGTCGGCGGCGTCCTCCTCGGCGATCTGGGCGCGGTCGATGCCCTCGCCCGGGCCTGGGAGGTCGACGAGGACCTTCCGCCCGCTCCCCTGCTCCACCTGCTCACCCATGACGGAGGCTTCTGATATGCCCACCATCGTTCTCGTCGGCCACGGCATGGTCGGCCAGCGGTTCCTGGAAGCCCTCGCGGAGCGCGGGGTCACGGAGCGGGCGCGGGTCGTCGTGCTGTGCGAGGAGCCCCGGGCGGCCTACGACCGGGTCCGGCTCACCTCGTACTTCGACGGCCGCACCCCGGACGAGCTCTCCATGGTCGAGAGCGGCTTCATGGACCGGCACGGCATCGAGCTGTACCTGGACGACCCGGCGGAGACGGTCGACCGCGAGGCGAGGACGGTCACCTCGCGCTCCGGGATGACGATCGCCTACGACACGCTGGTGCTGGCGACCGGCTCGTACCCGTTCGTGCCGCCGGTGCCGGGCAAGGACGCGCGGGGCTGCTTCGTCTACCGCACGATCGAGGACCTCCTGGCGATCGAGGAGTACGCGAAGACGGCGACCACCGGTGCGGTGGTCGGCGGCGGGCTGCTGGGCCTGGAAGCGGCGGGGGCGCTCAAGGGGCTCGGTCTGCGGACGCACATCGTGGAGTTCGCCCCCCGGCTGATGCCGGTGCAGGTCGACGAGGGCGGTGGCGCGGCGCTGCTGCGGACGATCGAGTCCATGGGCCTGGAGGTGCACACGGGCACCGGTACGCAGGAGGTCCTCACCACCGACGGCTCGGTGACCGGCATGGCGCTGTCGGACGGTTCGACGGTGGCGACCGACCTGGTGGTCTTCTCCGCCGGTGTCCGGCCGCGGGACCAGCTGGCCCGTGACTGCGGCCTGACCGTCGGCGAGCGCGGCGGCATCGCGGTGGACGAGCGGTGCCGCACCTCCGATCCGGCCGTGTACGCGATCGGCGAGTGCGCGCTCGCCTCGGACGGCCGGGTGTACGGCCTGGTCGCGCCCGGCTACGAGATGGCGCTGACGGCGGCCGCGACGATCGCCGACGAGGAGGCCGCCGACGCGACCTTCACGGGCGCGGACACCTCGACCAAGCTGAAGCTGCTCGGTGTCGACGTGGCGTCCTTCGGTGACGCGCACGGCACCGCGGAGGGCTGCCTGGACGTCGTCTACTCGGACTCGCGCTCCGGCGTCTACAAGAAGCTGGTCGTCGACGGCGACGGGGTGCTGCTGGGCGGCGTCCTGGTCGGTGACGCCGAATCGTACGGCCTGCTGCGGCCGCTGACGGGGACGGTCCCGCCGGTCTCCCCCGAGCAGCTGGTGCTTCCGGCGGGAGCGGGCGCCCCGGTGTCGCTGGGCCCGTCGGCCCTGCCCGACGACGCGATCATCTGCAGCTGCCACAACGTCACCAAGGGCGCGATCTGCGCCTGTTCGTCGCTGCCCGAGGTCAAGAAGTGCACCAAGGCCGGCACGGGCTGCGGCAGCTGTGTGAAGCTGATCACCCAGCTGCTCCCGGCGCCCGCCGAGAGCGGTCTGTGCGGCTGCTTCACGTACACCCGCAGCGAGCTGTACGAGATCGTCCGCACGATGCGCTTCACGTCGTACGCCGAGCTGCTCGACTCGCACGGCCGCGAGGAGGCGCGGGGCGGTGAGGGCTGCGAGGTCTGCAAGCCGACCGTGGCGTCGATCCTCGCCAGCCTCCACAACGACTACATCCTCGACGGCGAGCGGGCCGCGCTCCAGGACACCAACGACCACTTCCTGGCGAACATGCAGCGCAACGGTTCGTACTCGATCGTGCCGCGCATCCCCGGCGGGGAGATCACCCCGGACAAGCTGATCGTGATCGGTGAGGTCGCCCGCGACTTCAACCTCTACACCAAGATCACGGGTGGTCAGCGGATCGACCTGTTCGGCGCCCGGGTGGACCAGCTCCCGGCGATCTGGGCACGGCTGGTGGACGCGGGGTTCGAGTCGGGCCACGCGTACGGCAAGTCGCTGCGCACGGTGAAGTCCTGCGTGGGCCAGACCTGGTGCCGCTACGGCGTGCAGGACTCGGTGAGGATGGCCATCGACCTGGAGCTGCGCTACCGGGGACTGCGCGCCCCGCACAAGCTCAAGTCGGCCGTCTCGGGCTGTGCGCGTGAGTGCGCGGAGGCCCAGTCCAAGGACTTCGGCGTGATCGCCACGGCCAACGGGTGGAACCTGTACGTCGGCGGCAACGGCGGCGCGACCCCGCGCCACGCGGACCTGCTCGCCCAGGACCTGTCGGACGCGGAGCTGATCCGCCTGATCGACCGGTTCCTGATGTTCTACATCCGCACGGCCGACCGGCTGGAGCGCACGGCGGCGTGGCTGGAGCGCCTGGAGGGCGGGCTGGACCACCTGCGCGACGTGGTCGTGCACGACTCGCTGGGACTCTGCGACGAGCTGGAGTCGCTGATGGCCGCCCATGTGGCGAGCTACCGGGACGAGTGGGCCGAGACCCTCGAAGACCCCGAGCGGCTGAGCCGTTTCGTCTCCTTCGTCAACGCGCCCGACGCGCCGGACCCGTCGGTGCGGTTCGTCGCGGAGCGCGGCCAGATCAAGCCGGACCTGACGTTCCTCACTCTGGAAGGGGTTACCGCCCGATGATGCTCGAACTCTCCCACGACAGCGCCTGGCTGGCGATCTGCGAGGCATCGGCGCTGACGCCCGGCCGCGGCATGGCGGCCCTGTTGCCGGACGGCAGGCAGGCAGCGCTCTTCCAGGACCGGGCGGGGCGGTGGTACGCGATCGACAACCGCGATCCGTTCACCGGGGCCCAGGTGCTCTCGCGCGGCCTCATCGGTTCGGCGGCGGGCCGGCCGTTCGTGGCCTCGCCGCTGCTCAAGCAGCGCTTCGACCTGGAGACGGGCCGCTGCCTGGACGACGAGGACGTGTCGGTGACGGTCTTCCCCGTCCGTACCGCCTGACATTGCTTGACCGATCGTTCCAGAACGATCTAGGGTTCCGGTCGTGGCAAGGACCAGGGAATTCGATCCGGACGCCGCGCTCCAGTCGGCCCTTGAGCTGTTCTGGCGGCGCGGCTACGAGGCGACGTCCATGGCGGACCTCGTCGAGCACCTCGGCATCGGCCGCGCCAGCATCTACGCGACCTTCGGCAACAAGCACGAGCTGTACCTGAAGGCGCTGGACCGGTACAGCCACGGGCGCGACGGGGCCTTGCTGACCGAGCTGTCCCAGCCGGGGCCCGCGCTGCCCGCCGTACGGGCCCTGGTGCGGCGGTTCGCCGCGGAGGCCACCGACGAGGGCAAGCGCCTGCGGGGCTGCTTCGTCACCAACACGGCGACCGAGCTCGCCCCGCACGACGGCGCGATGGCCCGGCGGGTGGAGCTGAGCTGGGAGCACATCGAGACCCCGTTGCGCTCGGCGCTCGTCCGGGCCCAGGCCCAGGGCGAGCTCGCCGAGGACCGCGACCCGCACGCCCTGGGCCGGATGCTGCTGGTCCTGCTCCAGGGCATCCGGGTGGTGGGCAAGGCGTCCGCCGACCCGACCCGGGTCCGGGACGCGACGGAACAGGCGCTCACCCTGCTGAACTGAGACCCCCCCGCCGGGACCGCCGGACCGGCACACCGGCACACCGGCACACCGGCCGGACGGCACCGGCCCGTGGCGCGTGGAGCAAGCCCCCGCGGGGGCTTCTTCTCATGACTCGATACTGGAACGCTCGGTCAAGAAAAGATCCGCAGGCCGACCCGCACCACCGACCCGACCGGCCCGGCCGGCCGACCCGCACGGCCGGCCGGCCGACCGCCCAAGCAGTCCCGACACCCACGGAGTTGTGAACCATGTCCGCTCGTTTCCAGGGCCAGTCCGTCCTCGTCACCGGCGCCGGCTCCGGCCTCGGTCGCGCCATCGCCCTCGCCTTCGCGGCCGAGGGCGCCTCGGTCGTCGTGGCCGGGCGCACCGCGGCCCCGCTCGACGAGACCGTCGCCCTCATCGAGGCCCAGGGCGGCACCGCCGCCGCCTTCACCGCCGACGTCAGCCGCTCCGGGGAGGTCGCCGGGCTCGTCCGGCGGACCGTGGAGCGCTTCGGCCGGCTCGACGTCGCCGTCAACAACGCCGGCGTCTTCCGGGGCGGCGCGCCCCTCGCGGACCTGCCCGAGCAGGACTGGCACACGCTCATCGACATCAACGTGACCGGCGTCCTGCTCGCCCTCCAGGCCGAGATCGCCCATATGCGCGCCCACGGCGGCGGCGCGATCGTCAACATCGCCTCCAACCTGGGCGCGCACACCCGCCGTCCCGGCACGGCCGGCTACGCCGTCTCCAAGGCGGCGGTCGCCGCCCTGACCCGCGCCGCCGCACTCGACCACATCCAGGACGGGGTGCGGATCAACGCCGTGAGCCCCGGCGCCTCGGACACCTCGATGTCGCTGCGCCCGGGAGAGACGGAGGCCGAGCGCGCGGTACGGATGAAGGGCGAGTCCCCGCTGGGCCGGGTGGCCTCGACCCGCGAGGTCGCCGCCGCGGTGCTCCACCTGGCCTCCGACGACGCCGCCTCGACGGTGGGTGCCGATCTGGTCATCGACGGCGGTGTCTCCGCCTGAGCCCGGAGGCGTCTGTGCCCGGGTCCGTACCCTGGCGTACGGAGTCATCGCCATGGAGGAGTGCCTCATGCCGGGCTGGAACGCGAACGACATCCCCGACCAGAGCGGCCGCACCGCCGTCGTCACCGGAGCCAACAGCGGCATCGGGCTCGTGACGGCGCTGGAACTGGCCCGTCACGGCGCCCATGTGGTGCTCGCCTGCCGAAGCCGGCCGCGCGGCGAGGAGGCCGAGGCGCTGGTACGCCGCGAAGTGCCGGGAGCCCGGGCGGAGTTCCGCCCGCTGGACCTCGCCGACCTCTCCTCCGTGCGGGAGTTCGCGGCCTCCCTGCCGTACGAGCGGCTGGACCTGCTCATCAACAACGCGGGTGTCATGGCGTTGCCGTACTCGACGACCGCCGACGGCTTCGAGACACAGTTCGGCGTGAACCACCTCGGGCACTTCGCACTGACCGGACTGTTGCTGCCCCGGCTGCTCGATACGCCCGGCGCGCGCGTGGTGAGCGTCTCCAGCGGACTGCACGCACTGGCCACCATCGACCCGGCCGATCTCAACAGCGAACGCGGTTACCGGCGCTGGGTGGCCTACGGGCGCTCGAAGACGGCCAATCTGCTCTTCGTCCACGAGCTGGCGAGGCGGCTGGAGGCGACCGGCTCGGGGACCGTGGCGGCGGCGGCCCACCCCGGCTACGCGGCGACCAACCTGCAGAGCGCGGGCGTGAAGCTGGAGGGGCGCAGGCTCGCCGAGCGGATCGTCGGGGTCGGCAACCGCGTCATCGCGCAGAGCGCACAGGCCGGCGCACTGCCGACGTTGTACGCGGCGACCGCGCCCGGGGTACGTCCCGACTCGTTCACCGGACCCCGCCTCCAGGGCTGGCGGGGCGCACCCGCCCGGTCGTGGCGGGCCCGCTGGACGCTGGACGACGTCGCCGGTGAGCGGCTCTGGGACGCCTCGGAGCGGCTCACCGGCGTGACGTACGACAGCCTCAAGGGCTGAGAAGCGTCAGCCCTGGACGACCGACGGGTCCATCCACATGACCTCCCACAGGTGGTGGTCGGGGTCCTCGAAGGAGCGGCCGTACATCGTGCCGTAGTCCTGGGTCTCGTTGGCCGGTGCCCCGCCGGCCGCCAGCGCGGCCTCGACCAGTTCGTCGACCTTCTCCCGGCTCTCGGCGCTGAGCCCGAGGATCGCCTCGGTGGTGCTCTTCGCGTCGGCGATGTCCTTCTTGGTGAAGTCCTTGAAGCGCGGCTCGGTGAGGAGCATCACGAAGATGGTGTCGCTGAGGACGAGGCAGGCGGTCCTCTCGTCGGAGAACTGCTCGTTGAAGGAGAAGCCGAGCTTGTTCCAGAACGTCTTGGACGTCCCGAGGTCCTTCACCGGCAGGTTCACGAAGATCATCTGAGGCATGTCGGCATCTCGTCTCTCATCGGGCTGTCGCGTCGCGACGCTTCGGCGGGTCGTGGGGTGTCGTGGGGTGTCGCTTACGAAGGGGTGGACCGGGCCCTGCCGGAGAACTCATCGCCGGTCCGGAAAAAAAATGTCCGCCCGCGCCTCGGAGGTGCGCGCTCCGGCCCCGCCGGACGGTGTGGTCCGGGGCTGCGGCGACCCCGGCGGGCGTGTGGTCCGGGGCGGCGACCGGCCCCGCCGGCCCCGCCCTCCGGCCGCGCGCCGGCTCCGTGCCCCCTTCCGGCGTGCCGTCCACAACGTGCCGTCCACAAACAGGGGACGGCCGACACTTCCGCTTCATCGCTTGTTGGAGCACCGTCAATTCGGGGCTCATAGGTTCCCGAAGCGCGCGACCCCGCCGGCCGACCGGCCCGGCGGGACGGTCACGATCTCCTCTGGAGTGACACGTGGAGCGACGCAGTTTCCTTCGCGGAGCGGTCATCGGCACGTCCACCGCGGCACTGGGCGGCACCCTGTGGCGGGGAGCGGCCTACGCGGCGCCCGCCCAGCCCGGCACGGGCCCGTACGGGGCACTCGGCGCGGCGGACGCCAACGGCATCCTGCTGCCGAGCGGCTTCACCAGCCGGGTGATCGCCCGCTCGGGGCAGACGGTCAGCGGCACGTCGTACACCTGGCACAACGCCCCCGACGGCGGCGCGTGCTACGCGGACGGCAGCGGCTGGATCTACGTCTCCAACTCGGAGATCAACCCCAGCGGCGGCGCGAGCGCCGTGAAGTTCTCCTCGACCGGCGCCATCACCGGCGCGTACCGGATCCTCTCCGGAACGCGGCAGAACTGCGCGGGCGGCAAGACCCCCTGGAACACCTGGCTGTCGTGCGAGGAGGTCAGCCTCGGCTACGTCTACGAGAGCGACCCGTGGGGCGTGAACGCGGCCGTCCGCCGCGACGCGATGGGCAAGTTCAAGCACGAGGCGGCCGCGGCCGATCCGGTCCGCCGGGCGATCTACCTGACCGAGGACGAGACCAACGGCTGCTTCTACCGTTTCCTCCCCACCACCTGGGGCGACCTCTCCTCCGGCACGCTTCAGGTGTTCAAGGCGGGCACGGGCACCTCCGGCAGCTTCACCTGGCAGAACGTGCCGGACCCGGACGGCTCCCCGACCGTCACCCGCGACCAGGTGTCCGGCGCCAAGCGGTTCAACGGCGGCGAGGGCTGTTACTACGCCGACGACAAGGTCTGGTTCACCACCAAGGGCGACAACCGCGTGTGGCAGGTGAACCTGGCGAACAGCACCTACGAGCTGGCCTACGACGACTCGCTGGTCAGCGGCGGCGGCGCCCCGCTCACCGGCGTGGACAACGTCACCGGCTCCTCGTCCGGGGACCTCTTCGTCGCCGAGGACGGCGGCAGCATGGAGATCTGCGTCATCACCCCCGACGACGTCGTGGCGCCCTTCCTGCGGATCAACGGCCAGTCCGGGTCGGAGATCACCGGACCGGCCTTCTCCCCCGACGGCACGCGGCTGTACTTCTCCAGCCAGCGGGGCACGAGCGGCAGCTCGTCCGGCGGCATCACCTACGAGGTGAAGGGGCCGTTCCGCACCTGAGCCGACCCCGCCGGCGCGGGCGTGCCGCCCGTCTCCTCGCGGCCCGCCCGCGCCACCCGCACCACCCGCATCCCCCGCACCACCCGTGCCGCCCGCCCCCTTCGCCGCCGCCTCCCGTGCCGCCCGCCCCCTTCGCCGCCGCCTCCCGTGCCGCCCGCGCCGCCGGCCGCGTCCACGCGTCCGCCCACATGTCCGTCCACGCGTCCGCCCACATGTCCGCCCACATGTCCGCCCACGCGTCCGTCCACGCGTCCGCCCACGCGTCCGTCGCGCTCAGACGCGGCGGAGCGGTGACCGGCCCTCCGCCACGCCTCCGCGCAGCAGGGCCGCGCCGAGCGGGGTGAGGGTGTGCAGCACGGAGCTGCCCCGGCGCAGGGTGACCACCAGCCCGGCCTCGCGCAGGACTCCCGCGTGCTGGCTGGCCGACGCGAGCGACACCCCGGCCCTGCGGGCGAGTTCGCTGGTCGTGCCCCCGTGGCCGATGGCCTTGAGGACGGAGGAGCGGGTGTGGCCGACGAGCCGGCCCAGCGAGGAGCCCCCGGCCTCCCCGGAGACCGGGGCGTCGGTGTGGGTGACGGGATAGACCAGCACCGGCGGCAGGTCGGGGTCGCGGTACACCACCGGGGTCCCCCGGCAGAAGTACGACGGCTGGAGCAGCAGTCCCCGGCCGTCCAGGCGCAGTTCCCGGTCGACCGGATAGTCGGCCTCCAGGACGGGCGAGCGCCATCGGAGCACCGGCGGCAGCGAGGCGAGCAGTTCGTCGGCGCCGCCGTCGAGCAGGGCCCGGCCCCGTACGGCCCGGTCCGCCTCCACGCGGGCCTGGATGCGCCGCCAGTACGGCTCGACGGCGGCCCGGTGGTAGCCGCGCAGCGCCCCCAGAAGCCGGCTGAACGGCTCCGGGCGCCCCTCGGCGAGGGCTGCGAGCCAGCCGGGCAGGGATGCCGCTCCGGGCCGCGAGGCGGCCAGCAGGCCGAGTTCGGTGTGGAGCCGGGCGGGCGGAGTGGCCCGGACGGCCTCCAGGGCCACGTCGATCCCTTCGAGGCCCTCCGGCGGAGTGAGGAAGTCCGGGAAATAGCCCCGGGCCGGGACAAGGGCACCGAGCAGGCGCGGCTCCCCGTTCAATCGTGCGCGGGTTTCCGAACGCCATTCCCCGTAGAGCTGCGCACCGCGCCGGTCCCGCAAACGGTGAAAACTGAGAATCGTTTCCCACAACACATCCGGCCGGGCGGCCATCCGAACCCCGGCGAGATCGCCCCCGGTGAAATGAATACGCAGCACTGAACCCCCACCTGTTGCATCCGCAATCACCCCCCGCCACTGAGTATGCATGCCATCACAGCACGTCACCACGGCATTTCAGCCACACTTGAAACGCGTCGCGGAAGTGGGGTGCGAACCGAAAAGCTGTACGACGTCGGGCAGGAAACCTTCAGGACCGAGGTGACGTGTTGGAGACCGTGGGGGGCTTCGCACGTCCGGCGGCGGCCCTGAAAGGTTGCGGCTCTCTTGTCCGGCAGGGGTAATGGGGCGCGGTCGGCGGGTGGGGATCCGGTGGCCGCGCTCCGCCCGTTCTTTGCTGGGCGAATGGCGGAAATTCGCCCGATGTCAGCGCCGCATAAAAGTCCGGACTTCAACCAGCGGTGGGTTCAACCCGCATCCGGGGCGGCGGCCGACGGCGCTTCGCGCCGCCTCCCGGGCAACCCGCGAGGACAGTTCACCGGATGTTCAACTCCGACGAATTCCTTGATGCGGAATTCAGCCGCCCGCAATTCAACGTGAATCTGCACTTCTTCCCGGACAGCACACGACGGGGCGGACACCTCCGCACAAGGTGTCCGCCCCGTCTCTTTGCGTCCCGGAGACGCCGTCGACCGGTGAGGGTCGAAAGGTGACCGACGACGACTCCGGTGGTCCGGCACCGGGTGCCACGGCGGGCGGAGGACCGGCCGCCGGGCACCCGCCTCGGATCAGCGGCTGTCGCTGCCGCTCGACTGCGCCGCCGCGCGACCCGCCTCCAAGCGCGCCACCGGGATCCGGAACGGCGAGCAGGAGACGTAGTCGAGGCCGACCTCGTGGAAGAAGTGCACCGACTCCGGGTCACCGCCGTGCTCGCCGCAGACGCCGAGCTTGAGGTCCGGGCGGGTGGCCTTGCCGGCCTCCACCGCGCTGCGTACGAGGGATCCGACGCCGTCCTTGTCGATGGTCTCGAACGGCGAGACACCGAAGATGCCCTTCTCCAGGTACGCGGTGAAGAAGCTGGCCTCCACGTCGTCCCGGGAGAAGCCCCATACCGTCTGGGTGAGGTCGTTCGTACCGAAGGAGAAGAACTCGGCGGCCTCGGCGATCTGCCCGGCGGTCAGCGCGGCGCGCGGCAGCTCGATCATGGTGCCGAGCGCCAGCTTCAGCTCGACGCCGGTCTGCGCCTGGACCTCGGCGATGATGCCCTCGGCCTCCTCGCGGACGATCTCCAGCTCCTGGACGGTGCCGACGAGCGGGATCATGATCTCGGCGCGCGGGTCGCCCTTGGCGTCGATCCGCTCGGCGGCGGCCTCGGCGATCGCCCGGACCTGCATGGCGAACAGGCCGGGGATGACCAGGCCGAGGCGGACACCGCGCAGACCCAGCATCGGGTTCTGCTCGTGCAGCCGGTGCACGGCCTGGAGCAGGCGCAGGTCGTTCTCGTTGGCGTCCTTGCGGGACTCCGCGAGGGCGACGCGCACCGACAGCTCGGTGATGTCGGGCAGGAACTCGTGCAGCGGCGGGTCGAGCAGCCGGACCGTGACGGGCAGGCCGTCCATGGCCTCGAAGAGCTCGATGAAGTCCTGCTTCTGCTGCGGCAGAAGGGCCTCCAGGGCCTCCTGCCGCTCCTCGTCCGTGTCGGCGAGGATCAGCTTCTCGACCATCTCGCGGCGCTCACCGAGGAACATGTGCTCGGTACGGCACAGGCCGATGCCCTGGGCGCCGAAGCGGCGGGCGCGCAGCGCGTCCTCGGCGTTGTCGGCGTTGGCGCGCACCCGCAGCCGGCGCACCCGGTCGGCGTACGCCATGATCCGGTGCACGGCCCCGACGAGCTCGTCGGCGTCGTCGGCGCCCGCGTGCATGCGGCCCTCGAAGTACTCGACGACCGGGGACGGTACGACCGGTACCTCACCGAGGTACACCTTGCCGGTGGAGCCGTCGATGGAGACGACGTCGCCCTCCTCGACGACATGTCCGCCCGGCACGGTCATCCGGCGGCGCTTGGTGTCGACCTCCAGCTCCTCGGCGCCGCAGACACAGGTCTTGCCCATGCCGCGGGCGACGACGGCCGCGTGCGAGGTCTTGCCGCCGCGCGAGGTCAGGATGCCCTCGGCGGCGATCATGCCGTCGAGGTCGTCGGGGTTGGTCTCACGGCGGATCAGGATGACCTTCTCGCCGGACCGGGACCACTTGACGGCGGTGTACGAGTCGAAGACGGCCTTGCCCACGGCGGCGCCCGGCGAGGCGGCGATGCCGCGGCCGATCTTCTCCACCGTCGAGTCCTCGTCGAAGCGCGGGAACATCAGCTGCGCGAGCTGGGCGCCGTTGACGCGCTGGAGCGCCTCGGCCTCGTCGATCAGACCCTGGTCGACGAGCTGGGTGGCGATCCGGAAGGCGGCACCGGCGGTGCGCTTGCCGACACGGGTCTGGAGCATCCACAGCTGGCCGCGCTCGATGGTGAACTCGATGTCGCAGAGATCCTTGTAGTGGGTCTCCAGCGTCTCCATGATCTGCATCAGCTGGTCGTACGACTTCTTGTCGATCGACTCCAGCTCGGCGAGCGGCACGGTGTTGCGGATGCCCGCGACGACGTCCTCGCCCTGCGCGTTCTGCAGGTAGTCGCCGTACACGCCCTGGTGGCCGGAGGCGGGGTCGCGGGTGAAGGCGACACCGGTGCCGGAGTCGGGGCCGAGGTTGCCGAACACCATGGAGCAGACGTTGACCGCGGTGCCCAGATCGCCGGGGATGCGCTCCTGGCGGCGGTAGAGCTTCGCGCGGTCGGTGTTCCAGGAGTCGAAGACGGCCTTGATGGCGAGGTCCATCTGCTCGCGGGGGTCCTGCGGGAAGTCCCGGCCGGCCTCGCGGGTGACGATCTTCTTGAAGTGCTTGACGACCTTCTTCAGGTCGGCCGCTTCGAGATCGGTGTCGACGGTGACCTTCTTGGCCTGCTTGGCCTCGTCGAGGGCCTCCTCGAAGAGCTCGCCGTCGACGCCGAGGACGGTCTTGCCGAACATCTGGATGAGGCGGCGGTAGGAGTCCCACGCGAACCGCTCGTCGCCGGCCTGCTGCGCGAGGCCGACCACCGACTCGTCGGAGAGCCCGATGTTGAGGACGGTGTCCATCATGCCGGGCATGGAGAACTTGGCCCCGGAGCGGACGGAGACCAGGAGCGGGTCGTCCGCCTGGCCGAGCTTCTTGCCCATCTTCCGCTCAAGGGCGTCCAGGTGCGCGCTGACCTCGTCGCGCAGCGCCGCCGGCTCGTCACCACTCTCGAGGTAGACCTTGCACGCCTCGGTGGTGATCGTGAAGCCGGGAGGAACCGGAAGCCCGAGGTTGGTCATCTCGGCGAGGTTCGCACCCTTGCCACCGAGCAGGTCCTTCAGGTCCTTGTTGCCCTCGGTGAAGTCGTACACGAACTTCTGATCTTTGTTTTCCGACACGGGTCTCGACTCCTCGAGGACTCGGTGGCTGCCCTGACGGCGAGGAACATACCCAGATCGAAGGCGTCTGGGTATGTACGCCTATCCGTCATACGGCCTTAACCACTCGTCCGCCAGCAGATCGAAAGTGCACCGAGGAGTGGCGAGTAAAGGCCACGAGTTCACGCCTTGAAGCGGAGTTACCTCAGGGACACGCGAGATCGCTCAAACGAGCACCTTCAACGACAGATGCGTTCAATATGTGAACACACAAAGGGTGGCACTCAGTGCCACCCTTTGAGAAGTGCATCCGCCCTTTAATCGCTCATCTGAGCGCCACCCTGATCAGGGGTGGCGAGAATCACGCTCCCGACGAGCCCGGGTTTCCAGTATCCGGACCCTTTCCACGGCCTCGGCCGGTCAGCCGCCGGACGTGTCCAGTTCCGCGTCGGCGCTGATGGCGGCGCAGTCGTACGGGTCCTTCAGCCAGCCGTCCGGCAGGACGACCCGGTTGTTGCCGGAGGTGCGACCGCGCGGCCCGTCGGCCCCCACCGGCCACGCCTGCTCCAGATCCAGCTCGCTCAACTGAGCGCCGAGCTCGTCCAGCGACGAGGTGACGGCCAGCCGCTTGCGCATCTCCGAGCCGACCGCGAACCCCTTGAGGTACCAGGCCACGTGCTTACGGAAGTCGATGACTCCCCGCGTCTCGTCACCGATCCACTCCCCGAGCAGCCGGGCATGGCGCACCATCACGTCCGCGACCTCGCGCAGGGTCGGCGTGGCCGGTGCTCCCCCGCCCTCGAACGCCGCCACCAGGTCGCCGAAGAGCCAGGGCCGCCCGAGGCACCCGCGCCCCACGACCACCCCGTCGCAGCCGGTCTCGCGCATCATCCGCAGGGCGTCGTCGGCCGACCAGATGTCGCCGTTGCCGAGCACCGGGATCTCCGGGACGTGCTCCTTGAGGCGCGCGATGGCGTCCCAGTCGGCCGTGCCGCCGTAGTGCTGGGCGGCGGTGCGCCCGTGCAGCGCGATCGCCGTCACGCCCTCCTCGACCGCGATGCGCCCGGCGTCCAGGAAGGTGATGTGGTCGTCGTCGATGCCCTTGCGCATCTTCATGGTCACCGGCAGATCGCCGGCGTTGGAGACCGCCTCGTTCAGGATCGCCCGCAGCAGCGGCCGCTTGTACGGGAGGGCGGACCCGCCGCCCTTGCGCGTCACCTTCGGGACCGGGCAGCCGAAGTTCAGGTCGATGTGGTCGGCGAGGTCCTCGTCCACGATCATGCGGACGGCCTTGCCGACCGTCACCGGGTCCACTCCGTACAACTGGATCGAGCGCGGCGTCTCGGTCTCGTCGAAGTGGATGAGCTGCATGGTCTTCTCGTTGCGCTCGACCAGCGCCCTCGTGGTGATCATCTCGCTCACGAACAGGCCCTTGCCGCCGTCGGCCCGCTCCCTCGGCGGCAGGCCGCCGAACCCCCGGACGCCTTCGGCGAACTCACGGCAGAGGGTGCGGAACGGGGCGTTGGTGATGCCGGCCATCGGGGCGAGCACCACCGGGGGCTGCACGGTGTGCGGGCCGATGGCGAGGGGGCTGAACGCGGTCATGCCCCCTATTCTCGCCTACCGCTCGGAGCATCAGTCAGGCGCTCTTCGCATATATGTCCGACCTCACGGCCAGGGCCACGCGAGGGACCGTCGACACCGCCGCCCCGGCCCTTGCCGTCCGGGTCCTCGCCGCCCCGGCCCTCACCACCTCGGCCCTCGCCGCCCTGGCCCTGTTCGCCGGGGCCGCCGCGACCGGCCCGGCCGCCGCAAGGTCTTCATCGCGGGGCTCGTCCCGCTCACCGCGGCTCCGGTGTGCTTCCCGGCGCCGAACCCCGCATCGCTCGTGGCCTTACCGGTGATGCGGGCCGTCGGCGACCGAGGACGCCTCCCCTGCCGAGGGGTCGCCCCCTTCCGCGGCGGGCGCCGGGTGCGGGCTGCACGTCCTGCCCGTCGGGGCGCCGGGTGCGGGCTGCACGTCCTGCTCGTCGGGGCGCGCCGGCCGGGGGCGCGCGACGGCCGGCGGGGCGGCGGAGCGCCCGGAACGGAAGCCCGGTCCCGCCGGACCTCGAACGCGGGCTCCCGAGCGTCCGGAGACGACGATGGGCCCGGGCCACACGAGGTGGCCGGGCCCACGGTGCCTGCGCGGAGTGCCGAACGCTCCGTCCCGACGAGCCGGGGCGGAGTGCCGAACACCCCGTCCCGACGAGCCGGGGCGGAGCGTCAGCCCCGCTGCTCCGCGCTCTCCTGGTCCTGGACCTGCTCGGCGGAGTCGCCGTCGGTCCCGGGGGCCACGCCCTGGGCGCGCTCGCGCATCCGGCGCAGCAGCTCCTGCTTCTGGTCGGAGGCCGCCCTGCGGTCCGCCGCGCGGGCGGGCGCGGAGCCCTGCTGGTCCGCTCGGGACACCTTCTTGCGCTGTCCGCCCACGCCGAGAAGGTTGTTACGGCTCTTGGCCACGGGTTCTCCCATTTGCTGGTCAGTGGTGATCCGGGATGTCTCTGGTGGGGGGCGGGGTCAGGCCCGCCGCGCTCTCACTCGTAGATCGGGAGAAACGTCATGGAGCGACGTTACCGCGCGCCGGCGGCTCCCCACACCCGATTTCCCGGCGCCCGAGCGGCCCCCGGCAGCGCCCCGCCACGAGCGACCGACGGATCGACTGACAGATCGACTGACAGTTATTGATATCTGTCAGTCGTCATGCCATGCTGGTGGAGCGCCCCCTCATCCACCCCGAGGAGTCCTCATGACCGCCACCCTCCCCACCCGCTCGCTCGGCACCACCGGCCCCCGGGTCTCCGTGCTCGGCCTCGGCTGCATGGGCATGTCCGCGCTGTACGGCGAGAGCGACCGCGCCGAGTCCCTCGCCACCATCCACGCCGCCCTGGACGCGGGCGTGACCCTGCTCGACACGGGCGACTTCTACGGCATGGGCCACAACGAGCTGCTGATCAACGAGGCGCTGCGGACGGCTCCGGGCGCCGCCCGCGAGCATGCCCTGATCAGCGTGAAGTTCGGTGCGCTGCGCACCGTCGAGGGCGGGTTCACCGGCTATGACGGCCGCCCTGAGGCGGTGAAGAACTTCGCGGCGTACTCGCTCCAGCGGCTGGGCACCGACCACATCGACATCTACCGGATCGCGCGCGTCGACCCCGACGTCCCGATCGAGGAGACCGTCGGCGCCCTGGCCGAGCTGGTCCAGGCCGGGCACGTCCGCCACATCGGGCTGTCCGAGGTGGGCGCGGACACCCTGCGCCGGGCGGCGGCGGTCGCGCCGATCGCCGACCTCCAGATCGAGTACTCCCTGCTCTCCCGCTCCATAGAGGAGAAGATCCTGCCGGCCGCCCGCGAGCTGGGCATCGGCGTCACGGCGTACGGCGTGCTCTCGCGGGGCCTGATCAGCGGCCACTTCACCCGTGACCGCGAGCTGGCCCCGGGCGACTTCCGGGGCATGAGCCCGCGCTTCCAGGGCGACAACCTGCGCCGGAACCTGGACCTGGTGGACGGGCTGCGGGCCGTCGCCGAGGCCAAGGGCGTGACGGTCGCGCAGACGGCGATCGCCTGGGTGCTCGCGCAGGGCCCGCGCCACGGCACCGACATCGTCCCGCTGATCGGCGCCCGCCGCCGCGACCGGCTGGCCGAGGCACTGGGGGCCCTCGACGTGACGCTCGACGCCGAGGACCTGGCGGCCGTGGAGCAGGCCGTCCCGGCCGGTGCCGCGGCGGGCGAGCGCTACCCCGCGGCGCAGATGGCGCACCTGGACAGCGAGCACTGAGGCACGGCCGCCCGCCCGCGTTCGACTGACAGGTACTGTCATCCCATGCCCACCGAGACGCTGACCGCAGAGCGCATCCTCGAAGCCACCGAGGAGGTGCTTCGGCGCTACGGCCCGGCGAAGGCGACCGTCGTGGACGTGGCCCGGGTCCTCGGCGTCAGCCACGGCAGCGTGTACCGGCACTTCCGCACCAAGGCGGCCCTGCGCGAGGCGGTCACGGAGCGCTGGCTCTCGAAGGCCGAGGTCGCCCTCGCGGAGCTGATCGCGGCCTCGGGCGAGCCCGCCGCGCAAAAGCTCCGCGCCTGGTTCACCGAGCTGTTCACCGCCAAGCGCCGCAAGGCGGGGGACGACCCCGAGCTGTTCGCCACCTTCGGGGTGCTGATCGAGGACAGCAGCGGCGTGGTCGAGCACCACATCGACGTCCTGATCGACCAGGTCCGCACGATCGTCGAGGAGGGCGTCCGGGAAGGCGAGTTCACCGCCCCCGACCCCGCCGCCACGGCCCGCGCGCTCTTCGACGCGACGACCAGGTTCCACGACCCCGAGTACGCCCCGCAGTGGCGGCGCGCCACGATCGACGCCGAGTTCGACGCGGTGGTGGACCTGCTGCTGCGCGGCCTGCGCGCGTAGCCGCGCGCCCCGTGCACGCCGAAGCCCCCGGCTCCTTGTGGAACCGGGGGCTTCGGGCTGTGCGAGCCGGGCGGGTCAGCAGCCGAGCAGGCGGCTGCCCAGGTAGCCCTGGATCTGGTCCAGGGAGACGCGCTCCTGCTTCATGGTGTCGCGCTCGCGCACGGTGACCGCGTTGTCGTCGAGGGTGTCGAAGTCGACGGTGACGCAGAACGGCGTACCGATCTCGTCCTGACGGCGGTAGCGGCGGCCGATGGCGCCCGCGTCGTCGAACTCGATGTTCCAGTTCTTGCGCAGGTCGGTCGCCAGGCCCTTGGCCTTCGGCGACAGCTGCGCATTGCGGGACAGCGGCAGCACGGCGACCTTGACCGGCGCGAGGCGCGGGTCGAGGCGCATCACGGTGCGCTTCTCCATGACGCCCTTGGCGTTGGGGGCCTCGTCCTCGTTGTAGGCGTCGAGGAGGAAGGCCAGCATCGCGCGGCCGACACCGGCGGCGGGCTCGATGACGTACGGGACCCAGCGCTCGCCGGCCTCCTGGTCGAAGAACGACAGGTCGGTGCCGGACGCCTTGGAGTGCGCCGTGAGGTCGTAGTCGGTGCGGTTGGCGACGCCCTCCAGCTCGCCCCACTCGCTGCCGCCGAACTGGAAGCGGTACTCGATGTCGGCGGTGCGCTTGGAGTAGTGGGAGAGCTTCTCCTTCGGGTGCTCGAACCAGCGCATGTTCTCCTCACGGAGACCAAGGTCGCGGTACCAGTTCCAGCGCTGCTCCATCCAGTACTCCTGCCACTGCTCGTCCTCGCCCGGCTTGACGAAGAACTCCATCTCCATCTGCTCGAACTCGCGCGTGCGGAAGATGAAGTTGCCCGGAGTGATCTCGTTCCGGAAGGACTTGCCCATCTGCGCGATGCCGAACGGCGGCTTCTTGCGCGCGGTCTGATGCACCTGGCCGAAGTTGGTGAAGATGCCCTGGGCGGTCTCGGGGCGCAGGTAGGCGACGGAGCCGGAGTCCTGGGTCGGGCCGAGGTGGGTGGAGAGCAGGCCGGAGAACTGCTTGGGCTCGGTGAAGGTGCCCTTGTTGCCACAGTTGGGGCAGTTCAGGTCGGTGAGGCCGTGCTCGGGAAGCTTGCCGTGCTTCTCCTCGTACGCCTCCTCCAGGTGGTCCGCCCGGTAACGCTTGTGGCAGGAGGTGCACTCGGTGAGCGGGTCGGTGAAGGTGGCGACGTGTCCGGAGGCCTCCCAGACCTCGGGGGCAAGGATCACCGACGAGTCGATACCCACGACGTCCTCGCGCGAGGTGACCATGTAACGCCACCACTGGCGCTTGAGGTTCTCCTTGAGCTCGACACCCAGCGGCCCGTAGTCCCAGGCGGCCTTCTGGCCGCCGTAGATCTCGCTGCACGGGTAGACAAAGCCACGGCGCTTGCTCAGGTTGACGATGGTGTCGATCTTGTCGGCGGCCACGGTGCTCTCTTCATTACGACGACGACGAACGGCGAATGATTCAGGTTACCGGCGTGCGCACCCCCTGGATCAAATCGGTGGCCCCCTTCGCCCGCCCATCGACTTTGTTGACAATCGTTTCCAATTTTGTTGAAAATGAGTGTCATGAACGTGCGACGCCTCATACCCTCCACCGCCCTCGCCGGAGCCGTGGCCCTCGGCCTGGTCTCCCTCTCCGCCTGCTCCGGTTCGTCCGGCGGCGCGGACAAGAGCGACGGCAGGCTGGACGTGGTCGCGTCGTTCTACCCGATGCAGTTCCTGGCCGAGCACATCGGCGGCGACCACGTCACGGTCACCACCCTCACCAAGCCCGGCGTCGAGCCGCACGACCTGGAGCTCAAGCCCCGCCAGATCGGCGAGCTCGGCGAAGCGGACTACATCCTCTACCTCAAGGGCATCCAGCCCGCCGTCGACGACGCCATCAAGCAGGCGGGCGTCGCGAACACGGTCGACGCGGCCACCCTCACCGAGCTGGAGAAGCACGGCACCGAGGTCGGCCACGACCACGCGGGCGAGGATCACGGTGACGAGGAGCACGAGGGCGAGGCCGGCGCGGACCCGCACATCTGGCTGGACCCGGTGAAGTACGCCGAGGTCGCCAAGGGCGTCGGCGCCTCCCTGGAGAAGGCCGATCCGGACCACGCCGCCGACTACCGGAAGAACACCGACGAGCTGGTGAAGAAGCTCGGCGCCCTGGACACCGACTTCGAGCGGGGCCTGAAGAACACCACCACCAGGACCTTCATCACCACCCACTCCGCCTTCGGCTACCTCGCCGAGCGGTACGGTCTGGAGCAGGAGGGCATCTCCGGCATCGACCCCGAGTCCGAGCCGAGCCCCGCCCGGATGAAGGAGCTCCAGGACATCGCGGCGAAGGACAAGGTGGGCACGGTCTTCTTCGAGACCCTCGCCAGCGACAAGACCGCCAAGACCCTCGCCGGGGACACCGGACTGAAGACGGACGTCCTGGACCCGCTGGAGGGAATCACCGACAAGTCCAAGGGCGCTGACTACATCGAGGTGATGCGGTCCAACCTCGCCGCGCTGCAGAAGGCCCTCGGCGCGAAGTGACTTCTTCCCGGGACGCACGCACTGGAGGCACCGTCGTGACCACCGAGCCCGTCATATCCGTCCGCTCGGCCACCGCCGCACTCGGCTCGCGCCCCGTGCTGCGCGGCATCGACCTCACGGTGCACCGCGGCGAGGTCGTCGCCCTTCTGGGGGCCAACGGCTCGGGCAAGTCGACGGCCGTACGCTCCGTGATCGGCCAGGTGCCGCTGACGGGCGGAGCCATCTCGCTGTTCGGTACGGAACTGAGGCGCTTCCGCGACTGGGCGCGCGTCGGCTATGTGCCGCAGCGCACCACCGCCGCCAGCGGCGTGCCGGCCACCATCCGCGAGGTCGTCGCCTCCGGCCGGCTGTCGCGCACGAAGCTGAGGTGGCCGTCGCGGGCCGACCGGGCGGCCGTGGAGCGGGCCATCGGGCTCGTCGGGCTCGCCGACCGCGCCAAGGACTCCGTGAGCGCCCTCTCCGGCGGCCAGCACCAGCGCGTTCTGATCGCCCGGGCACTCGCCTCCGACCCCGACCTGCTGATCATGGACGAGCCGATGGCGGGCGTGGACCTGGCCAGCCAGGAGATCCTCGCCTCGACGCTGCGCGAGCAGGTCGCGGACGGGACGACGGTCCTGCTCGTCCTGCACGAGCTGGGCCCGCTGGAGCCGCTGATCGACCGCGCGGTCGTGCTGCGCGACGGCTGTGTGGTCCATGACGGGCCGCCGCCGAAGGCCGTCGGCCAGCACGCGCTGCCGGGCCACGACCACGTACATCCGCACGCGGCCGACGAGCCGCTCCGCACGGGACTGCTGACCTGATCATGGAAATTCTCCAGCTCGCCTTCATGCAGCGCGCGCTGCTCGCGGCCGTCCTGGTCGGCATCACCGCACCCGCCGTCGGCATCTTCCTGGTGCAGCGACGGCAGGCGCTGATGGGCGACGGCATCGGCCATGTCGCCATGACCGGTGTCGGCCTCGGCTTCCTGCTCTCGACCAGCCCGGTGTGGATGGCCACCCTGATCGCGATCATCGGCGCGATCACCATGGAGCTGATCCGGGCGTACGGCCGCACCCGCGGCGACATCGCGCTGGCGCTGCTCTTCTACGGCGGCATGGCCGGCGGTGTCATGCTCATCAACCTGTCGCCGACCGGCTCGAACGCCAACCTCAACTCGTACCTCTTCGGATCGCTCTCGACGGTCTCCGAGGAGGACGTGACGGCGATCTGCCTGCTGGCCCTGTTCGTGATGCTGGTCACTCTCGGACTGCGACGGCAGCTGTTCGCGGTCAGCCAGGACGAGGAGTTCGCCCGCGTCACCGGCCTGCCGGTCCGGGCGCTGAACCTGCTGATCGCGGTCACCGCCGCGGTGACCGTCACGGTCGCCATGCGGGTCGTGGGCCTGCTGCTGGTCAGCGCGCTGATGGTGGTGCCGGTCGCGGCGGCGCAGCAACTGGCGCGCAGCTTCCGCGCGACCTTCGTCCTCGCGGTGCTGATCGGTACGGGCGTGACGCTGGCCGGCACGGTCGGTTCCTACTACCAGGACGTCCCGCCCGGCGCCACGATCGTGCTGCTGGCCATCGTGGTGTTCATCGCCCTGACCGCGTGCGCCGCGCCGCTGGCCAGGCGCCGCGCACGGGCGGCCGGGCCGGCCGCGGACGAGTGCGACATGGACGTACCGAGCTCCCCCGGACCCTCGGACGACGTGAGGGTCTGACCGCGGGACGGGAGCGGCCTGGCAGAATGGTCCGACGGACCGTTCTGATCGGGCCACCCGTAAGGAGGCACCTGTGGCGACTGCTGGACCCCCCGGCGTACGCGGCCGGTCGACCCGGCAGCGTGCTGCCGTGTCGGCAGCGCTGAACGAGGTGGACGAGTTCCGCAGCGCGCAGGAGCTGCACGACATGCTCAAGCACCGCGGCGACTCCGTGGGCCTGACGACCGTCTACCGCACCCTGCAGTCGCTCGCCGAAGCGGGCGAGGTGGACGTGCTGCGCACCAGCGACGGCGAGGCGGTCTACCGCCGCTGCTCGACGGGCGAGCACCACCACCACCTGGTGTGCCGCGTCTGCGGCAAGGCGGTGGAGGTCGAGGGCCCCGCGGTCGAGCAGTGGGCCGAGACCATCGCGGCGCAGCACGGCTATGTGAACGTGGCGCACACGGTGGAGATCTTCGGCACCTGCGCGGAGTGCGCGGCGTCCAAGGGCGTCTGAAGGCGTGACGACCGTGGCCCGCGTCCCCTCGGGGGCGCGGGCCACGGTCGTGCCGCGTCAGCGGAGCTCGCGCTTCTCCAGGGCGGCGAGCTCCTCGTTGGGGATCGCCCCGCCGAAACGGCGGTCGCGGGAGGCGTACTCCAGGCAGGCCCGCCACAGGTCGCGGCGGTCGAAGTCGGGCCACAGCACGTCCTGGAAGACCATCTCCGCGTAGCTGCTCTGCCAGATCAGGTAGTTGGAGGTGCGCTGCTCGCCGCTGGGCCGCAGGAAGAGGTCCACGTCCGGCATGTCCGGGTAGTACATGTACTTCGCGAAGGTCTTCTCGTTGACCTTCGCGGGGTCGAGCCGGCCCGCGGCCACGTCCCGGGCGATCGCCTGGGCGGCGTCGGCGATCTCGGCGCGGCCGCCGTAGTTGACGCAGAAGTACAGCGTCATCGCGTCGTTGCCGACGGTCTGCTCCTGGGCGATCTGGAGCTCCTGGACGACCGACTTCCACATCTTGGGCATACGGCCGACCCAGCGGATGCGGATGCCGAGCTCGTCCATCTCGTCGCGGCGGCGGCGGATGACGTCCCGGTTGAAGTTCATCAGGAAGCGCACCTCGTCGGGCGAGCGCTTCCAGTTCTCGGTGGAGAAGGCGTACAGGGAGAGGTTCTTGACGCCCATCTCGATGCAGCCCTTGAGCACGTCGAGAACGACGCCCTCGCCGACCTTGTGGCCCTCGGTGCGCGGCAGACCGCGCTCCTTCGCCCAGCGGCCGTTGCCGTCCATGACGCACGCCACGTGGTTCGGAACCAGCTCGCCCGGGATCTTCGGGGGGCGCGCGCCGGACGGGTGCGGCTCGGGGACCTTGTACTCGCGCCGGGACCGCCCCAGGATTCCGCGTCGTGCCATGCGGCTCACATCTCCTATTTCTCTACGTACCGAAGCGAGCGCAGTCCGCGCTCCAGATGCCAGTGCAGATAGGCGGACACCAGCCCGCTGCCTTCCCGGACGTGACGCGGTTCGCACGCGTCCGCAGTCTCCCAGTCACCGGTCAGCAGCGCGCTGAGCAGCCCGACGGCCTCCGCAGAGGGTACGACGCTGCCGGGCACCCGGCAGTCGCCGCATATGACACCGCCCGCGGCGACCGAGAAGAACCGGTTGGGCCCGTGGATGCCGCACTTGGCGCAGTCCTCGAAGGAGGGCGCGTAGCCGTTGACGGCCAGCGAGCGCAGCAGGAACGCGTCGAGGATCAGGTGCGGCGCGTGCTCGCCGCGGGCGAGGGTGCGCAGGCCCCCGACGAGCAGCAGGTACTGCTGGACGGCCGGCTCGCCCTCGTGGTCGGTGAAGCGCTCGGCGGTCTCCAGCATCGCGGTGCCGGCGGTGTAGCGGGCGTAGTCGGTGACGATCCCGCCGCCGTACGCGGCGATGGTCTCGCTCTGCGTGCACAGCGGCAGGCCGCGTCCGACGAGCTCCCCGCCCCGGGCGAAGAACTGCACGTCCACGTGGGAGAAGGGCTCCAGCCGGGCCCCGAACTTGGACTTGGTCCGCCGCACCCCGCGCGCGACGGCGCGCACCCGGCCGTGGCCGCGGGTGAGGATCGTGATGATGCGGTCCGCTTCACCCAGCTTCTGGGTGCGCAGCACGATGCCGTCGTCGCGGAACAGACTCATGCGGCCCATTCTCCCGTACGCCGGGGGGTGGCGGCCCCGGCACCCGGGGCGACCGGCGGCGTGAGGCCCGCGCCGGCCCTCTCGACCGCCTCGGTTCCGCTCGTCGACGCCCCGCACGCGCGGATCCTGGTTCCGGAGATGTTCCTGGGGGCTGTGCGAAGGGACGTGCCGCCTCGGCGGGACTCCGGGGTTCGCCCGGGCGGCGGAGGCGCTCGCCGCCGTCCAGGGCCGCTACGACGGCTCCCTGGCCGCGGTGGCGGCGTGGGGCCCGGTGGCGGCCGATCCGGCCGGATTCCGGGCGAGGGTGCTCTTCCAGGTGTGCGTGGCGGCGGGGCTCCACGGCGCGGCGACCGTGAGCCGCCGGATCCTCCTCATCGGAGCGGGCCGGCTCCGATGACCCCCGGGGTGCGTGCCGGCGGGCCCGCCGGGGTGTTCACGCCCCCGCGGGCGGGGGCCGCCGTTTCAGGGCACCTCGCCCCGGCTGCGGGCGTTGGCGTACGCCGTCGCGGCGCTGATCCGCTCCGCGTCGGTGGCCGCGCGGACCCCGTCCGGCGGGCAGTCCCATTCGCGTCCACCGCCGACCGGCCTCAGCTGGAGGTAGGGGCCCTCGTGCCCCATCACGCGCCCGACGCGGCCGGTGCGCAGCTCCACGACGTACGACCCCACGGGCAGGCTCATCCGCGGCCGCCTTCCCCGAAAGGCACTCCCCCGAGAGAACGGCCGGCCGGCCCGCGCTCCGTCCGCACCGCGGTACCGGCCCTTTCGTGTGCCGTACACAATTCCGCCATCGCCTCCTCGGCCTCCTTCGTTCTTTCGCTCACCGACGTCCATCGTCGACGACCGCGTGTTTTCTTCCTTCACCACGGTCGCCCTTTCTGAATCCCTTTCTCGGTTACCGCTCCCAGGGTGGGGCCCTGCCCGTAGTATGTGCAGCCGCGTACGCGCCATAATCGTTCGGCGGGACGGAGGAGCCCGGACAGGGCAGCGGAATCCGCAGAATCGATGCGGCGGGACGGATTCCTCGAATGCGTCCGATCCGCAGGATTTACCGGTCGCGGAAACGCTACTTCAGCCGACGCCTGTGGTGGTGCGTGATGGCCGCGTCGCTCCTGAGGGCCCGCGCCAGGATGACGCCGAGGATCATCAGGCCGACACCGAACCACGAGGCCGCCGCGTCGAAGACCAGGACGACCACGCCGATGGGGATGAGCAGGCCCACGAACGGGATGAGCAGGGAGCGCACCGGTGGCTCCGGCTCCCCGGCCAGCCGGGCGCGCACCACCTGCGGATACCACTCCGTGAAGCGCAGGGCGGCGATGATCGCCACGATCTGGATGATCCAGCCGGTCCAAAGATTGTTCGAATTGCGCAGGACCAGATCCCCGAAGCCGCCGGCTATCGCCGCCACGAGAAACGCGACCCCCCAAGCTCCCGTGATCACGTAGTTGGCCCGGAGGAACTCGGGCGATTTCCCGTGCTTGCGATCCGCCCGTTCGCGTGCGTACGGGAGGGTGAATGGCATCCGTACGGCCATCGACCCGAACGCGATCAGGACGAGCGCGATGTTGGACAGCTCGCCCGCATAGGTCTCCAGCCAACGGTAGGTGCCCTCGGAAGCGACGATTCCGACGATGGCCATCGCGGCGAAGAACACGACGTCCGCGACCTCCAGGAGTTTCACCGAGGAACCCCGGCGGACGGCCCGGCCCCCGACGAGCAGAGCGACGGCGAGGGCGAGGGACACGACGACGGCGATCTCGAAGCGGCCGGGGCCGGCGAGGACCGAGAAGGCGATCCACGGGGACATACCGACGACCGGGCTCTCCAGCATCCTGGCGATCCGCCCGCCCGGTGCTGCGTCGGTGGCGGAGGCGAACATGACGGCCGGACCCCTTTCGGACAGCTGCCTCCAGAGTGGCCCGCGGCGACGGCGGGCGCGAATCAGGGGCGGCCGGGGAGGCGGAGCCCGGTGCGCGGCACGGCACGGCACGGCACGGCACGGCACGGCAGGGGCACCATCGCCCGGACCCCGCCGTCCGACCGCCTCATAAAGGGCACTTATGGGGTCATAGGTGGGGGGCGGGTACCCAAGTGAGGCGTGCCTTACTTAGGGTTCGGTGGAGCAGTTGATATCACCGCTCACTCCTCGCTCGAAGGGAACTGTCATGCCCCGCCCCCTGCGGGTCGCGATCGTCGGTGCCGGCCCCGCCGGGATCTACGCCGCCGACGCGCTTCTGAAGTCCGAGGCCGCCGCCGACCCCGGAGTCTCGATCGACCTCTTCGAGCGCATGCCGGCGCCGTTCGGGCTCATCCGGTACGGCGTCGCTCCGGACCACCCCCGCATCAAGGGCATCATCACGGCCCTCCACCAGGTGCTCGACAAGCCGCAGGTCCGGCTCTTCGGCAACGTCGAGTACGGCACCGACATACACCTGGACGACCTCCGCGCCTTCTACGACGCCGTCGTCTTCTCGACCGGCGCGATGGCCGACCGCGAGCTGAGGATCCCGGGCGTCGACCTGGACGGCTCCTACGGCGCCGCCGACTTCGCCTCCTGGTACGACGGCCACCCGGACGTTCCGCGCACCTGGCCGCTGGAGGCCGAGAAGGTCGCCGTCCTGGGCGTGGGCAACGTGGCCCTCGACATCGCGCGCATCCTCGCCAAGACCGCGGAGGAGCTCCTCCCGACCGAGATCCCGCCCAACGTCCACGACGGCCTCAGGGCGAACAGGGCCAAGGAGATCCACGTCTTCGGCCGCCGGGGCCCCGCACAGGCGAAGTTCAGCCCGATGGAGCTGCGCGAGCTGGACCACTCCCCCACCATCGAGGTCATCGTCAACCCCGAGGACATCGACTACGACGAGGGCTCGATCGCCGACCGGCGCAAGAACAAGCAGACCGACATGGTCGCCAAGACCCTGGAGAACTGGGCGATCCGCGATGTCGGCGACCGTCCGCACAAGCTCTTCCTGCACTTCTTCGAGTCACCCGTCGAGATCCTCGGCGCGGACGGCAAGGTCGTCGGTCTGCGCACCGAGCGCACCGAGCTGGACGGCACCGGCAACGTCACGGGCACCGGCCGGACCACCGACTGGGACGTCCAGGCCGTCTACCGTGCCGTCGGCTACCTCTCCGACGAGCTGCCGAAGCTGCCCTGGGACACCGTCTCCGGCACCGTCCCGGACGAGGGCGGCCGCGTGATCGAGGAGAGCGGCGCGCCCATGGCGTCGACGTACGTCACCGGCTGGATCCGTCGCGGCCCCGTCGGGCTCATCGGTCACACCAAGGGCGACGCGAACGAGACGGTCGCGAACCTGCTCGACGACCATCGCGCGGGCCGGCTGCTCACCCCCGCCACCCCCGCCGAGGACGCCGTCGTCGGCTTCCTGGAGGGCCGGGGCGTCGCGTACACGACCTGGGAGGGCTGGTACCGCCTGGACGCCGCCGAGCGCGCCCTGGGGGCCGCCGAGGGCCGTGAGCGCGTGAAGATCGTCGAGCGTGAGGCGATGCTGAAGGCCAGCGCCGCACAGGACTGACGTCCGGCACCCGGAGTCCGACACCCGGGGGAGTCCGCCCCCGGGGAGTCCGACGCCCCGCGCCGCCGCCTTCCGGGCGGCGGCGCATCGGCGAGCGCGCGTGCGGGGCGCCGCGGCCGGGCGGGACGTGACGACACGGCCTAGAACGGCGTGCGGGCCGCTTCCATCAGTCGCGTGGTGTCGTCGGCGCACAGCTGGAGCGCGTTGCCGACGGTGGTCAGGACATCGCGCTCGGCCTGGCTGTAGGCCCCGTCCGCGAGGGCGATGCGGGCACCCTGGAAGAGGATCGACTCACGTCCCGCCGGGGCCAGGTGCGGGGAGAGCGGCTCCAGCGCCTCGTGCAGTTCGATGGCGAGCGCGGCGCCGCACGGCCCTTCGCCGTCGGTGAGGAATCTGCCCGTGTCGGCGGCGAGCGCCTCGATCAGCGCGATGAGGCTCTCCGCGGTGCACTCCTCGTACCCCGCCGCCCTGACCGTGGAGACGGCGGTGCGCAGGACCGTGGGCGAGGAGACGCCGCCGGCCGCGAGGACGGCGAGGGCGACGGTGTGCACGGCGTCGCGGAGCATCCCCGAGAAGCGCGCGGTGGTCGGGTGGTCGAGGGCGTCGGTGCCGAAGTGGCCGTGGCAGGCCGCGCATTCGACGACCGGGCCGGCGAGGCCGCGGGGCAGCAGTGGAACACCGAAAAGGGTTAAACGACGGCGGCCGATACGGCGGCGGTAGTTGCGGTCGCCCCCGCAGGCGGGGCAGAAGAACTCCCCGTCGCCCACGGTGTTCCAAGAGGTGGAAATGGAGCAGATGCGCAGTCTCGGGCCGCGTGACCCTCGCGCTGGCAGCACGTCGCACCTCCGTAACTCCCCCGTGTCCCTTCGGGCACGGGAGGCACTCCCACGGCCGCGTTGCCGCGTTGGCGTGATGTTAGCCACATCGATGATGTGGCGTCAGCACCCCGTCATGAGAACGCCACGGAGATGGCCGGACTCCGCCCGCGCGGGGCGGGCGGAGTCCGGTCCGGAAGTCAGCGCGCGGCGCGGTTGACCGCCGAGATGACCGCCTTCAGCGAGGCGCGGGTGGTGTTGGCGTCGATACCGATGCCCCACAGCACCTTTCCGTCGATGGCGCATTCGATGTACGAGGCGGCCTGGGCGGAGGCGCCCTCACTCATCGTGTGCTCCTGGTAGTCCAGCAGTCGCGCGTCGATGCCGATGTCCTGCAGCGCCGCGAAGAACGCGGAGATCGGGCCGTTGCCGGAGCCGGTCAGCACGGTGTCCGCGCCGTCGACGACCGCCTCCACGGTCAGCGTGTCCGTGCCGTCCGTGTCGGTGGTGGTCTGGCCGGACCGCAGCTGGATGCGTCCCCAGCGGGCGGCCTCGTCGTCCCGGTTGGGCAGGTACTCGTCCTGGAAGACGGACCAGATGGCCTTCGGCGTGACCTCGCCGCCCTCGGCGTCGGTCTTCTGCTGGATGATCTTCGAGAACTCGATCTGCATCCGGCGCGGCAGGTCCAGCTTGTGGTCGTTCTTCAGGACGTACGCGATGCCGCCCTTGCCGGACTGCGAGTTGACCCGGATGACCGCCTCGTAGGAGCGGCCGACGTCCTTGGGGTCGATGGGCAGGTACGGCACGGCCCACTCGATCTCGTCGACGCTCCTGCCGGCGGCGGCCGCGTCGGCCTCCATCGCGTCGAAGCCCTTCTTGATGGCGTCCTGGTGGGAGCCGGAGAAGGCGGTGTAGACCAGGTCGCCCGCGTAGGGGTGGCGCGGGTGGATCTCCATCTGGTTGCAGTACTCGCTGGTACGGCGGATGTCGTCGATCTGCGAGAAGTCGATCTGCGGGTCGACGCCCTGCGAGAACAGGTTCATGCCCAGGGTGACCAGGTCGACGTTGCCGGTGCGCTCGCCCTGGCCGAACAGGCAGCCCTCGACGCGGTCGGCGCCGGCCATGATCGCCAGCTCGGCCGCCGCCACGGCCGTACCGCGGTCGTTGTGCGGGTGGACGGAGAGGCAGACGTGCTCCCGGCGGGACAGGTTGCGCGCCATCCACTCGAACCGGTCGGCGTGGGTGGAGGGCGTCGAGCGCTCCACGGTGGCCGGCAGGTTCAGGATGATCTCGCGGCCCTCCTCGGGCTGCCAGACGTCGCAGACGGCCTCGCAGACCTCCAGGGCGAAGTCCAGCTCGGTGTCGGTGAAGATCTCCGGGCTGTACTGGTAGCCGAAGACCGTCTCGTCGCCCAGCAGCTTGTCGGCGTACTCCATGACCAGCCGCGTGCCGTCCACGGCGATCTGCTTGACCTGCTCCTTCGAGCCGCGGAAGACCACGCGGCGGAAGGTCGGGGCGGTCGCGTTGTACAGGTGCACGGTGGCCCTGCGGGCACCGACCAGGGACTCCACGGTCCGCTCGATCAGCTCCTCGCGGGCCTGGGTCAGGACCGAGATCGTCACGTCCTCGGGGATGGCGCCCTCTTCGATGATGGAGCGCACGAAGGCGAAGTCGGTCTCGCCGGAGGACGGGAAGCCGACCTCGATCTCCTTGTAGCCCATGCGTACCAGCAGGTCGAACATCTCGCGCTTGCGGGCGGGCGACATGGGGTCGATCAGGGCCTGGTTCCCGTCGCGCAGGTCCGTGGACAGCCAGCGGGGGGCCTTGGTGATGCGCCGGTCGGGCCAGGTGCGGTCGGGGATGTCCACGGCCTCGTACCGGCCGTACTTGTGGATCGGCATCCCGGACGGCTTCTGGGCGTGCGTCGCGTTGGTGACGGGCGTGGGGCGGCCAACGGGCTGAGACATGGCGTAGGGCTCCTCAGGTGTCCAACCAGGGGGACGGCCGACTGTGTCGAAGCAGCACCAGACTCCGCGGGGAGGGGGTCGGCCTACGACTACAGGCCCTCGCCGCGGCAGCTAAGGAGAAGCAGCCCGAAACGCATGATGCACAGCAGCCTAACCGAGTGACACCGCGAGCGGAGGCGCCGTTCCAGTATGCGGGACCGGGGCCCCTTGTCCGTCAAACGGTGATCTGTCACTCCTTTTCCTCAATCCTGGTCGCAGCTAGTGACAGTCGCACTACCCAGTGCCACATTGCGGAACATGACTGCGACGACTCATCCCGTGTTCTGCACGATCGTCCCCCCGCACCTCCTGGACCGGCTGGCCCGCTCGTCGGACCCCCTGGTCGCCGCCGCCGCGCGCCGCACCCTCGTGGCGGACGCCGCCAACCGCACCGGCCGCCGCCTCACCACGGTCGTCGGCGCCCGCGCGGTGTCCGCGCCGGACGGCGCGGTCGCGGGGAAGCCGCACCGCACGGTGTACGACGCGGGGCACCGGACCACGCTGCCCGGCAAGAAGGTCCGCGGCGAGGGCGCCGAGCCCACCAAGGACGCGACCGTCAACCGGGCGTACGCCGGGCTGGGAGCGACCTTCGACCTCTTCCTGGACGTCTACGGCCGTGACTCGATCGACGGTTCCGGACTCCCGCTCGACGCGACCGTCCACTACGACCGGGACTACGGCAACGCCTTCTGGAACGGCGAGCAGATGGTGTTCGGAGACGGTGACGGGGAGATCTTCCTCGACTTCACCCTCCCGGTGGACGTCATCGGTCACGAGCTGGCCCACGGCGTCACCCAGTACACCGCCAACCTGGCGTACTTCGGCCAGCCGGGGGCGCTCAACGAGTCCATGTCGGACGTCTTCGGCTCACTGGTCAAGCAGCACGCGCTGGGCCAGACCGCGGACGAGGCCGACTGGCTGATCGGCGCGGGCCTGCTGGCACCGGACGTACAGGGCGTGGCCCTGCGCTCGATGAAGGCCCCCGGCACGGCGTACGACGACGATGTGCTCGGCAAGGACCCGCAGCCCGCCACGATGGACGACTACGTCCGCACGGGCAGCGACAACGGCGGCGTGCACATCAACTCCGGCATCCCCAACCACGCGTTCTACCTGGCCGCCGCGGAGCTCGGCGGCAACGCCTGGGAACGGGCCGGCCAGATCTGGTTCGACGTGCTCACCGGCGGCGAACTGGCGGAGGACGCGGACTTCACCGACTTCGCCCGGCTGACGGTCGCGGCGGCGCGCGAGCGGTTCGGTGAGGGCCCGGAGCACGACGCGGTGTCCAAGGCGTGGTCGACGGTGAAGGTGCCGGCGGAGTAGACAGGGTCCATGCGTATTCGGATCAGGCGCACGGGCGGATTCGCCGGGATCGAACGCCGCGCCGAGCTGGACACCTCGGGGCGGCCGGACGCCGAGGAGTGGCACGCCCTGGCCGAGGCGGCGCTCGCCGACGGCCTGGGCACATCACCGGCCGGCGCGAGGACGGGTGTGCCGGACGGGTTCTCGTACGAGATCACGGTCGACGGCCGCACGGTGTGCTGCGCCGACCCACGGCTCACCCCGGCCCAGCGGGAGCTGATCTCCCGGGTGCTGAAGGAAGGCGCCTGAGCGGCGCGGCGACGGGCTGTCGCGGGGCGCCCGTCCCCGCGGGGCCGCCCGCACGGCCCGGACCGGGCCGTGCGCGCCCGCGCGGTGGGTCAGGAGTCCCCGCGGAGGGTCAGAAGCCCAGCTTCCGCAGCTGCTTGGGGTCGCGCTGCCAGTCCTTCGCGACCTTCACATGCAGGTCGAGGAAGACCGGCGTGCCCAGCAGCGCCTCGATGTGCTTGCGGGACTTGGTGCCGACCTCCTTCAGGCGCTGGCCCTTGGGGCCGATGATGATGCCCTTCTGGCTCGGGCGCTCGATGTAGACGTTGGCGTGGATGTCCAGCAGAGGCTTGTCGGCCGGCCGGTTCTCCCGGGGCAGCATCTCCTCGACGACGACCGCGATCGAGTGCGGCAGCTCGTCGCGCACGCCCTCCAGCGCCGCCTCGCGGATCAGCTCGGCCACCATGACCTGCTCCGGCTCGTCCGTGAGGTCGCCCTCCGGGTAGAGCGGCGGGCTCTCGGGGAGCAGCGGGATCAGCAGGTCGGCGACGAGCTGGACCTGGCTGCCGCCGACGGCGGAGACCGGGACGATCTGCTGCCACTCGAAGCCGAGCTCCTTGCCCAGCTGGTCGATGGCGATGAGCTGCTCGGCGAGGGTCTTGGAGTCGACGAGGTCCGTCTTGGTGACGATGGCGACCTTCGGGGTCTTGCGGATCTCCGCCAGTTCCTTGGCGATGAACCGGTCGCCGGGGCCCAGCTTCTGGTCGGCGGGGAGGCAGAAGCCGATCACGTCGACCTCGGCCCAGGTGGTACGGACGATGTCGTTGAGCCGCTCGCCCAGGAGCGTGCGCGGCTTGTGCAGGCCGGGGGTGTCGACCAGGATCAGCTGCGCGTCCGGCCGGTGCACGATGCCGCGCACGGTGTGGCGGGTGGTCTGCGGCCGGTTGGAGGTGATGGCCACCTTCTGACCGACCAGAGCGTTCGTAAGGGTGGACTTGCCCGCGTTGGGGCGGCCGACGAAGCAGGCGAAACCGGCCCGGTGGGCGGTTTCGGTTTCATGGTTACGAGCGCTCATGGGGGCCATTGTCCCCGATCCCCGCACGCCTCACGTACCGCAGGCGCGGGAAAGCCCCCGCGCCCGCCTCCGGAACCGCCTCCGGAACCGGCGCGGGCGCCGGTCCCGGCAGGGCGGGGAAGGCTCCCCGCGAGGCTCCGGGAGGTCTGCCACGGCCGGGCCGCGGGCTGGTCCGGGCCAGGGGCCCGGCCGCCGGGCCAGAGACCCTCCCCCTCACGACGAGAGGGCCCGGCGCCCCCGGAGCCGTGCGATGAGGGCCGCGAGCGACACGGCCAGGTACAGGACCGCGAAGACCCCCAGGAGCAGGTCGATCCAGTCGGGGTCCCCGCCCCGGGCGAGCGCCACGGCGGCGGGGACGCCGGCCGCGAGCCCGGCGGCGACCAGCAGGGTGCCGGCCGACCGGCGCAGAGCCCGGGCGACGGACGGGCGCCGCACTTCGAGCAGGTCGGCCGCCCCCCAGAACATCAGCATCAGCGGAAAGGCGTCGTGCGGGCGCACCTGGCCGTCGACGAACCAGTCGACGACGTTGATGACGAAGCCGATCGCGCCGACGCCGAGGACGAGCCGGGCATGGCCCGGCGCCCTGCCCTCCCCCGTGGCGGCCATCAGCCGGCCGACACCGTGGCACGCAGCTCGCCGTCCGGGCCCGCGAGCAGGACCGGGGTCCCCGCGCCGCCCAGGTCGCGCACCGCCGCGCGGTCGGCGTCCGACGCGGCCTCGGCGTCGCTGACGACCGCCGCGGCCTCCAGCGATGTCGCGCCGCTGGCCACGGCCATCGCGACCGCCGTCTGGAGCGCGCTCAGCTTGAGCGACTCCAGAGCGACGGTCCCGGCGACGTACGTACGCCCGGTCTCGTCGCGTACCGCCGCGCCCTCGGGCACGCCGTTACGGGCACGGGCGCTGCGCGCCAGCGTGATGATCTTGCGGTCCTCGGGGCCGAGGTCGTTGCTCTGCGTCATGCCCCGAGCATAGGCGGGTGGCCGGGGACCACCCCGGCCGCCCTCAGGGTCCTCGTCAGCCCTGGACGCCCTTGGCGAACTTGTCGCCCGCGCGCTTGGCCAGGTCGTCGAAGTCCTTGGCGGACGCCGGGGTGCCGGGGACGAGCACGACACGGGACACGCCCGTGCCCTGACGGGCGACGGCGAAGTGGAGCGCGAACTCCATCTCACCGCCGAGGTCCATGCTCACGCGCACGCCGTGCGACTCCTCGCCGGCCTTCGGCGGGTTCAGCTTCTCCACCTTGAGCTCGGCCGGGACGCCCTCCATGGTCGTCTTGAAGCCGGTGCACTTCTCCGCAGCGGTGCCGATGGACGTCACGAAGTCCGCGGCGCCCGTGCCGGGGAAGGTCATGATCTGGTGGGAGAGCTGGTTGGCCCCGTCACCGCCGGCGAAGTCCTCGTTCGCGCCGATGGTGGCGCCGGCGACCTTGTTCTGCAGCAGCGTCGCGATCGGCTGGCACTCGGCCTTGTCCGCCTTGTAGGCGCTGTCGTCCGCCGGGTTCTTGCTGGCCGTCCAGCCCTTGGGCAGGTCGGCGACCGCCAGGACACCGGCCTTCATCTGAGCGGCGGTCAGCGGCGTGGCGGACTGCCCGTCCTTGGCCGCGTCCTCGCCCTTGGCCGGGTCGCCGGCCTTGGCGGACGAACCGCTCTTCTCGGGCTTGGCGTCCGTCTCGGACGAGCCGCCGCAGGCGGCGGTGAGGACGAGCGCGGAGGTGGTGAGCGCGACGGCAGCGCCGCGACGTATGCGAGTACGCATGAGGGTGTGTTCTCCCCTGACTGTGAATGTTCCTGGGGAGCTGTGGTTCCCCCCTCCCCGCCATGATCGGCCGCGCTGAGGATACACACAGCGGGAACACGGAAAGATCACGGTGCTGTCGCACAGCGGCGGTGACTAGGGCCTGTCGAGGCGCAGGCGGGTCGCCTTCGGCAGGCCCGCGACGACCAGGTCGTAGGAGTCCTCGATGAGCTCCCGGACGAGTCGGTCCGGCAGCTCGCCGACGGTGACCGTGTTCCAGTGGCGCTTGTTCATGTGCCAGCCGGGAACGATCGCCGGGTGCTCGGCGCGCAGCCGGACCGCGTTCTCCGGCTCGCACTTGAGGTTGACGGTGAGCGGCCGGGCCTCCAGCGCGGACAGGGCGAACATCTTCCCCGCGACCTTGAAGACGGACGTCTCCGGACCGAAGGGGAACTCCTCCGTGACGTCGTTGAACCCCAGGCAGAGGACCCGCAGCCGCTCGGGTGTCATGCCACCTCGTCCTTCCGTTCGGTGGCCGGCTCCGCCAGCACGGTGACGATCTTGTTGCGCCGGCCGGCCGGGGACTCGGCCGTCAGCCGCAGCACCCGTCCGTCGGGCAGGTCGACCAGCGCGCTGGCGCCCGCGATCGGCACCCGGCCCAGCGCCTTGGCGAGCAGGCCGCCGACCGTCTCGACGTCCTCGTCGTCGTACTCGTCGAGGCCGAGGAGCTCACCGAGGTCCCCGATGTCCAGCCGGGCGGTGACGCGGTAGCGGCCCTCGCCCAGCTCCTGCACCGGCGGCAGCTCCCGGTCGTACTCGTCGGTGATCTCGCCGACGATCTCCTCCAGGATGTCCTCGATGGTGACGATGCCCGCCGTGCCGCCGTACTCGTCGATGACGACGGCGCAGTGGTTGCGCTCGCGCTGCATCTCGCGCAGCAGATCGCCGGCGTTCTTGGTGTCGGGGACGAAGGCGGCGGCCCGCATCGCGGTGGAGACCAGGTCGCTCTCCGCGTCCCGGCTGATGTGGGTCTTCCTGACGAGGTCCTTCAGGTACACGATGCCGACGATGTCGTCCTCGTTCTCGCCGGTCACCGGGATGCGGGAGAAGCCGGAGCGCAGCGCCAGGGTCAGGGCCTGACGGATCGTCTTGTAGCGCTCGATGGAGACCAGGTCGGTGCGCGGGACCATCACCTCGCGCACGAGGGTGTCCCCGAGCTCGAAGACGGAGTGCACCATGCGGCGCTCGTCGTCCTCGATCAGGGACTCCTGCTCGGCGAGGTCGACCATCGCGCGCAGCTCCGCCTCGGAGGCGAACGGGCCCTTGCGGAACCCCTTGCCGGGTGTGAGCGCGTTGCCGATGAGGATCAGCAGCTGGGGCACGGGTCCCATCACACGGGCCAGCGGCAGCAGCACATAGGCGGCGGCCGTCGCGGTGTTCAGCGGGTGCTGGCGGCCGATGGTGCGGGGCGAGACGCCGACGGCGACATAGCTGACGAGCACCATCACCCCCATGGCGACGAGCAGCGCCGACCAGGTCTCGTCGAACTCCTCCAGGCAGACGTAGGTGACGAGGACCCCGGCGGCCATCTCGCAGGCGACGCGCACGAGCAGCGCCACATTGAGGTAGCGGGTGGGGTCGGAGGCGACCTGGGCGAGTCCGGCGGCGCCCCGGCGCCCGGTGCGGACCGCCTCGGCGGCCCGGAAGGTGGAGACCCGGGCGAGGCCCGCCTCCGCGCACGCCGCCAGCCACGCGACGACGACGAGGGCGACCGCGCCGAGGATCAGCTGGGTGGTCATGAGACGGTCGGCGCCGGGGAAGGGCCGGTCATGCCCTTCTCCGCGCGCCAGCCGTCGATGATCGCCGCCTGGAGGCCGAACATCTCGGCCTTCTCGTCGGGCTCCTCGTGGTCGTAACCGAGGAGGTGCAGCACCCCGTGGACGGTGAGGAGCTGGAGCTCCTCGTCCATGGAGTGCCGCGTCGGGGCCTCCTGGCCCTGCTTGGTGGCGACCTCGGGGCAGAGCACGATGTCACCGAGGAGTCCCTGTGGGGGCTCCGCGGCGTCGTCGTCCCGGCTCGGCGGGCGCAGCTCGTCCATCGGGAAGGACATGACGTCCGTCGGACCCGGCAGGTCCATCCACTGGATGTGGAGCTGCTCCATCGCGTCCTCGTCCACCACGATCACCGAGAGCTCGGAGAGCGGGTGGATCCGCATACGCGCCAGCGCGTAGCGGGCGACGTCGAGGATCGCCTGCTCGTCGACCTCGATGCCGGACTCGTTGTTGACGTCGATCGACATGGTGCTCTGCTCGCTCATTCGGTAAAAGTCACAGCCCGTTTGTGTTGTCGTACTTCTCGTACGCGTCGACGATACGGCCGACGAGCTTGTGCCGGACGACGTCGTGCGAGGTGAGCCGTGAGAAGTGGACGTCCTCGACGCCCTCCAGGATGTCCTGGACCTGGCGCAGACCGCTCTTGGTACCGTTCGGCAGGTCGACCTGGGTGACGTCACCGGTGATGACGATCTTCGAGTCGAAGCCGAGCCGGGTCAGGAACATCTTCATCTGCTCGGCGCTGGTGTTCTGCGCCTCGTCCAGGATGATGAACGCGTCGTTGAGGGTCCGGCCGCGCATGTACGCCAGCGGCGCGACCTCGATGGTGCCCGCCGCCATGAGCCGTGGGATCGAGTCGGGGTCGAGCATGTCGTGCAGCGCGTCGTAGAGCGGCCGCAGATAGGGGTCGATCTTCTCGTAGAGCGTGCCGGGCAGGAATCCCAGCCGCTCGCCCGCCTCGACGGCCGGCCTGGTCAGGATGATCCTGTTGACCTGCTTGGACTGCAGGGCCTGGACCGCCTTGGCCATGGCCAGGTACGTCTTGCCCGTTCCGGCGGGGCCGATGCCGAAGACGATCGTGTGCTTGTCGATCGCGTCGACGTACCGCTTCTGGTTGAGGGTCTTGGGACGGATGGTGCGTCCGCGGCTGGAGAGGATGTTCTGCGTGAGCACCTCGGCCGGGGTCTCCTGGCCCGCCTCGGCCGAGCCGCTCCCGCTCGCCCTCAGCATGGCGATCGAGCGTTCCACTGCGTCCTCCGTCATCGGCTGCCCGGTGCGGAGCACCAGCATCATCTCGTCGAACAGGCGCTGGATCAGGGCGACTTCCACCGCGTCGCCGATCGCGCTGACCTGATTGCCCCGGACATGTATGTCGGCGGCCGGGAACGCCTTCTCGATCACGCGCAGCAGGGTGTCGCCCGAGCCCAGCACGGTCACCATCGGGTGCTTGGCCGGTACGGTGAAGTGGGCTCGCGCCTGACCCGGCACGGGCGGCTGCGGGGTCGGTGTCTGGGCTGTGGTTGTGTGAGTCATGGGCCGGCTCTGAGGCCTGCACATACCTCCCGTTGCAGGGTTCTCGCTGCTCGACAACCTCTGGACTGTCCAGCGTACGACGTGCCACGGACAAGGCCGAAGGCTTTTCGGCCGGGAGCCCGCGGCCGCGGCCCTACGCCGAACGGCGGAAACCGATCGTGGGGACGGCCCGGCGCAGCGGCCAGGGCCTGACGGGGGCGGGCAGCAGGGACTCCAGGAAGGCGTAGCGGGTGAGCGCCTCCGGGTCCTGCCCGGCGGCGCCCTGGACGGACTGCCACCAGGCGGCCACCTCCACCCATCCCGGGGCGGACAGCGACCCGCCGAACTCCTGCACCGACAGCGCGGCGGTCAGCCCGGCGAAGGCCAGCCGGTCGGCCAGCGGCCACCCGGCGAGGGTGCCGGTCACGAACCCGGCCACGAAGACGTCACCGGCACCGGTCGGGTCCAGCGCGGCCACCTCGATGGCGGGGACCTCGGCGGTCTCGCCGGTCGCCGCGTCCACCGCGTACGCGCCCTGCGGGCCGAGCGTGACGACGGCGAGGGGCACCTTCTCGGCCAGCGCGCGGGCGGCCCGGCGCGGACAGTCGGTACGGGTGTAGCGCATCGCCTCCTCCGCGTTCGGCAGGAACGCCTCGCAGTGCTCCAGGTCCGGCAGGCCCGCCAGGTCCCAGCGGCCGCTCTCGTCCCAGCCGACGTCGGCGAAGATCCGGGTGGCGTGTCCGGCCGCCTGACCGACCCACTCCTCGGGGCGGCCGGGCACGAGCGAGGCGACGGCGGCCCGCGCGCGCGGCCGGGGTCCGGGCAGCGCGCCGTCCGGGGGCGGGGCCTCGTGGCCGTGCGAGACCATGGTCCGTTCGCCCTCGTACGCCATGGAGACGGTGACCGGGGAGTGCCAGCCGGACACGGTGCGCGACCGGGACAGGTCGACGCCCTCGCCCTGCTCCAGCGCGTCCCAGCAGTACTCGCCGTAGTGGTCGTCCCCGAAGGCGGCGGCGAGCGAGGTGCGCAGACCGAGGCGGGCCAGGGCGGTGGCCATGTTGGCGACGCCGCCGGGGCTGGAGCCCATGCCGCGCGCCCAGGTCTCGGTGCCGCGCACGGGAGCGTTGTCGAGGCCGGTGAAGATGATGTCGAGGAAGACCGGACCGGTGAGGAAGACGTCGTACTCCGGGTCGCCCGGGGCCCGCAGCGCACCCAAGGGGTCGACGCCCGCGGTGTGTTGCCGCTGCTGCTGTTCTCCTCTGGATGTGATCACGACGGGCTCCCGGGTCGCGGTTCCGATCAGGACAGTCTGCCCGATTCCCGCCGCGCCCAACGGTCGTCGGCGCGTGGGAAGTCGCCTTGCTTACCCGCCCGGAAGACCGGCAAACACATTGTGTCCCGGATCACACCTTCCCGCCTTCTCGCCCGCCCGGCCGGCTTGATACAAATTGGCCCGCGTTCCCGTGCAACACCGGGCGCTCCACCCCTCCTTCGCCCTTTCTGTTCCCAGGAACGCCCATGCCCTCGCGCCCGCGCGCCCCGTGGCCGCTCGTCGCCGTCTTCACGGCCGGGTACCTCGCCGCGTACCTCCTGCCGACCGTCGTCGGACGTCTCTCCGCCGGTCTCGGCCTCGCCCCCGCCCAGGCGGGTCTGGTGGGCTCGGCCCTGCTGCTGTGCTCGGCCGCCGCGGGCTTCACGCTCGCCTCGCGGGTGGAGCGGTACGGGCAGCGGCGGACGGCCCGGGCCGGCCTGCTGCTGGCCGTGGGCGGCTACGGCCTCGCCGCCCTCGCCACGTCCGTGCCGCTCGTCGTGGCGGGCGCCTCGGTCGGCGGCCTCGGCTCGGGCACGGCCACGGCGGTCGCCGCGGCCGGCATCGCGGGCCGGCGCGACCCCCACCGTGCCTCGACGCTGGGCCTGCTGAGCGTTTCGGCGACGGCGGGCGCGCTGTATCTGACGATCCCGCACCTGGGCGGCGGGCACACACTGCCGTTCGCGTCGCTCGCGCTGGTCGCGGCGGTGGTGTGGCCCGCGACCGCCCGGCTGGAGACGGGCCACGACACCGGATCGGTCCGCGGAACGGGAGCGCCGCTGCCCCGGCGCCGCAGCGGCGCGGTCCTCGCGGGAACGATCCTGTGCTGGTCCATGGCGCAGAACGCGCTGTGGGGGGTCAGCGGCCGGATCGGCCTGACCCAGGCGGGCCTGGGCGAGGTCACGGTCGGCGCGGTCTTCGCGGCGGCGCTGGGCGCCGGGCTGCTGGGCGTCACGGCGGCGGGGGCCCTGGGCGCCCGACTGGGCCGCGCGGTGCCGATCGGCGTCGGTACGGTGGTGATCGCGGGCTGCATCGCGGTGAGTTCGGCCGCCGACGACCTGGTGTCCTTCGCGAGCGGCGAGATCCTGTGGAACGCCTGCTACCCGGTGGTCCTCTCGTATCTGATCGGCCTGGCCGCCTCGCTGGACCCGCGCGGCCGCTGGGCGGTCCTGGTGGGTTCGGCGTCCTCGCTGGGTGTGGCGTGCGGCCCGGTCACCGGCAGCGTCCTGTCGGAGGCGGCGGGCTACCCGGGCATGGGTCTGGTGCTGGGCGGCCTCCTGCTCCTCATCGCGGTCCCCATGACGGCCGTGGCCCTGCACACCTCGGGCCGTCCGCTGGTGCCGGGTGCCGTCCGGCGCCGCGGCGGGGCCCCGGCGGCGGTGGTCGCCGCCACGACCGGTACGGCGACGGGTCTGGTCCCGCAGATCGGCGCGCCGGAACAGCCGGTCGCGGAGTTCCCGGTGCCGTCCCCCGCGCGTCGGCACTCCTACCGCCTGGCCCGGCCCTCGGGCGGGGCGCGCTGAGGGGCGGAGGGCGACGCGGGCCCGGCCGGGCGTCCGCGCGGTCAGCCGGGCCGGCCGGGCAGGACGTCGAGCAGGGCCAGCGCCTCGCACAGGCCGGCCGGGCGCCGGGCGCCGGGAACCCGGGGGCCGCGCGCCCAGCCCGGGCCCGCGGTCAGCAGCGCGGGGCTGACCCGGGCGCCGCGTACGCCCCAGGTCACCGTGCGGACCAGGCCGGCGACCGCGCGGTCGGCGGTGTGCCGGCTCTGGGACCACAGGACGACCGCGCGCGGCCCCGATCTGCGGACCGCCTCGGTGAGCGCTCCGGGCGGCACGGCGGCGCCGAACATCCGCACCGGCACCCCCCGGCCGGCCAGGGCCGCCGCCAGTGCCTCCAGCGCCAGGGTGTGCATCTCGCCGGGGGCGCACGCCAGCAGGACCGGCCGCCCCTCGCCGTCCGCCGTCGTGGCGCAGGCCCGGCGCAGGGCGGTGGACACATGCCAGGAGAGCAGGTGCTCGGCCTCCACGTAGCGTTCGGCGGCGGTGTCCCCCGAGGCGGCCCAGCGGCGGCCGATGGCCCGCAGCGTGGGCGTCATCACGCTGTCCCAGGCGGTGGCGGGCCCATGGACGGCGAGCGCGCGGGCGAGCAGCCTCTCCACCCGTGGGGCGTCCAGCCGCTCGGCGGCCCGCCCGAGCCCGCGCACGGTACGGCGGGTGTCGTCACCGTCCGGTACGCGAGCGGCCGGGGGCGTGGGGGCGACGTCCCTCGCGGGAGCGGCGGCCGGGGCGGCGGGGCGGTACGTCTCCGGCGGCGGGGGCGGCGTACGGGCCGCCACCGTGGAGGCGATGACCGTGTCGCGGGCCGCTCTGGCCGCGTCGGCCGGGGGGACGCCGTCGGCGGTGAGGCGGCACATGTGCTCCAGCAGCGCCACGTCCTGCGGCGTCCAGCGCCGGTGCCTGCCCGGCTCGCGGTGGCCGGGGCCGATCCCGTACCGCCGTTCCCACGTGCGCAGCGTGGTGGGGGCGACTCCGAGCCGCAGCGCGAGTGCTCCCGTGGTCAGCGCCACCGTTCCCGACACCATGCGGACGACGATACGACGCACGAACGACGCCGGTTGCCCGGCGACCCGAAAGAGGAACAGGGTGAACACGCGGGCGGACGGCGGCCGGTACCCCGCACGGCGCTTCTGGCTGTCGGTGGCCAGAAGCGCCGCCCCTCCCCCGGCCGCCGCCCGCCGGCACCGCGCTCCGGTCCGGCCTGACCGGGCCGGCCGGACCGGACGGGGCGCGGGCCCGGCGGCCGGCGGGCCGGCAGGGGCCGGTCAGCCGAAGTCGTACGCCTCGACCTCGGCGAGGTACCGGGCCCGCCGCTCCTCGTCGTCGTCGAGGAACGACGCCCGGAAGGAGTTGGCCGCCAGCTCCCGCATCCGCTCCGGGTCCAGGCCCAGCGCCTCGCGCACCGCGTGGAAGGTGTCGCCGACGTACCCGCCGAAGTAGGCCGGGTCGTCGGAGTTGACGGTGACCAGCAGCCCGGCGTCCATCATCCGCTTCAGCGGGTGGTCCTCCAGGACGTCGATGGCGCGCAGCCGCACGTTCGACAGCGGGCACAGCGTCAGCGGCACCTGCTCGCGCACCAGCCGCTCCACCAGCTCCGGGTCCTCCATCGAGCGCAGCCCGTGGTCGATCCGTTCGACGCCGAGGACGTCCAGGGCCTCGCGGATGTACTCGGGCGGGCCTTCCTCGCCCGCGTGCGCGACCTTGCGCAGGCCGAGCGCCTCGGCCGCCGCGTACACCTCGCGGAACTTCGACGGCGGGTGGCCGACCTCCGCCGAGTCCAGGCCGACCGCCGCGATCCGGTGCAGATACGGCTTCGCGGCGTCGAGCGTCGCCATCGCCGACTCGGCCGACTCGTCGCGCAGGAAGCACATGATCAGCCGGGTGGAGACGCCGTGCCGCTCCTCGGCGCGGTCCAGCGCGCGGGACAGACCCTCGATCACGGTGCCGATCCCGACGCCGCGCGCGGTGTGCGCCTGCGGGTCGAAGAAGATCTCGGCGTGCCGCACGCCCTGCGAGGCGGCCCGCGCCAGATACGCGTCGGCGAGCTCCTCGAAGTCGTCCTCCGTGTGCAGCACGGCCATCAGCCCGTAGTACAGGTCGAGGAAGGACTGGAGGTCGCTGAAGAGGTACGCCCGGCGCAGCTCCTCGGTGTCCGCGTAGGGCAGTTCGACGCCGTTGCGCGCGGCGAGGGCGAAGGCGAGCTCGGGTTCGAGGGTGCCTTCGATGTGGAGGTGGAGTTCGGCCTTGGGGAGGCTCTCGGGGAGGTGCATGGGTGGCTCTCTAGCGTTTGGGGAGGGGGACGCGGATCAGGTCCTGGGCGATGGTGAGCTCGCCGTCGAAACCCGCCGCGCGGGCCTGCTGTTCGAACAGGTCCGGGTCGCTGTAGCGCTGCGAGAAGTGTGTGAGCACGAGGTGCCGCACGCCCGCCCGGCGCGCCGCCGCCGCGGCCTGACCCGCCGTCAGATGGCCGTGGTCCTCGGCGAGCCGGACGTCCTCGTCGAGGAACGTGGACTCGATGACGAGCATGTCGCAGTCCTCTGCGAGGGCGTCGACCCCCTCGCAGAGCCGGGTGTCCATGACGAAGGCGAAGCGCTGTCCCCGCCGTACCTCGCTGACGTCCTCGATGCCGACCGTTCCGAGCGTCCCCTCGCGCTGGATACGGCCCACGTCGGGCCCCTCGATGCCGTACGCGGCCAGCTTCTCGGGCAGCATGCGACGCCCGTCGGGCTCGGTCAGCCGGTAGCCGAACGACTCGACGGGGTGCGACAGCCGGCGGGCCTCCAGCGTGTACGCGGGCGTGCGGGCGATCACGCCGTCGGCGGCGACCGGCACCTCGACGAGCTCGACCGACTCGCGGTAGGCCGTCGCGTACCGCAGCCGGTCGAAGAAGCGCTGCCCGCTGGCCGGGAAGTGCGCGGTGACCGGGTGCGGGACCTGGTCCAGGTTGATCCGCTGGATCACCCCGGCCAGGCCGAGCGCGTGGTCGCCGTGGAAGTGCGTCACGCAGATCCGGTCGAGGTCGTGCGCCGCGACGCCCGCACGGAGCATCTGGCGCTGCGTGCCCTCGCCCGGGTCGAAGAGGATGCCCCCGCCGTCCCAGCGCAGCAGGTAGCCGTTGTGGTTGCGGTGGCGCGTGGGCACCTGGCTGGCGGTGCCCAGCACGACGAGCTCGCGTACGGACACGGGACTATCCGGGGGGCCATTCGAGGCCGCGGCCCCCGAGGACGTGCGCGTGCGCGTGGAAGACGGTCTGGCCCGCGCCGGACCCGGTGTTGAAGACGACGCGGTATCCGCTGCCCCGGACGTTCTCCTGCGCGGCGATCTCGCCCGCCTCGCGCAGCACGTCGGCCGCGATGCCCGGCTCGGCGGCGGCGAGCGCCGCGGCGTCCGCGTGGTGCGCCTTGGGGATGACCAGGACGTGGGTGGGCGCCTGCGGATTGATGTCGCGGAAGGCGACGGTCGTCTCCGACTCACGGACGATCGTGGCCGGGACCTCCCCCGCCACGATCTTGCAGAACAGGCAGTCGCTCTGCGGCTCTCCGGCCATGTTCCGGTCCCTTCTCTGCTTGTCGGCTACGGACGTACCCTATCGGCCGGGCGCGCGCCGTCCGAGCGCCGACCTGCTGACCCAGTAGGTGACGACCACGGCCCAGAACAGCGGGGTGCCCAGCGCGGCCACGAACCCGGCGCCCGCGCCGGGCAGCGCCAGGGTGAGCACCGAGTGCAGTCCGAGCAGCCCGACCGCGCCCGCCATCCACAGCACCGGCGGACACCGCCTGGAGATCAGCAGCAACGGCCGGCGCAGTCTGGGGGGCACCCGGCGCCGCATCCACAGCAGCCAGCCCGTCCACAGCGCGAGCAGCACGCCCGCGCCCACGAGTTCGGCGACCACCGCCGGGGTGCCGGAGGAGCCGCCGCGCAGCTGCGCCGAGCCGACGGCCGCGGCGAAGAAGCCGGCGAGGGCCACCCAGCGGGCGCCCGCGGCCGTGCCCCAGGCCATGGTCTCCAGGTTGAAGCGGGCCTCGCGGTCCTCCAGGTCGAGCGCCGCCGAGTCGACGAACCCCTCGGCGGCCCGGGTCCACGCGCCGCGCCGGTACCAGCGTCGCCTCAGATGCAGCAGGGAGAGGTTGTTGTGCGCCTCGCTGCTCTCGGGGTTGAGCCGCAGGGCGTTCTCGTACGCCTGTTCCGCCGTGCGGTGGTCGCCCATCCGGTAGGCCAGGAGGCCCACCAGGAAGTGCGTCGCGTCCTCCTCGGGCCCCAGCTGGACCGCGTGGCGGGCGAGGGAGTACGCCTCGGGGCGCCGCGCCGGGTTCCCCGACCGGTCCAGGATCGAGGCGAGGACGTGGTACCCGCTCCAGTGGTGCGGGATCAGGGCGAGGCCGCGCCGCGCGGCGGCCTCGGCGTCACCGTGATTGCGCCCGTTGCTCAGCAGGTCGGCACGGAGGAACCAGGCCGAGGGGAGCTCCGGGTCGGCGCGCAGTGCCTCGTCGGCGAGACGCAGCGCCTCCCCGTGGTCCCCGAGGTGGCGTCGGCAGCGGGCGAGCAGGGCGAGCGCCGGGCCGTCGTCCGGGTGCCCGGCCAGATGGGCCGAGACGAGGGCGGCGGCCTGCTCGTACCGCTCCAGGTCGTAGAGCGCCTCGGCGCGTTCGAGGGTGAGGGGGTGCGGCGGAGGGGTGGTCACAGTCTGCGCTTCTTCTTCAGGTACGCGAGGAGGTCGTCGTACATCCCCCCGTCGTTGGCGAACGTCGCCACATTGCGGGCCGTGGCGAACCAGGGCTCGGTGGAGGGCCTGATCTGCCGGGCGGCGCCCAGCAGGTCCGCCATGCCGATCATGCGGATCCTGCCGGTCCGGGCGGAGTCGAGGAGGGCGGACTCGGCGGCGCTCTCGCAGACGTGGGCGAGGTCGGCGCCGGAGAAGTCCTCCGTGGCCTTGACGAGTTTGCCCAGGTCGACGGATTCGATCGGGCGCTCGCGCAGGTGGTAGCGGAGGATCGCGTCCCGGGCGGCCGCGTCGGGCGGCAGGACGAGGAGGGTGCGGTCGAGGCGGCCGGGCCGGCGCAGCGCGATGTCCACGTCCCAGGGGACGTTGGTGGCGGCCAGCACGAAGACGCCGTCGTTGGCGGCGCCCGCGATGCCGTCCAGCTCGGTGAGGAGCTGGTTGACGACGTTGCGCAGTCCGCTGTGGTGGGTGCGGCTGCGCTTGGCGCCGAGCGCGTCGAGCTCGTCGAGGAAGACGACGCAGGGGGCCTGGCGGCGGGCGGTCTCGAAGATGTCGTGGACGTTCTTCTCGGAGGCGCCGATGTACATGTCGAGGATGTCGCTGAGGGAGATCGACAGGAAGCCGGCTCCGAGCTCCCCGGCCACGGCCCGGGCGATGAACGTCTTGCCGCAGCCGGGCGGCCCGTAGAGCAGCAGTCCGCCGCGCAGGCTCTTGCCGTACAGCTTGCGCAGCTCGGGGTTGCGCATGGGCGCCAGGAAGGCGGCCTCCAGGCGGTCCTTGACCTCCTGCATGCCGCCGACGTCGGCGAGCCGTATGCCGCCGGGCGTCTCGACGTCCCAGGTGTCGGCGTCGCCCCGGTCGTCGCCGTGGCTGTCGGCCGTGAGGGGCGCCTCCGTGCCCTCGACGAACCGGGGCCGCACGATGTCGCCGACCTCCTGCTCGGCGGCCGCCCAGTCGAAGCCGGTGCCACCGCCGCTCTCCACGGGCGGCGGGGCGGCGGGGGCCTGGGGCGTGTGCGGGGCGTGCGGCGGGGCGTGCGGCGGGGCGGCGGGCGGCATGCCCATGGCGCGGCCCATCAGGGCGCGGGCGTCCGCGTCACCCGGGGCGTGCTGGAGGGCCACGGCCGCCTCGGTCACGGCGTCGTCGTTCCGCCCTGCCGCGAGCAGCAGTTCGGCGAGGTGCAGCCGCAGGGGTACGTCGCCGGGTGCGGCGGCGACGGCGGCGCGCAGGCTGCGGATGAGAGGAGACTCGTCGGACATGCCGCCACCCTACGGAGCGGGTAGGACAATCGGGCCGGTGGGCCCCTGTTGGGGGCGGCCGTCCCGGCCCCGCCGCGGGTTCAGGACCAGCGGCCCGAGCGGCCCAGCAGCAGCGCCGTGGCGGCCGTCCCGGCCGTCGACGTGCGCAGCACGCTGCGTCCCAGCCTGAAGGGCTTCGCGCCCGCCTCCGCGAACGCCGCCAGCTCCTGCGGCGAGACACCGCCCTCGGGACCGACGACCAGCACGATCTCGCCCGCCGCGGGAAGCGCGGCGGTGGCCAGCGGCTCGGCGCCCTCCTCGTGCAGCACGGCCGCGAAGTCCGCCGCGGCGAGCAGCGCGGCGACCTGCTTGGTCGACGCCGCGTCCGCGACCTCGGGGAAGCGGAGCCTGCGTGACTGCTTCCCGGCCTCGCGCGCGGTGGCACGCCACTTCGCGAGCGCCTTGAGCCCCCGGTCGCCCTTCCACTGGGTGATGCAGCGGGAGGCCGCCCACGGCACGACGGCGTCGACGCCGGTCTCGGTCATGGTCTCGACGGCCAGTTCGCCGCGGTCGCCCTTGGGGAGGGCCTGGACCACGGTGATACGGGGCGCGGGCGCGGGTTCCGTCCGTACCTCGGTGACGGACACGTCGAGGCGGTCCTTGCCCTCGACGGCCGCGACGGTGCCGTACGCACCGGTCCCGGCGCCGTCGGTGAGGACGATCTCCTCGCCCACGCGCAGCCGGCGCACCGAGACGGCGTGCCGTCCTTCCGGGCCGTCCAGCGTGACCGTGCCGGCCGTGACGTGGTCGACGACGAAGACGGGGGCGGTCACGCGGCACCCCGCAGCGCCAACGCGGCCACGGCCGAGGTCAGTTCGGCGTTGAGCACCTCGACCAGCTGTCCGGCGGGCAGGTCGCGCGCCATCCGGTGGCCCTGACCGGCCCACAGCGCCATGCCCTGCGGGTCCCCCGCCTTGGCGGCGGCCTTGCGCAGACCGCTCGTGAGGTGGTGCACCTCGGGGTAGGCGGCGGGGGCGTACGGGCCGTGCTCGCGCATGAAGCGGTTGACCAGGCCCCGAGCGGGCCGCCCGGAGAACGCGCGGGTCAGCTCGGTGCGGGTGAACAGCGGGTTGGTCATGGCCTGCTTGTGCAGGACGTTCGCGCCCGACTCGGGGCAGACCAGGAACGCCGTGCCGAGCTGCGCGGCCTCGGCACCCGCGGCGAGGACGGCCGCGATCTGGGAGCCGCGCATCAGGCCGCCCGCGGCGACGATCGGCAGCCGCACGGACTCGCGGACCCGGGGGATCAACGACAACAGCCCGGCCCCGGAGCCGTCCGCGGCGGGGTCGTCCCGGTGGGTGCCCTGGTGCCCGCCCGCCTCGATGCCCTGGACGCACACGGCGTCCGCGCCCGCCAGCTGCGCCGCCTGGGCCTCCTCGACCGAGGTGACCGTCACCACGGTGAACGTCCCGGCGCGGGCGAACGCGTCGAGGGTCTCGCGGCTCGGGCACCCGAAGGTGAACGACACGACGGGGACGGGGTCGTCCAGCAGGATGGCCAGCTTGGCGTCGTACCCGTCGTCCCGCCCGGCATCGGGGTCGCCCAGCGGTGTCTCGTACCAGGTGGCCTCTCCGGCGAGCTGGTGGCGGTACACGTCGACGGCGGCGGCGTCGGCGTGCCCCGGCTGCGGCATGAAGAGGTTGACCCCGAAGGGCTGTGCGGTCAGCCCGCGGACCTGTTGGACCTCCTGGTACATGCCGTCGGCCGTCTTGTACCCGGCGGCCAGGAAGCCGAGGCCCCCGGCATCGGACACGGCGGCGACGAGCTGGGGGCAGGAGGCGCCGCCCGCCATGGGGGCCTGCACGATCGGGTGACGGCAGAGATCGGTCAGTGCGGAGGACATGCAGGCATGGTGTCACGCCCCGGCCCGGCCCCCCGAATCGCCCGGCCCGCCCGTCCCGCCCGTCGGCCGGGAGGAGGACAGCGGGTCGCGCTGTCTCCGGCGCCGGTCCCGGACAGCGGTGCGGGGCGGAGGATGGCTCCCCCGCCCCGCACCACCGCACCGGCGGCCTTACCGGCCGTTGAACGCGTCCTTCAGCCGGGAGAACAGCCCCTGCTGGCCCGGCTGGAACTGCCCCGTGGGCCGCTCCTCGCCGCGCAGCTTCGCCAGCTCCCGCAGCAGTCGCTCCTGCTCCGCGTCCATCTTCGACGGCGTGGTGACCTCCACGTGGACGATCAGGTCACCGCGGCCGCCACCGCGCAGGTGCGTGACACCGCGCCCGTGCAGCGGGATGGACTGGCCGGACTGCGTGCCCGGCCGGATGTCGACCTCCTCGATGCCGTCCAGCGTCTCCAGCGGCACCTTCGTGCCGAGCGCGCCCGCCGTCATGGGGATCGTCACCGTGCAGTGCAGATCGTCGCCACGGCGCTGGAAGACCGAGTGCGGCAGCTCGTGGATCTCGACGTACAGGTCTCCGGCGGGGCCGCCGCCGGGGCCGACCTCGCCCTCGCCCGCGAGCTGGATGCGGGTCCCGTTGTCGACACCGGCCGGGATCTTGACCGTGAGGGTCCGGCGCGAGCGGACGCGGCCGTCACCGGCGCACTCCGGGCACGGCGTCGGTACCACGGTCCCGAAGCCCTGGCACTGGGGGCACGGCCGGGAGGTCATGACCTGGCCCAGGAAGGACCGGGTCACCTGCGACACCTCGCCACGGCCGCGGCACATGTCACAGGTCTGGGCGGAGGTGCCCGGAGCCGCGCCCTCGCCGGAGCAGGTCGTACAGACGACCGCCGTGTCGACCTGGATGTCCTTCGTCGTACCGAAGGCCGCCTCGTTGAGCTCGATCTCCAGGCGGATCATCGCGTCCTGGCCGCGCCGGGTCCGCGACCGCGGCCCGCGCTGGGACGCCGTACCGAAGAAGGCGTCCATGATGTCGGAGAAGTTGCCGAAGCCACCCGCCCCGAAGCCGCCCGCGCCCGCGCCGCCGCCGGAGGCGGAGAGCGGGTCACCGCCGAGGTCGTAGACCTGCTTCTTCTGCGGGTCCGACAACACCTCGTAGGCGGCGTTGATCTCCTTGAAGCGCTCCTGCGTCTTCGGATCGGGGTTGACATCCGGGTGCAGCTCGCGTGCGAGCCGCCGGAATGCCTTCTTGATCTCGTCCTGGGAAGCGTCGCGGCGCACGCCGAGTACGGCGTAGTAGTCCGTGGCCACTTACGACTCCGCCAGGATCTGTCCGACGTAACGTGCCACTGCGCGTACCGCTCCCATCGTTCCGGGGTAGTCCATGCGGGTCGGTCCGACCACGCCGAGTTTGGCGACTGCCTCGTCGCCCGAACCGTAGCCGACCGCGACGACGGACGTGGAGCTGAGCCCCTCGTGGGCGTTCTCGTGCCCGATACGTACGGTCATGGCCGAGTCCGTCGCCTCGCCGAGCAGCTTGAGGAGCACGACCTGCTCCTCCAGCGCCTCCAGCACAGGCCGGATCGTCAGCGGGAAGTCATGACCGAAGCGCGTGAGATTGGCGGTACCGCCGATCATCAGCCGCTCCTCGGTCTCCTCCACCAGGGTCTCCAGCAGTGTGGCCAGCACCGTGGAGACGGTCCCGCGGTCCTCCATCTCGAAGGACTCGGGAAGGTCCTGCACCAACTGCGGCACATCGGTGAACCGTCGCCCCACGACCCGGCTGTTGAGCCGGGCCCGCAGGTCGGCCAGCGATGTCTCGCCGAACGGGGCGGGGCAGTCGACCATACGCTGCTCCACCCGGCCCGTGTCGGTGATCAGGACGAGCATCAGCCGGGCCGGGGCCAGCGACAGCAGCTCGACGTGCCGCACGGTCGAACGGGTCAGCGACGGGTACTGGACGACCGCGACCTGCCGGGTCAGCTGCGCCAGCAGCCGGACCGTGCGGGCCACGACGTCGTCGAGGTCCACCGCGCTGTCCAGGAAGTTCTGGATGGCGCGCCGCTCGGGGGTCGACAGGGGCTTGACCCCGGCGAGCTTGTCGACGAAGAGCCGGTAGCCCTTGTCGGTGGGGATGCGGCCCGCGCTGGTGTGGGGCTGGGCGATGAACCCCTCCTCCTCCAGCACCGCCATGTCGTTGCGCACGGTGGCGGGCGAGACCCCGAGCTTGTGCCGCTCGGTGAGCGCCTTGGAGCCGACGGGCTCCTCGGTGCCCACATAGTCCTGGACGATGGCGCGCAGCACCTCGAGTCTGCGTTCGCTGAGCATCGCGCACACCTCCAGCTCTGGTTCCTGCCGTGTTCCTGCTGTGTTCCCTGCCGTGCTGTTGGCACTCACCTTGTCCGAGTGCCAGCAATCACCCGGCCAGTGTACGGCGCGGAGGTACACCCCTAGCAAGGGCGGCCGGCCACGCTACCGCGCGACTACGCTGGTCGATGCCGATAGCGTCGCCGTATGGACGTCAGTTGGGAAGACTTCGGATGGGAGCGGCTCGCCACGGGTGTGGGCCGGCGCCGCCTTCCGGTATGGGACGCGACCACCGCTCTTGTGGTCGGTGAGGACGCGGCACTGCTCTTCGACACGGGCTCCACCCTCCGGGAGGGCGCTGAGCTGCGCACCCAGGCGCAGGGGCTGCTCGGCGGCCGGCGAGTGACGCATATCGCACTCAGCCACCCCCACTTCGATCATGTACTGGGCACGGCGGCCTTCGCCGGGGCGGAGGTGTACGGCGCGGTGGGCGTCGACACCGTGATGGTCCGCGAGCGCGACGGGCTGCGGCACTCGGCGGTGTCCCACGGCGTCGCCGAGGCGGACGCCGTCGAGGCGACCGACGTGCTGGTCCCGCCGCACCACCTGGTGTGCGGCGAGTGGACGCTGGAGCTGGGCGGACGCCAGGTGCTGCTGGCCAATGTGGGGCCGGGGCACAGCGGTCATGACCTGGTGCTGCTGGTGCCGGGGACGGAGGGCTCGCCCGAGGTGGTCTTCTGCGGCGACCTCGTGGAGGAGTCGGGCGACCCGCAGGCCGGGCCGGACGCGATCCCCTCCCGCTGGCCCGCCGCGCTGGACCGGCTGCTGGAGCTGGGCGGCGAGGACGCGGTGTACGTGCCGGGCCACGGGGCGGTCGTCGACGCCGCTTTCGTACGCGCTCAACGCGATGAGCTGGCCCGGCGTTTCGGCGTGTCGTAGCGTCTGGCGCATGCGCAGCTACAACCCGGATCTGACCCCGCCCTGGAAGCGTTCCGCGCCCGTGCCCGAAGTGGCCGCCGAGCCGGACCTGGTGGTCGAGGAGGTCGGTACGGGTTTCTGCGGTGCGGTGATCCGTACGGAGAAGACCGCCGAGGGACCGACGGTGACCCTGGAGGACCGGTTCGGCAAGCACCGGGTCTTCCCGATGACGCCCCGCGGCTTCCTGCTGGAGGGCCGCCCGGTCACCCTGGTCCGCCCGGCCGCCGCGGCGCCGGCGCCCGTACGGCCCTCCCGGACCGCCTCCGGCTCCCTCGCGGTCCCGGGGGCCCGGGCCAGGGTCGCGAGGGCGGGACGGATCTACGTGGAGGGCCGCCACGACGCCGAGCTGGTGGAACGGGTGTGGGGGGACGACCTGCGCATCGAGGGCGTGGTCGTGGAGTACCTGGAGGGCGTCGACGACCTTCCCTCGATCGTGCGCGAGTTCGGGCCCGGCCCCGATGCCCGGCTGGGCGTCCTGGTGGACCATCTGGTGCCGGGCTCCAAGGAATCCCGCATCGCGGCTTCGGTGACGGACGCGCACACCCTGGTCGTCGGCCACCCGTACATCGACGTCTGGGAGGCGGTGAAGCCCTCCTCCGTGGGGATCCGGGAGTGGCCGGCTGTTCCGCGCGGGCAGGACTGGAAGAGGGGCGTGTGCCGCGCCCTCGGCTGGCCGGACAACACGGGCGCGGCGTGGCAGCACATCCTGTCGAAGGTCCGCTCGTACAAGGACCTGGAGCCGTCGCTGCTGGGCCGGGTGGAGGAGCTGATCGACTTCGTGACGGCCCCCGAGGGGGCCTGAGGGGCGGCGCCCGGACCCCGACCGGGCCACAGGCGGGTCAGTCCACCAGGTCCCGCACCACCGCGTCCGCCAGCAGCCTGCCGCGCAGGGTGAGCACGGCGCGGCCCCGGGCGTACGGCCCGGGCTCCAACAGGCCGTCCTGTACGGCGCGCTCGGCGGCGGCGAGCCCGGCGGGCTTCAGCAGCTCCAGCGGACACCCCTCCCGCAGCCGCAGTTCCAGCAGCACCCGCTCCACCCGACGGTCCTCGGCGGCCAGCACCTCGCGGCCGGCCCCCGGGGACCGGCCGCCGGCGAGGGCGGCCGCGTAGGCACCGGGGTGCTTGACGTTCCACCAGCGCACGCCGCCGACGTGGCTGTGCGCTCCGGGGCCCGCGCCCCACCAGTCGGCCCCGCGCCAGTACAGCTCGTTGTGCAGGCACCTTCCGGCCTCGGTGGTGGCCCAGTTGGAGACCTCGTACCAGTCGAAACCGGCCTGCGCCATCATCTCGTCGGCGATCAGATAGCGGTCGGCGTGGACGTCGTCGTCGGTCATCGGCACCTCGCCGCGCCGGATGCGGCGGGCCAGCTGGGTGCCCTCCTCGACGATCAGGGCGTAGGCCGAGACGTGGTCGGGGCCCGCGCCGATCGCCGCTTCCAGGGAGGCGCGCCAGTCGTCGTCGCTCTCGCCGGGCGTGCCGTAGATCAGGTCCAGGTTGACGTGCTCGAAGCCGGCCTTCCGGGCCTCCGCGACGCACGCCTCGGGCCGTCCCGGGGTGTGTGTGCGGTCCAGCACCTTCAGCACGTGCTGCCGCGCGCTCTGCATGCCGAAGGAGATCCGGTTGAAGCCTCCGGCGCGCAGCTCCGCCAGGTAGTCCGCGTCCACCGACTCCGGGTTCGCCTCGGTGGTGATCTCCGCGTCGTCCGCGAGCCCGAACTCCTGCCGTACCGCGTCCAGCATGCGCACCAGATCGGCGGCGGCGAGCAGCGTCGGGGTGCCTCCGCCGACGAAGACCGTCCGTACCGGCCGCGGGTCGTCGCCGAGCACCTTGCGGGCGAGGCGGACCTCGTCGTTCAGGGTGTCGGCGTAGTTGTCGCGCGAGGCCAGGACACCGCCCGAGCCGCGCAGCTCGGTGGCGGTGTAGGTGTTGAAGTCGCAGTAGCCGCAGCGGGTGGCGCAGTACGGGACGTGCAGATAGAACCCGAGCGGCCGCTCACCGGCCCCGAGCAGCGCGGACGCGGGCAGCGCGCCGTCCTCGGGCATGGGCTCACCATCGGGCAGTACGGAAGGCATACCGCCCATTGTCCGTCACGGGGGCGGTGCCCCGCGTCGGCCCGGTGAGCCCGGCCGGGACGGGCGCGGGCCAGGTCCCGTGGCCCGGGGCCGGCGCCCGGGCCACCGGGCTCAGCGGCGGGCCTGGAGGACCAGGAGGGCCAGGTCGTCCCGTACCGGGGAGTCGCCGAAGGCGTGGACCTCCCGCTTGATGCGTTCGGCCACGGCCTGGGCGGTCAGTCCGGCGCACCGCGCGAGGGCCCGCGCCAGGCCGTCCTCGTCGTCGAACATGCGTCCCCCGCGCGAGCGGCGCTCGGTCACCCCGTCGGTGACGCACAGGAGGGTGTCGCCGGGCGCCAGCCGGAAGGTGCGGCTCTCGTAGGCCACGTCGTCGACGACTCCGAGAAGGACCTGGGGTTCCGCCACCGGGGTCACCGAACCGTCGGGACGCAGCAGCAGGGGCAGGGGGTGCCCCGCGCAGGCCAGGGTGCAGGACGCGCCGCCGCCGTCCGCCGGCGCCAGCGGGACCAGCTCGCCGTAGAGCAGGGACAGGAACCGTGACTGCGCCGGGCCCGGTGTGTCGTGCCCGAGGCCGTCCTCGCCGCCGACCGCCGCGACCATCATGGCCGCGGCCTCGGCGGCGTCCGTCGCGTCGTCGAGCAGCAGCCGGTTGAGCCGGTCGAGGACCTCTCCGACCTGGTGGCCCTCGCGGGCGAGCAGCCGCAGCCAGGGGCGGGCCAGCCCGGTGACGACGGCGGCCTCCGGGCCGCTGCCCTGGACGTCGCCGAGCATGAAGCCGTAGCGCTGGGCACCGGGTCCCGCCCGGAGGGGTCCCGACGGGAAGACGTCGTAGAAGTCACCCCCGGCGAGCCCCTCGTCGCTGGGCTCGTACACCACGCAGCTCTCGACGCCCGGGACCTGGGCGACCTTGCTGGGCAGGAGGCCGCGCTGGAGGACCCGGCTGATGGTGGCCTGGCGGGTGTAGCGGCGGGCCGCGCCCACCGCGAGGGCCACGCGCCGCACGAGGTCCTCGATGAGGGCGGTGACCGCTTCGGGGACACGCGACTGGCCGCGCCGCCGCGGCTGACCCACTCGTCGTCGTCGCGCAGGGCCCGGCGGGGCGTGGGGGCGAGGATCTCGGCGGCGCGCAGGCCACGCTGGATCGCGGGCTCGCCGCCGGGCACCGGACAGCTGTCCCATCCGTCGAGCGGCAGCCGGGCCCAGACGGTCTTGAGGCCGGGGCGGTAGGTGATGCCCCAGCACTCGGCGAGGGCCGCGACGAGCTGGATCCCGCGGCCGTACTCGGCGACTGCCGACTCCTCCTGGCCCGGGCCGTCCTGCACGGTACGGGCGGGGTGGTGGTCGGACACCTCCAGGACCAGGGCGGCGGGCTGGTCGTCGGCGGGCTCCTCCAGCCGGAAGAGGAGCTCCACGGTGGTGCCCGCGTGGACGACGGCGTTGGTGACGAGTTCGTCGACGACCAGTACGGCGTCGTCGGCGACCCGGTCGGTGATGGCCGCGGCCGCGGGCAGCGCGAGGCCCGTCCACTCGGAGAGCGCGGCCCGTACGAACCTGCGGCCGGCGGCCGGGGCGAGCGGGTTGCCCGGCAGGCTGGTGCGCGCGACGGTCTGGCCGCCGCCCGGGCCCTGGCCGCCACGCCCCGGCCCCCGGCCCGGTGCGGGCGGGTGGGGCGCCAGGCGGCGCGGCAGATGATGAGGTGACAGGTCAGCGGTGTCCCGCTGGGTCGGAAAGGACCCCACGTCCGGCTCCTCGTCGGCTCCTGGTCAACTCCTGTTCTGGACACGGACAGGGTGACAGATCGAGCTCGCCCATAAGCGTGGAGTCATCGAAGTGGGCGGACAATGGCCACTGATAGGGGGCGGGCGCGCCATGCCGCCCGCCCCCGCGTTCGGTCCACCGGGCGGCTCAGGCCTCCCCGGGCCCGGCCCGCGACCGACTCGCCGCGCGGCTCAGGCTTCCTTGGACCCGGCGTACATGTCGTCGATCAGCGCCTTGTACGTCCGCTCGACGACCGGCCGCTTCAGCTTGAGGCTCGGCGTCAGCTCACCGTGCTCGATGTCGAGGTCGCGCGGCAGCAGCCGGAACTTCTTGATGGTCTGCCAGCGCTGCAGGCCCTCGTTGAGCCGGTCCACATAGCCCTGCACCAGCTTCTGTGCCTGCGGCGTCGCCACCACCTCGGCGTACGACCTGCCTTCGAGACCGTTCTCCTTCGCCCAGCCGAGGATCGTCGGCTCGTCGAGCGCGATCAGCGCCGTGCAGAAGTTCCGGTCGGCGCCGTGCACCAGGATGTTGGAGACGAACGGGCATACGGCCTTGAACTGGCCCTCGACCTCGGCCGGCGCGATGTACTTGCCGCCGGAGGTCTTGATCAGGTCCTTCTTGCGGTCGGTGATCCGCAGGTAGCCGTCGACGGACAGCTCGCCGATGTCCCCGGTGTGGAACCAGCCGTCCGCCTCCAGGACCTCGGCGGTCTTCTCCGGCAGCCCGTGGTAGCCCTCCATGATGCCGGGGCCGCGCAGCAGGATCTCGCCGTCGTCCGCGATCCGCACCTCGGTGCCGGGCAGCGGCTTGCCCACCGTGCCCGTGCGGTACGCCTCGCCCGGGTTGACGAAGCTCGCGGCGCTGGACTCGGTCAGTCCGTACCCCTCCAGGATGTGGATGCCCGCGCCGGAGAAGAAGTAGCCGATGTCGGGGGCCAGCGCCGCCGAGCCGGAGACGGCGGCGCGCAGCCGCCCGCCGAAGGCGTCACGGAGCTTGGAGTAGACGAGCGCGTCGGCGACCTTGTGCTTGGCGGTGAGCCCGAAGGGTGCCGTGGCCTGGCCGGTGCGGCGGAAGTTGTCCTGGGTGACCTTGGCGTACTCCCGGGCGACGCCCGCGGCCCACTGGAAGATCTTGTACTTGGCGCCGCCGCCCGCCCGGGCCTTGGCCGCGACACCGTTGTAGACCTTCTCGAAGATCCGGGGAACGGCGGCCATGTAGGTCGGCTGGACGACCGGGAGGTTGTCGATGATCTTGTCGACCCGTCCGTCCACCGCGGTGACGTGACCGACCTCGATCTGGCCGGAGGTCAGCACCTTGCCGAAGACGTGGGCGAGCGGCAGCCACAGGTACTGCACGTCGTCCTTGGTCACCAGACCGGTGGCGGAGATGGCCTTGGCCATGTACGACCAGTTGTCGTGCGGCAGCCGTACGCCCTTGGGGCGCCCGGTGGTGCCGGAGGTGTAGATGAGGGTGGCCAGCTGGTCGGAGGTGATCGCGGAGACCCGCTCCTTGACGGCCTGCGGATGCTTCTCCAGATAGGTGCGGCCGCGCGCCTCCAGGTCGGCGAGCGAGAGGACCCAGCCTTCCGGGTCGCCCTCGGCGGGCTCGGCCCCGGCGGGGTCGACCACCACCACATGGGCGAGGCCCGGGAGGTCGGCGCGCCGCTCGCGGGCCTTGGCGAGCTGCGCGGCGTCCTCGGCGATCAGTACGCGGCTCTCGGAGTCGGCGAGGATGTACGCCGACTCCTCGGCGTTGGTCTGCGGGTAGACGGTCGTGGTGGCGGCGCCCGCGCACATCACCCCGAGGTCGGCGAGGATCCACTCGACGCGGGTGGAGGAGGCGAGCGCGACCCGCTCCTCGGGCCGGACGCCCAGGTCGATCAGACCGGCGGCGATGGCGTACACCCGCTCGGCCGCCTGGTCCCAGCTCAGCGACTTCCAGTCGTCGCGGCCCTGGTGCGAGGCGGAGGGCACCGGGTAGCGGTACGCCTCCGCGTCGGGGGTCTTCGCCACGCGCTCAAGGAAGAGGTTCGCCACGGAGGGCGGTCGGCTCTCGATCAGGGTGTTTGTGTCGCTCACGACGTCCTCCGGCCTGCGGCAAGGCTGCACGACTGCGGGTTGTTTAACTGGCGAGTAACCATCGGGCGGGATCAGGTTAGAGCGCGGACGTCCGCCGCGTAAGGGGCTGCGGCCCGGCGCTTGATACCCGGTTCATAACGACTGCGCTGCCCGGGCCCGCCGTTCCACACTCCCGGTGGTGACGCGAAAGCGCCCGTCGGTGAGCCGAACGGGCGCTTTCGTGTGCACGGTGACCTCCCCGCGTCCCGGACGCCCGGCGGACACCTCTCGGTCGTCTTCCGGGCGCCCCCCGGACGCTTCGGGCGCGCGGTGCGGGCGTTCCGCCGCGGCTCGCGTGCCGCGGGGCGGTGCGATGGGGCGCGGGTTACTTCTTGGACTTGCCCCCGGCGGAGTCGTCGCTGGACAGCACCGCGATGAAGGCCTCCTGCGGGACCTCCACGGAGCCGACCATCTTCATCCGCTTCTTGCCCTCCTTCTGCTTCTCCAGCAGCTTCCGCTTACGGGAGATGTCACCGCCGTAGCACTTGGCGAGGACGTCCTTGCGGATGGCGCGGATCGTCTCGCGGGCGATGACCCGGGAGCCGATCGCGGCCTGGATCGGTACCTCGAAGGCCTGGCGGGGGATGAGCTCGCGCAGCTTGGCGACGAGCCGCACGCCGTACGCGTACGCCGCGTCCTTGTGCGTGACGGCGGAGAAGGCGTCGACCTTGTCGCCGTGCAGCAGGATGTCGACCTTGACCAGGCTGGACGCCTGCTCACCGGTGGGCTCGTAGTCCAGGGAGGCGTAACCGCGCGTCTTGGACTTCAGCTGGTCGAAGAAGTCGAAGACGATCTCCGCGAGGGGCAGGGTGTAGCGGATCTCGACCCGGTCCTCGGAGAGGTAGTCCATGCCGAGCAGGGTGCCCCGGCGGGTCTGGCAGAGCTCCATGATCGCGCCGATGAACTCGCTCGGGGCCAGGATCGTGGCGCGCACCACCGGCTCGTACACCGAGTCGATCTTGCCCTCGGGGAACTCGCTGGGGTTGGTGACCGTGTGCTCGCTGCCGTCCTCCATGGTGACGCGGTAGACCACGTTGGGGGCGGTGGCGATCAGGTCGAGGCCGAACTCGCGCTCCAGCCGCTCCCGGATGACGTCCAGGTGGAGCAGGCCGAGGAAGCCGACGCGGAAGCCGAAGCCCAGGGCGGCCGAGGTCTCCGGCTCGTACACCAGCGCGGCGTCGTTGAGCTGCAGCTTGTCGAGGGCCTCGCGAAGGTCCGGGTACTCCGAGCCGTCCAGCGGGTAGAGGCCCGAGAACACCATCGGCTTGGGGTCCTTGTAACCGCCCAGCGCCTCGGTGGCGCCCTTGGTCAGGGAGGTGATCGTGTCACCGACCTTGGACTGGCGGACGTCCTTCACACCGGTGATGAGGTACCCCACCTCACCGACGCCGAGGCCGTCGGACGGGGTCATCTCCGGGGACGAGACGCCGATCTCCAGCAGCTCGTGGGTGGCGCCGGTGGACATCATCCGGATGCGCTCACGCTTGTTGAGCTGACCGTCGACCACCCGGACGTACGTCACCACTCCGCGGTACGAGTCGTAGACGGAGTCGAAGATCATCGCGCGGGCGGGCGCATCCTTGACGCCGACCGGGGCCGGGACGTCCCTGACCACCCGGTCGAGCAGCGCGTCCACGCCGACACCGGTCTTGGCGGACACCTTGAGCACGTCCTCCGGCTGGCAGCCGATGAGGTTGGCGAGCTCCTCGGAGAACTTCTCCGGCTGGGCGGCCGGGAGGTCGATCTTGTTGAGCACCGGGACGATGGTGAGGTCGTTCTCCATCGCCAGGTAGAGGTTGGCGAGGGTCTGCGCCTCGATGCCCTGTGCGGCGTCGACCAGCAGGACGGTGCCCTCGCAGGCGGCCAGGGACCGCGACACCTCATAGGTGAAGTCGACGTGCCCAGGGGTGTCGATCATGTTGAGGATGTGGGTCCTGCCCGCGCCCTCGCCCTCGGTGGGGGCCCAGGGCAGACGGACCGCCTGGGACTTGATCGTGATGCCGCGCTCGCGCTCGATGTCCATGCGGTCGAGGTACTGGGCGCGCATCTGCCGCTGCTCGACCACACCGGTCAGCTGGAGCATCCGGTCGGCAAGGGTCGACTTGCCGTGGTCGATGTGCGCGATGATGCAGAAATTGCGGATCAGCGCCGGGTCGGTACGGCTCGGCTCGGGCACGTGGCTAGGGGTCGCGGGCACGCAGGGTCCTGATTCTTGAGGCGCCGGGCGTCTCTGCTCGGGTCGACGTCGGATCGATACGTAGGTTCCATGGTCCCACGGACGGGGACCGGCGCTCGGTTTGGGCCACTGGTGGGGCGACTGGTAATCTGGTCAGCTGTGTCTCGTGGCCCTCTCAGCGACGGGGCGCAGCCGAAGTAATTCCTTACGAACCTGAAAAGGCTCTTTCGTGGCGAACATCAAGTCCCAGATCAAGCGGAACAAGACGAACGAGAAGGCGCGCCTGCGCAACAAGGCCGTCAAGTCGTCGCTCAAGACCGCGATCCGCAAGGCCCGTGAGGCTGCTGCCGCGGGTGACATCGAGAAGGCCACCGTGGCCGCTCGCGAGGCGTCCCGCAAGCTCGACAAGGCTGTCTCGAAGGGTGTCATCCACAAGAACGCCGCCGCCAACAAGAAGTCGGCGCTGGCGACCAAGGTCGCTGCCCTCCAGGGCTGAGCACGCTCTTGATTTGATCGCCGGAACGGATTCAGCGGGCCCTCTCTTCCGCTCCTGACCGGCACCCCGGACTCGCACGCGGCCTGCGTTCGCCACGCGGGTGCGAGACCAAAGTCTTCACCCGAAGGCCCCGGTTCCCGTCCTTCCCCAGGACGGGAACCGGGGCCTTCGGCGTACCACGCCGCGCGCCCGAGGGGCGGTGCTGCGGGGGGCCCGGGCCCCCGGTGTGTTCCTGAGGGGCTGGGGGCTGGGCCCGGGGTGAGCCCGAAGGCTGGGGGCTGGGGGCTGGGGAGCCGGGGGCCCATGTGTGCCCGAGGGCTGGGGGTACGGGCCCGGCTGGTACGGCCCGGGGGCGAAGCCGGACGGCCGGGCGACGGGGGTACGAGCCGGGACGGGCCCGGGTCGCGAGCCGGGGTGGGCCCGGGTCGCGAGCCGGACCGTCAGGTGCCCGGGGAGCACGCGTGTCCAGAAGCGCCACGGCCGGCCCGGGCGACCGGTCGCCCGGGCTCTGCCGGGCCGCTCGGGCGGGGACGGTCAGCGGCCGGAGCGGGCCGCTCGGGCGATCGCGACGACCGCCTTCTCCAGCGCGTACTCGGGGTCGTCGCCGCCACCCTTGACTCCCGCGTCCGCCTCCGCGATCGCGCGGAGGGCCACGGACACACCGTTCGGGGTCCAGCCGCGCATCTGCTGCCGCACACGGTCGATCTTCCAGGGCGGCATGCCGAGCTCGCGGGCGAGATCGGCGGGGCGGCCGCCCCGCGCGGAGGAGAGCTTGCCGATCGCCCGGACGCCCTGGGCCAGCGCACTGGTGATCAGCACGGGTGCGACCCCCGTCGACAGCGACCAGCGCAGCGCTTCGAGGGCCTCGGCGGCGCGTCCCTCCACCGCCCGGTCGGCGACATTGAAGCTGGAGGCTTCGGCGCGGCCCGTGTAGTACCGCCCCACGACCGCCTCGTCGATCGTGCCCTCCACGTCGGCGGTGAGCTGCGACACCGCGGACGCCAGCTCCCGCAGATCGCTGCCGATCGCGTCGACGAGCGCCTGGCACGCCTCCGGCGTCGCCGACCTGCCCAGCGCGCGGAACTCACCGCGCACGAAGGTCAGCCGCTCCGCCGGCTTCGTCGTCTTCGGACAGGCGACCTCCCGCGCCCCGGCCTTGCGGGCCGCGTCGAGCAGTCCCTTGCCCTTGGCGCCGCCGGCGTGGAGCAGGACCAGGCTGATCTCCTCGATGGGCGCGCCCAGGAACGCCTTGACGTCCTTGATCGTGTCCGCGGAGAGGTCGTGGGCGTTCCGCACGATCAGGACCTTGCGCTCGGCGAAGAGCGAGGGGCTCGTCAGCTCGGCGAGGGTACCCGGCTGCAACTGGTCGGAGGTCAGGTCCCGGACGTCCGTGTCGGCGTCGGCGGCGCGGGCGGCCGCCACCACCTGCTGCACCGCACGGTCGAGAAGGAGATCCTCCTGACCCACGGCGAGCGTGACAGGGGCGAGCAGATCGTCGGTCGCGTTCTTTCTGGTGGCCATCGCGAACCAGGATCGCACGGGCCACCGACACCCCGCTTCCGGCGCAGCCCGGCCTTACGGCTCCTCCCGCCAGCCGTCCCACTCGGCGGCGAAGGCGTCCAGGTCGGCGGCGGTCAGCCGGCCCTCCGGGTCCTCGACGACCACGAGCCACTGCGCGTCCTCGGCGTCGTCCTCACCGGCCAGGGCGTCCCGTACCAGCTGGGGCTCCTCGGTGACGCCGAAGCGGTCGCCGAGCGATTCGGCGAGCTCCTCCGCCGCGTCCCGGTCGGGCAGCACCAGCACGTGTCTCACATCGTTCACGGGACCATTCTTCACACGCTCCGACAGTCATCCGTCCCAGGGCCCGCGGCCGGCCGCTGCGGGCACCCACGGCCGACCGTGACGGGTCCGCGCGTGTCACCTCCTCCGCGTCGGCCGGTCCGTCCGCCGCGGCGGGTCACGGGCCCCTCGCGACGGCCCGCAGTTCCCTCCCCGCGCCGGTCACCGCGATGGCACCGTCCGTGTCGGTGCGCAGGACCACCGCTCCCGCGGCCCGCAGGGCGTCCACCGTGCGCGGCGAGGGGTGGCCGTACGGGTTGTCCCGGCCGGCCGACACCAGGGCGAGCCGGGGCCTGACCCTGTTCATCAGACCCGTGTCCTGGTGGCCGGAGCCGTGATGGGCGACCTTGAGGACGTCCACCGGAGGCAGGCCGGGGTGCCGGTGTACGAGGCCCTGCTGGGCCGGTGGCTCCAGGTCGCCGAGGAGCAGCAGACTCACGCCACCGGTGCGGACGAGCAGCGTGACGCTGGCGTCGTTCGGCTCCACGGGCCCAAGCGCCCGGCCCGTTGACTCGTCGGGCCACAGCACCCGCCAGTCGAGCGGCCCGACGCGGCGTCGCTCGCCCGCTCCCGCTCCGATGACCGGTACCCCCGACTCCGCGGCGGTCCTGCGCACGAACGCGGCCTGGTCCGGCGGATCCTGAAGGCCCGTGGTCTGGATCGCCCCGACCGCGCGGCCGCGCAGTACTCCCGGCAGCCCGGCGACGTGGTCGGCGTGGAAGTGCGTGAGCACCACGAGCGGTACCCGGCGGACGCCCAGGTCTCTCAGGCACCGGTCCACCGGTTCCGGATCGGGCCCCGCGTCCACCACCACCGCCGTGCCCTCCCCCGCCGCGAGCACCGTCGCATCGCCCTGGCCCACGTCGCACATCGCGAACACCCAGCCCGGGGGCGGCCAACCGGTGACGAGCCTGGTGAGCGGCGCCGGGCGCACCACCGCGAGCAGCAGGAGCACGGCACAGACGGCGGCCGCCCACGGGCGGCCCGGGAGCCGCCGGATCAGCAGCACGACCAGCACGGTCGCGGCGGCGAGCAGCGCCCCGCCCAGCCAGCCGCCCGGCCAGACCGTCTCCGCCCCCGGAAGCGCGGCCCCGGCACGTGCGACGGACGCGATCCACCCGGCCGGCCAGCCCGCGCACTCGGCCAGCAGCCGGGCCACGGGCAGGGCGACCGGGGCGGTGGCGAGTGCCGTGAACCCCAGCACGGTGGCCGGGGCCACGGCCAGCTCGGCGACCAGATTGCAGGGGACGGCCACCAGGCTGACCCTGGCGGCGAAGACCGCCACCACAGGGGCGCAGACGGCCTGGGCGGCCGCCGTCGCCGCCAGGGCCTCGGCGAGCCGCGACGGCACTCCTCGTCGCCGCAGCGCCACGCCCCAGCGCGGGGCGATCGTGAGCAGGGCTCCGGTGGCCAGCACCGAGAGCAGGAAACCGTAACTGCGGGCCAGCCACGGGTCGTACAGCACCAGCAGCAGCACGGCGCCCGCCAGCGCGGGAATCAGCGACCTGCGCCGCCCGGTGCCGATGGCGAGCAGGGTGATCAGCCCGCAGGCGGCGGCCCGCAGAACGCTCGGGTCGGGTCTGCAGACCAGGACGAAGGCGAGCGTGAGCGCCCCGCCGACCAGCGCGGTCGCGCGCAACGGGATGCCCAGCCGCGGCGCGAGCCCGCCCCGTTCGGCCTTCGACGCGGTACCGGGCGAGCCGATGAGGAGCAGCAGGACGATGGTGAGGTTGCTTCCGGACACGGCGAGGAGGTGCGACAGATCGGTCGCTTCGAAGGCGTCGTGCAGGTCGGACGGAATGCGCGAGGTGTCCCCCACGACCAGACCGGGCAGCAGCGCTCGGGCATCCGGCGCGAGGCCGTCGGTGGCGGCCCGCAGCCCCGCGCGCAGCCCTCCGGCAAGGCGCTGGAGGGCCGTCGGGGGCCCCGTGAGCCGCGGCGGTCCCGCTCCCGCGCGCAGCACGGCGGCGAACGGATCCCCCGTGCGCTGCGGCGGGGCCAGCCTCCCGTCGAGCCTCAGCCGGGTGGAAGGCAGGAGCCGCTGCCACGCCTCGCCCGCCGGCACGATCACCAGGACCGGCGTGCGGACCCGGGTGACCGCTCGGTCCGCGGTCGTCACGCGCGTGACATCGGCGTTCACGACGAGGAAGCCGGGGGCCACGCGGTTGCCGAGCACACGGGGCCTGACCGGCCTCGGATCGGAGGTGACGGTCAGTTCGACGGTGACTCTCGCGTACTCCCGCGCCAGCCCCGGCAGCGGTCCCCGCCGCAGATCCGCCCCGTGGAACCCCGCCGAGGCCGCACCGGCCGCGGCGCACAGCACCACCGCGGCGGCCGCCGTCAGATTGCCGCGCCGGGTGATCAGCCTCGGGCGAGCGGACGACGGCAGGTGGTCGCCGTCCCCGACACCCCGTCGGTCGCCACCCCTATGATCCCGATCACGCGGGCGGCGGAGAACGCGCGGGGCGCCGCTCCCCATGGCCGCTCTCAGCAGCACGGCGGCCGTCAGCGCACCCAGGGCCACCGCTGCCGCCGTCCACGGCGCCGGTGCGCCCAGCGCGAGCGCCGCCGCTCCCCAGGCGGCCAGAGCGGGCCCGACCAGGCGCAGGTCGGCGGGGCCGTCCTGGCGCGGGTCGGCGGCGCCCAACCGATGACCGGAGGCGGCGTGGACCGCCGCGCGGCTCATGGCCGTACCAGGGGCCGGAGGTCCGCGAACCGGCGGTCACCGATGCCGTTGACCTGACGGAGCTCGTCGACGGAACGGAACCCCCCGTGCCGGACGCGGTGGTCGACGATGTGCCGCGCGAGGACGGGCCCGACGCCGGGCAGCGTGTCGAGCTGCTCCACGGTGGCCGTGCTGAGGCTGACCGGTCCCGCGGTCGCGCCCGCCCCCGTTGGTCCCGCGCCTGCCGTCCCCGCCGGGGCCGGCAGGCCCACCACCACCTGCTCCCCGTCCATCAGCACCCGGGCCCGGTTGAGTGCGGTGAGGTCCGCGCCCGGCCGGGCACCGCCCGCCGCGCGCAGGGCGTCGGCGACCCGGGACCCGGCGGGCAACCGGAGCACCCCCGGCCTGCGCACCTTGCCGCTCACGTCGACCACGACGGGCGGCCCCGCCGACGGACCGGCCGCTCCGGCTCCTCGCGCGGGCGCGGGAGCACCGGGGGCGGCGGAGGACGCCGGTGCCGCTTCCCGCACCAGATCGGGCGGCCGGACGGCTTCGGGTACGCCCGCCCAGAAGTACCGTCCGGCGAACACGGCGGCCACGATCAGGACGACGGCCAACGCGGCCAGCGTCCGGGGTTCGAGGCCGCACCGCGACTGCGCCCAGATCGGCAACCGCTCCGTCAGCGCGAGCCGCCCGCGCTCGGCCCGCCCGAGGGCCCCTCCGGGCACCGACACCACCGCGGACTCCTCGGAGGACGCGGAGGACGCGAAGGGCCCGACCCCCGAGGGCGCGGAGGGCGCCTCCCGCGGGGAAGGGACGGACAGCGAGGAGGTTCCGGCGCCCGGAGGAGGCGGTGGCGGAAGGCCGGCACCCTCTCCCGCAGGAGCGGCCCGCCCGGCTCCGGAAGGATCTCCCCCGGCGGCTGCTCCCCGGGGAACTCCCAGGGGAAGGCGATCCGCGTGCGGAGGCCGCCCCGGCCCCAACCCCGACCCCGCCCCCGACCCCGCCCCCGACCCCGACGGAGACCCGTGCGACGGGTGCCACCCGTGCCCGCGCCCTGGGAACAACGCGTCGGCACGGCCCCTCGACGGCACCGTGGTCGCCCCTGTCCCGGCAGTCGCTTCCCCGTACCGCCGGCGCCGGACGCGACCGCGCGAGCGGCCGCCGGCAGGGCGAGCGGCGCGCCCGTCGGAACCCCGGGCCCGCCCCGGTCCACTGGTCGCGGACGACCTCGCCGGCCGGGCCGAGAGCGCCGCCCTCTCCGGCCTCACCGGCGGTGGAGACCCGACCGCCGACGGCGATTCGACCGGCAACGACGGCCCGGCAGCCGGCGGTGTCCCCGTCGGCAGCGACGGCCCCGGCCCCCAGGACCGCACCGCCCCCACCGGCGGTGAGGACCCCGCCCATAGCGGCGACGCCACCAGCAGCGACGACAGCGACGGCCCCGGCGAGCTCACGATCGTCACGGAACGTGTTCGAGTAGTCATGCCACAGCACGGTAGACATCCGCGCCCTAACCCGCCGAGCAGCCTCAGAACCCGTGGAAAACCACCCAGTTGTGGAAAACCCCATCACCCCGGCGGGTGACACCGCGGCTCATCGCGGTGAGACCACGACCCCCAGCAGGCCCGGCCCGGTGTGCGCCCCGATCACCGCTCCGACCTCGCTGACATGCAGGTCGGCGAGGCCGGGGACCCGGTCGCGCAGCCGGTCCGCGAGCGCGGCGGCCCGCTCGGGCGCCGACAGGTGGTGCACGGCGATGTCGACCCGGCCGGCACCCGCCCGCTCGGCGGCGAGCTCCTCCAGCCTGGCGATCGCCTTCGACGCCGTGCGCACCTTCTCGCACAGCTCGATCCGGCCGCCCTCCAGTTCCAGCAGCGGCTTCACCGCGAGCGCCGAGCCCAGCAGGGCCTGCGCCGCGCCGATGCGGCCGCCCCGGCGCAGGTAGTCCAGCGTGTCGACGTAGAAGTACGCGAAGGTCCCGGCGGCCCGCTTCTCCGCCGCCGCAACGGCCTCGTCCAGCGAACCGTCGGCCTGCGCCACCTCGGCCGCCGCCACCGCGCAGAAGCCCAGGGCCATCGCGACCATCCCGGTGTCGACCACCCGCACCGGCACCGGCGCTTCCTTCGCGGCCACCACGGCCGCGTCGTACGTCCCGGAGAACTCGGCCGACAAATGCAGCGAGACGATCCCGCTCGCACCGGCGTCGGCCGCCGCGCGGTAGGCCGCCGCGAAGGTTTCGGGGCCGGGCCTGGAGGTGGTCACCGAACGGCGCTTCTGCAGGGCTTGGGCGAGTGAGCGGGCCGAGATCTCGGTGCCCTCCTCAAGGGCCCGGTCGCCCAGCACGACGGTCAGCGGCACCGCGGTGATGCCGTGCCGAGCCATCGTCTGCGGCGGCAGGTAGGCCGTTGAATCGGTGACGATCGCGACATGGCGGGACATGACCGGGAGGTTACCCGCAGGCGGCGCCGGAGGGCAGCCCGCCCCCGCCCAGCGATCGATCCGGGTCAGTTCGTGGTTTCGGGACGGGGCGACTTCTGCCAGGAGTAGACGTTCTGCTGCCGGGGATCGCGCGCCGTGATCGCCGGCGTTTCGGTCGCGCCCTCCCCCGCACCGCCGGCGGCACCGGGACCCTCGGCCGTACCCGTACCCGTACCCGCGCCCGCGCCCGCGGCCTGCTGCGGCGTCGCGTCCTGCCACGAGAGGCCGTCCTGCTCGCGGACGGACCAGTGCCGCAGCGCTCCCGCCTCCATGTCGATCTGCGCGCTCAGCGCGTCCAGATCGTCCTGGGCGAACTTCTGGGCCCGGTCCCGGGCGGCCCAGCGCAGCGAATCCGCCGAGTGCGTGATCCTCTCCGTACGCTCCCGCAGCTCCCCGAGCCGGCCGGCGACCTTCGCCCGGTCGGGTTCCCGCTCCAGACGCCGCAGTTCCTCGTCGAGCTCCTGCCCGTGGGCGCTCAAACGGCCGAACAGGTCGAGCGATTCCCTGAGCGAGGCGTCCTCCGCCGCACCGGCCTGCAAGGCGTCCTGGGTTGCCCGCATCGAGGTGCGCAGCGACAGCCGCAGCTGCGCCAGCTCCGACGCCACACCCCCCGGCCCGAAGCTCTTGGCGCGCAGGGTGGTGTCCTCCACCGTCCGCCGCGCCTGCGTGATCGTACGGTCGACCCCGCGCTTGGCGGCCCCGATCACCTTCACGCTCACGTAGACGCCCAGCGCCACGAAGGCGACGAAGAGCAGCGCCAGGATCAGGACGGCGGCTTCCATGAAGTCCCCTCGATGTCGGTGCCAATGCCGTTCGGAATCGGCGTCGGTCCCTCCACCGTAAACGGAACGGGCAGGCCGAGGGTTCCATCGGAACCCCCAACCTGCCCTTAGGGGAGAACACCCAGGTGTTACGCCGGGACGATGTTCACCAGCTTCGGCGCCCGCGCGATCACCTTGCGGATGCCCGCGCCGCCGAGCGCGGCGACGACCGCCGGGTCGGCCAGGGCCAGCGCCTCCAGCTCGGCGTCCGTGATGGACGGCGAGACCTCCAGGCGCGCCTTGACCTTGCCCTTGATCTGCACCACGCAGGTCACGGTCTCGTCGACCACGTACGCCGGGTCGGCCACCGGGAAGTCCTGGTGCACCACGGAGGTGGTGTGCCCCAGCTTGCGCCACAGCTCCTCGGCGATGTGCGGAGCCAGCGGCGCGACCAGCAGGACCAGCTTCTCGGCGACCTGCCGCGACACCGGGGCGCCGGTCTTGGTCAGGTGGTTGTTCACCTCGGTGACCTTGGCAATCGCGGTGTTGAAGCGCATGGCGGCCATGTCCTGCGAGACGCCGTCGATCGCCTTGTGCAGTGCGCGCAGGGTGTCCTCGTCGGGCTCGGAGTCGACGACGGTGACCTCACCCGTCGACTCGTCGACGATGTTGCGCCACAGCCGCTGCAGCAGCCGGTACTGGCCGACCACCGCGCGTGTGTCCCACGGCCGGGAGACGTCCAGGGGGCCCATGGCCATCTCGTACAGGCGCAGGGTGTCGGCACCGTACTCGGCGCAGATCTCGTCCGGGGTGACGGCGTTCTTCAGGGACTTGCCCATCTTGCCCAGGACGCGGCTGACCTTCTCGCCCTGGTACCAGAAGCCGCCGTCGCGCTCCTCGACCTCGGCGGCGGGCACCGCGATGCCGCGGGAGTCGCGGTAGACGAACGCCTGGATCATGCCCTGGTTGTACAGCTTGTGGAACGGCTCGGCGGACGAGACGTGTCCCAGGTCGAAGAGCACCTTGGACCAGAAGCGCGCGTACAGCAGGTGCAGGACGGCATGCTCGGCACCGCCCACGTACAGGTCGACGCCGCCGGTCGGCTGCCCCTCGCGCGGCCCCATCCAGTACTGCTCGATCGCCGGGTCGACCAGCTTCTCGCCGTTGTGCGGGTCCAGGTAGCGCAGCTCGTACCAGCACGAACCGGCCCAGTTCGGCATGGTGTTGGTCTCGCGCCGGTACCGCTTGGGTCCGTCGCCCAGGTCCAGGGTCACGTTGACCCAGTCCTCGTTGCGCGAGAGCGGGGTCTCGGGCTGGGTGTCGGCGTCGTCCGGGTCGAAGGTGCGCGGCGAGTAGTCGTCGACCTCCGGCAGCTCCAGCGGCAGCATGGACTCGGGCAGCGGGTGCGCGACGCCGTCCTCGTCGTAGACGATCGGGAAGGGCTCGCCCCAGTACCGCTGGCGGCTGAACAGCCAGTCGCGCAGCCGGAAGTTGACGGTGCCCTCGCCGATGCCCCGTGCCTGCAGCCATTCGGTGATCTTGGCCTTGCCGTCGACGACGCCCAGGCCGTCCAGCGAGATCTCGTCGTTGGCCGAGTTGACCAGCTTCGCGTCGTACGAGGCGAAGGCGTCTTCCCAGGTGGAGGGGTCCGTACCGCGCTCGTCCGAGGGCTCGACGACGCAGCGCATCGGCAGTTCGAAGGCGCGCGCGAAGGCGAAGTCACGGCTGTCGTGTGCCGGGACGGCCATGATCGCGCCGGTGCCGTAACCCATCAGCACGTAGTCCGCGATGAAGACCGGCACCTGGTCGCCGCTGACCGGGTTCACGGCGTACGCGCCGGTGAAGACACCGGTCTTGTCCTTGGCCTCGGCCTGCCGCTCGACGTCGGACTTGGAGGCGGCCTGCTTGCGGTACGCGTCGACCGCCTCGGACGGCGTGGCGTGCCCGCCCGTCCACACCTCGTGGGTGCCCGCGGGCCACGCCGCCGGAACGATCTTCTCGACCAGCTCGTGCTCGGGCGCCAGCACCATGTAGGTCGCGCCGAACAGGGTGTCCTGGCGGGTGGTGAAGACCGTGATCGCCTCGTCGCCGACCGCGAAGTCGACGCGGGCGCCCTCGGAGCGGCCGATCCAGTTGCGCTGCTGCAGCTTGATGGCGTCGGGCCAGTCCAGCGCGTCCAGGTCGTCCAGCAGACGGTCCGCGTAGGCGGTGATGCGCATGTTCCACTGGCGCAGCTTCGCCTTGAAGACCGGGAAGTTGCCGCGCTCGGAGCGGCCGTCGGCCGTCACCTCTTCATTGGCCAGTACGGTGCCCAGCCCCGGGCACCAGTTGACCGGCGCGTCGGAGGCGTACGCCAGCCGGTACTCGCCCAGCAGGTCGGCGCGCTCGTTGGCGGTCAGCTCGCTCCACGCGCGCGTGGAGCCGGGAACGGTCCGCTCGCCGCTCTCGAACTGCGCGACCAGGTCGGCGATCGGGCGGGCCCTGCCGGCCTCCTCGTCGTACCAGGAGTTGAAGATCTGCAGGAAGATCCACTGGGTCCACTTGTAGTAGTCCGGGTCGATCGTGGCGAACGACCGGCGCTTGTCGTGGCCCAGGCCCAGGCGGCGCAGCTGCGTCTTCATGTTGGCGATGTTCGCCTCGGTCGACACGCGCGGGTGCGTGCCGGTCTGCACGGCGTACTGCTCCGCCGGCAGGCCGAAGGCGTCGAAGCCCAGCGTGTGCAGCACGTTGTGCCCGGTCATGCGCTGGTGGCGGGCGAAGACGTCGGTGGCGATGTACCCGAGGGGGTGGCCGACGTGCAGGCCGGCGCCGGACGGGTACGGGAACATGTCCATGATGAACTTCTTGGGCCGGGCGACGACGGCCGGGTCACCGGCCAGGTCCCCGCTCGGGTTGGGCGCCTCGTAGGTGCCCTCGGCGTCCCAGAAGTCCTGCCAGCGTGCCTCGATGTCGGCCGCCATGGCCGCCGTGTAACGATGCGGGGCCGCTGCCTCGGCAGCGGAATTCGTCTCGCTCATGATCCTTGAAGCTCCATCGATCGTCTCTGCCAGCCGCCGGCTGCCGGGTGTGGCGAAATGAAAAATCCCCTCGCACAGGAGGGGACGCCGCGCCGAATCCGACCGGATCTTCCATCCGTCGGGACTGATCAGCGCGGCTCGCTAAGCAGAAGGCGTACGGCACGCATGGCGTCAGGGTACCGCAGGGCCCGCGCGGGCCGCATCGCCGTACCACCGGCCGGACCGTCCGCGGCCCCGGGATCCGGCCCTCCGGCAACGAGGCACCCCGGGGCCGGCCCCTCGTCCCGCCGAACCGGGAGGCGACTCCGTCACAGCGGGCGAGCCTCCGATGACAGGCTCAGGCCCAAGGGTTACTCCGCGTATCACCCTTATCCGGGGCAACCCCAAAGTCAGTTGTGGACGGTTCCGAGTAGGAAACGCTCAAACCTCGTACCGGTTGGTATGCCTCGACTTAGCATGCGGCAACGGGACCTCTTTTCCGCACCACTGGAGTCGCCCCCCATGAACCCTCATCGCAAGATCCGCTCATCGCCCGCGCTGGGGGCCGCCATGAGCCGGCCGGCCCAGGGCGGGCTGTTCGTGGCCGCTCTGTTGCTCATACCCCTGCTCGCGGTATTCGGAAGCGACAGTTTCCGGGCCGCCCTCGACTTCGCCTCCGGCGTCCTGTCCCTCGTGTCGCTCACCGCTTCCGTCGCCTGGGGGCTGATAGCCACCGACCGCTTGCTGCTCTCCGCCCGCCACCGCCTGCTCGCCCAGGCCATCCACCGGACGACCGCCGTCTCCTCCCTCGGCTTCCTCCTCCTGCACGCGACCGTCAAGGTGTCGCTCGGGCATGTGGAGCTGATCGGCGCGCTGATCCCGTTCGGTCTCGGCGTCACCGGTACGTCCGGTCTGATCGGCTTCGGAGCACTGGCGGGCTTGCTGATGGTGGTCGCTGCCTCCACCGGCGTACTGCGCAGCTCCCTGGCCGGCCGCGGCAGCATCGCCGGCCGCTGGCGGGCGCTGCACATGCTGGCCTACCCGGCCTGGTGCTCGGCGCTGGTGCACGGGCTCTACGCCGGACGTCCCGCGGCGACGTGGGTGACCACCATGTACTGCCTCTCGCTCACCGGGGTCGCCGCGGTCCTGGCCGCACGGATGCTGCCGCGCCCGGTCCAGCGCCGCCTCGCCGACCGCGTGCTGACGCTGATCGGCCCGGGCGCCGAGGTCCCGGAGCCCGCGCGCTCCCGGCGGGACATGTCGGTCTCGCCGCTCCCCGGCGCGGCGGACGCACCCGGCCGGCTTCCCTTCGAGGAGCTCCGGCGCGAGCCCGCCCCGCGCCCCTTCGACCAGGAGCTCCGTCGTGAGCCCGGTGCCGCTGCCGCCCCGCGTGAATTCCCGGACCTTCCGCCCGGCCTGCCGCGCGACCAGCCCCGTACGCTGTCCGCGCCCTCCCCGTTCTACGAACCGGCGGACGAGCCCTCGTTCGAACCGGCCGCTCCGGTCTCGTACGAGCCACCCGATCCGGCCCGGTACGAGCCCGCCGGCCCGGCCGCGACGGCGGGCGCGGGCATCTCGGCCGGGTATCGTGCCGTCTCCCGGGGCACCACCGGCAACCCGCCCGGTGACATACCGTTCGCCGAGCGCGTGCCCATGACGGAGGAGCTGCCCGTCATCCAGGACGAGCCGACGACGAGGCCCGGATACTGGCCCACTCCCTCACCGCCGCCGCCCGCCCAGTCCCCCGCGCCCTCCTCGTACGGGTCCGACGCCTTCGGTCGCGACGGCTACAGCCCCACCGATCCCGCCTACAACCCCGCCGATCCCGCCGCCGAGCCGCCCGCAGGCACCTTCGCCTACCCACCGGCCGGCGAGCCCTGGACCGCACCCGCAGGAGACCGCCCGTGAACGCCCCGCTCCCCGACGTCCCCGAAGTACGTGTCGTCGGCCTCCCCCAGCTCACCCAGGGGTTCGACCTCGTCGAGCGGCTGGACCTGCCCATGCACCTCAAGGTGCACGGGCCGCTCGAACCCATGGGCGGCGAGCGGCTGGCCAAGCTCGCCGACGACATATCGCTGCGGGGCCGGGGCGGCGCCGGCTTCCCCTTCGGCAGGAAGCTGCGCGCGGTCGCCAACGCGGCCATCCGGCGCGGGGTGCGGCCGGTGGTCGTCGTCAACGGCAGCGAGGGCGAGCCCCCCTGCCGCAAGGACACCGTCCTGCTCAACCGTGCGCCGCACCTCATCCTGGACGGCGCCCTGCTGGCCGCCGAGGCACTCGGCGCCCGCACCCTGATCGTGGCCGTGACCCGCAACTCCACGGAGATCTCCATCCGGGCCGCCCTCGCCGAGCGGGGCCTGTCGGACCGGCGCGGACAGCAACTGCGCGCGCGTGTGGTCCGCACACCCGAGCGCATGGTCTCCGGTGAGGCGTCATCGGTGATCCGCGCGGCGAACGGTGGCCCCTCGATCCCCCCGGGCAAGCGCGAGCGGGCCGCGGAGTCCGGAGTGGGCGGCGCGCCGACGCTGCTCTCGAACGCCGAGACGTACGCACAGCTCGCCGTCGCCGCCCGTGTCGGTGCCCGCCGCTACGCCAACAGCGGCCTGGACAGCGAGCCCGGCACGGTGATGCTGACGATCTCCGGGGCGGTCGCCCGGCCCATGGTGGTGGAGGTGCCGACGGGCGTCCCCCTGCGCTACGTCCTCCAGCTGGCCGGGGCCCCGTCACAGCCGCAGGGCGTGCTGACCGGCGGGTACCACGGCGAGTGGATCGACTCGGTGGCCGTGGACAACGCCGTCATCTCGCAGGCGTCCCTGAAGGCCGTCGGTGGCGCCCTGGGGGCGGGGGCCATCCTGCCGATCGGCCCGGAGACCTGCCCGCTGGGCGAGGCCCAGCGGGTGGCGAACTGGCTGGCCGCCGAGACGGCCGGGCAGTGCGGTCCCTGCAGGCTGGGCCTGCCCGCCGCCGCGGGCGGTCTGTCCGACGTGCTGAACGGCGGGGGGCCGGCCGCGCTGGAGGCGCTGCGGGAGGTCACCCAGGCCGTCAAGGGCCGAGGTGTGTGCAAGCACCCGGACGGATCCGTCCGCTTCTTCAATTCGACGCTGTCCGCGTTCACCGACGATCTGGCGGCACACGTCCTGCACGGCGGCTGCGGCCGTCCTACGACCGGGGTGCTGCCGTTGCCCGCCCCCGGGTACCAGGACGCCGAGGAATCGATCCCGACCGGCGAGAAGCTGGCCGTGGACTGGACGCTCTGCAAGGGCCACGGGCTGTGCGCCGACATCGTGCCCGAGCTGATCCGGATGGGCCGGGACGGTTACCCCGTTCTGGCGGACGCTTCCGTGCCCACGCACTTGAGGGACCGCGCGCAGCTGGCCATCCGCCGCTGCCCCGAACTGGCCCTGCGCCTGGAGCGGGCTCCCCAGGAGCGCCCCGCCCTGCCGAGCGCCAACCGCAAGGCCCTGGGCAGCGGCCGGAGTTGACCGGAAACGGGAAAGCGGGCCATCCGATCGGATGGCCCGCTTTCCGCATTCTGTGGAGCTAAGGAGAATTGAACTCCTGACCTCCTGCATGCCATGCAGGCGCTCTACCAACTGAGCTATAGCCCCTTGCGGTGTGCCGCCCCGTCCGGTTTCCCTCTCGGGTTTCCCTCGCGGCGACACAGAGAACATTACACGGTCCCCCCGGTGATTCACCAAATCGTTTACGGTCCGCAAGGCTCTGGCCGGTAGCGTCGCCCCTCGTGACCGTGACCATGAACGTGCAGACCCGCCTCCGCAGTCTGCCCCTCGCCGCCATGGCGGCCTGTTTGCTGTCCTTTGTGGCGTTCTGGGTGGCGCAGCGCGCCGCCCATGTCACGATGCTGGACCTCTCCGTCTACCGGGCCGAGGGCGAGACCGTGCTGGCCGGTGGCGACCTGTACGCGATGCGCGCCACATCCGCCAACCTGCCCACGACGTACCCGCCCTTCGCCGCGCTGCTGTTCACGCCACTGACGCTGCTCGGTGTTCCGGAGATGCGCACCCTCGCGACGGCGGGAAATCTGCTCCTCCTGCTCGCGCTGGTGCATCTCTCGTTGCGCCTGGTGGGCCGCGACCGGCCGGCGGCGGCGCTCTACGCGGCCGCGCTCCTCGTCTGGTGCGAGCCGGTGTGGACGACCCTGCGGTACGGGCAGATCAACCTGCTCATCGCGGTGGCGGTTCTGTGGGATCTGACACGTCGGGACGGCAACCGGTGGGCGGGGGTGGGCATCGGTCTGGCCACCGCGGTGAAGCTGACGCCCGGACTCTTCGTCGTCCTGCTGCTGGTCGTGGGGGTGGCACGCGCGCGTGAGCTGGGCTGGAACCCGTGGCTGCGCCAGGCGGCGACGGCCACCGGGGTGTTCATCGGCGTGACCGTGGCCTCCGCCGTGGTACTGCCGTACGACTCGCGCCGCTTCTGGACTGAGATGATCTTCCAGACCAGTCGGGTGGGCCGCAAGGAGGAGACGGCCAACCAGTCGCTGAGCGGGGTGCTGGCCCGGATGCTGCACACCACCGACCCGGGGATCTGGTGGCTGCTCGTGGCCGGCCTGGTCGGGGCGGCGGGACTCGCCGTGGCGGTGCTCGCCGCGCTGCGCGGTGACCGGCCGGTGGCGGTGGTGGTGTGCGCCACGACGGCTCTGCTGGTGAGCCCGATCTCGTGGTCGCACCACTGGGTGTGGTGCGTACCCGTACTGATCCTGCTGGCGACCCGGGCGCGGCCCGTCTGGACGGTGGCGGCGGGACTCGTCTTCGCCTCGTTCTCGCTGTGGTGGGTGCCGCACGCCCCCGCACCGGTCCGCCTCGAACTCCACCAGAACGCCGGGCAGATGCTGCTGTCAGGGCTCTACACGCTCGCGGGACTGGTCCTGTTGGCGGTATTCGCCGTCCCGGCGGTACGGCAGTGGCGGACGCGTCACGCGGTGGCGAACGAGTAGAACCGCTTGAGGGTGCAGTGTTCGTCGAGCAGGCGCCCGTAGATGGGCTCCCCTTCGAGTTCGCGGTACGTCTCGATGGGGTCGCCCTTTATGATCAGCGCCCGCGCGCATTCCTCGCACCAGTACTGGTACTCGGGGTTGACCGGATCCATATCGCGGACGATCGGCGTACCGCTGCCGCACCAGTCGCATTTCCGCCTGTGTGCACCCATCGATCAGCTCCAGCTGTGGCCGCAGGAAGTGCACACGTAGGACACTCCGCCGTTGTCTCCCAGCACTTGGGCGACATGGGACGAACCGCACGAGGGGCAGTCGAGGCCGGTGCGCATCCGCTCCGCCGCGAGCCGGGCGGTGGCCTCCTCGGTGCTGCTAGCGGCCATCGCGCGTTCCCTCCCGTCCGGGCCGTCGTCCCCCTCCGGCTGTCCGATTCTGCCATGGGCCGGGCAGCGCGGTCAGCGCCGTCGGCGCAGCAGCCCCACCGACGCGCCCAGGACCGATGCGGCAGCCAGCGTGAGGGCGCATACCCACAGCGCGTCACCGGATGCCCGCGCCCCCAGCGCGATCGGACGGCTCAGGAAGAGTGTGCCGAAGGTCGCGACGCCGATCAGCTGACCGAGTTGGCTGACGGTCGCCAGCAGGCCACTGGCATCGGCGGCGTCCTCCTTGCGCACCGTGGCCAGGGCGCCGGTCAGCGCGGGGCTGAATCCGAGCGCGAGGCCCGCCCCGAACACGGCGAAGGACAGGTACGCCCACGGGCCGAGGTCACCGCCGTCGCGCAGCAGGCCGCCGACCGCGACGGCCGAGAGGGCGCTCAGCAGGAACCCGCCCGTCACGAGGAGGTTCTGCCCCGGCCAGCGCCGCCAGGTGAGGCCCACGACGCCGAAGACCACGGCGACCGGGGCGAACGACAGCCCGGCGCGCAGCGCGGAGTACCCGAGGCCGCCCTGGACGTGCAGGGTCATGACGAACAGGAAGCCCGCGTTGACCGCCATGACGAGAGCGATCCGCGCCACCGCCCGGCCCATGCCGGGGATGCCGAGGACATGGGGCGCGACGAGCGGTGCTCCGCCGCGACGGGCGAGCCGCGACTCGTACGAGCGGAAGCCCGCGAAGAACACCACCGCCGCGGCCAGGGAGAACCAGGTCCACAGGGGCCAGTCCTGCTCCTGGCCCAGGACCAGCGGCAGGGTGAGGAGCGAGACCGCGGCGGCCAGCAGCACCAGTCCCGGCAGGTCGGGTCCCCGGCCGCGCTGCGTGGTGCCGCGACGGTCGCGCGGGAGCACTCTCGCGCCCACCACCAGCAGGACGAGCCCGATGGGCACGTTCACCAGGAAGACCGGGCGCCAGCTCGCGCCGAACAGGTCGGCGCTGACGAGTACGCCGCCGGCCACCTGGCCGGCCGCGGCTCCGGTGGCGAGCACCGCGGAGTACGCGCCAAGGGCCCGCGCCCGGGCGTCGCCGGCGAAATTGCGCTGGATGAGGCTGAGGACCTGCGGAATCAGCAGTGCCGCTCCGGCTCCCTGCGCCAGCCGGAAGGCGATCAGCGGGCCGGTGCCGGTGGCCAGGCCGCAGCCGAGCGAGGAGACGGTGAAGACCAGGAGGCCGGCGAGGTACATCCGCCGGTGCCCGAGGAGGTCGCCGAGACGGGCCCCGGTGATCAGCAGGACCGCGTAGGCGATCGTGTACCCGGCGATCACCAGCTGCAACGCGGAGCCGGAGGCGTCGAGTTCGCTGCGGATCGTCGGGGCGGCGACATTGACGATGAAGGTGTCGAGCAAGGCCATGAACTGGGCGGCCAGCACCACGCCGAGGAGCAGCGGGGACCGCTTGCCGGTGCCGGGGTCTTTACTGGGTGCGGGACTTGTCGTGGTCGTCGTCATGGCATCGAGCCTGCCGACGACCGGGTACGGGTAACGAGAGCCCGCCGATGCTGGTACTGGCAGTACCTGTCAACGGCGGGCGGGGCCGTCGACCATGGGGGTGTGACGACGATGGCAGCACCGACAGAGGCGACACAGCCGAGCGGATCCATGCGACCTGCCCGACCTGCCCGGTCGGCCCGGAGCGCGTCACCGGCGCCGGGCTCCGTACCGGCACCGGCCGGGGGCGGGTCGCCGGTACGGGACGTCGCACCGGTGCCCCGGGCACAGCGGCGTCGACGACCGGAGCTGGCCGCCTTCCTGCGGAGCCGGCGGGCCCGTGTGACCCCGGCCGATGTCGGCATGGCGCCGGGCCTGCGCCGCCGTACGCCCGGGCTGCGGCGCGAAGAGGTCGCCCAGCTCTCCGGGGTCGGCATCACCTGGTACACCTGGCTGGAGCAGGGCCGTCCGATCAACGCCTCCGCGCAGGTCCTGGACGCCGTGGCGCGCACCCTCCGGCTCGACCGGTCCGAGCGGGAGCATCTCTACCATCTGGCCGAGGTGCCGTACGCCCCCGCCCGGGCGGCGGACGTCGACGCCGTCAGCCCGGAGGTCCAGGGCATCATCGACGCCCTGGACCCCCGCCCGGCCGTGGTCTACAACACCCGGTACGACATCCTCGCCGCCAACCGCCCGTACCGCCTGCTGTTCGAGCGCCCCGGCCGCGCGGAGCTCCCGATGCGCAACGCGCTGTGGACCCTCTTCACCCTTCCCGACCCGGCCTGTCCACTGGTCGACAAGGAGACCGAGCTGCCCCGGATGGTCGCGCAGCTGCGCGGGGCGTACGGACGCCATGTCGGCGAGCCGTCGTGGGAATCGTTCATAGCCCGGCTCCGGGAGCGCAGTCCGCACTTCGCCGCCCTGTGGGAGAGCGGGGACGTCCTGCCGCCCGGCCCCCATGTGAAGGCCTTCCGGCATGACGCCGTGGGCGAGGTCCGGATGACGTCGGTGTCCCTGTCGATCAACGGAATGCCGGAGTGCCGGATCGTGGTCTACACCCCGAGCGACGAGGAGAGCCGGCTGGCGCTGGAGAAGCTGCGCGCCTCGGACGGACCGGAGAGCCGGGGCGTGACGGGGGGCTGAGGAGTACGGACACGGGCGCGCGGACGGCCGGGCAGGGCGGCCCCCGGACCCGGACACCGCCGGGCCGGGGGTCGGGAGCGCCCGGGAGGGAGGGCGGGCGGAGGACAAGGGCGGACAACGCGAAATCCCGCCCCCTGATGGGGACGGGATCCGGTGATTGTGGAGCTAAGGAGAATTGAACTCCTGACCTCCTGCATGCCATGCAGGCGCTCTACCAACTGAGCTATAGCCCCTCGTGTTCTTTGCGCTCCGCGCTGCGAACAAGAAGAACTTTAGCCTGCGACCTGCCAGAAAGTGAAATCCGGTTCAGGCGTCGTCGCCGAGGACCGGCTCGGGCAGGGTGCCGGCGTTGTGCTCCAGCAGGCGCCAGCCCCGCGCGCCCTCGCCCAGGACCGACCAGCAGCAGTTGGTGAGGCCGCCCAGCCCCTCCCAGTGGTGGGCCTCCAGGCCCAGCAGCCGTCCGATGGTGGTGCGGATGGTGCCGCCGTGGCTGACGACGACGAGGGTGCCGCCGTCCGGCAGCTTGTCGGCGTGTGCCAGCACCACGGGGGCGGCCCGGTCGGCGACCTCGGTCTCCAGCTCGCCACCGCCGCGGCGCACCGGCTCGCCGCGCTTCCACGCGGCGTACTGGTCGCCGTACCGCCCGACGATCTCCTCGTGGGTCAGTCCCTGCCAGGCGCCCGCGTAGGTCTCGCGGAGCGCGGAGTCGTGGCTGACCGCGTGGCCGGTGATGGCGGCCAGCTCCGCGGCGGTGGCCGCTGCCCGCTTGAGGTCGGACGCGATGATCGCGTCCGGCTTCAGAGCGGCCAGCAGCCGGGCGGCCCGGCGCGCCTGGGCGACGCCGGTCTCGGTCAGGTCGATGTCCGTGGACCCCTGGAAACGGCGCTCCAGGTTCCACGAGGTCTGGCCGTGACGCCAGAGAACGATCCGGCGGCCCGTGCCGCCCGCGGTGCCGCTCAGCTCAGCTCACCGTCCGAGCCGGCCGACTCGTCGGCGCCGGTCAGCCTGGCGTGCTCCTCGGCCTTGCCGCGGGTCTTCAGGGCGTCCTCGGGCAGGGGCAGCTCGGGGCAGTCCTTCCACAGCCGCTCCAGGGCGTAGAAGACCCGCTCCTCGCTGTGCTGGACGTGGACGACGATGTCGACGTAGTCCAGCAGGATCCAGCGGGCGTCCCGGTCGCCCTCGCGGCGTACCGGCTTGGCCCCCAGGTCCTTGTTCAGCCGCTCCTCGATCTCGTCGACGATCGACTTGACCTGGCGGTCGTTGGGCGCGGAGGCGAGCAGGAAGGCGTCGGTGATCGACAGCACGTCGCTGACGTCGTACGCGATGATGTCGTGCGCGAGCCGGTCGGCGGCTGCCTGGGCGGCAGCGGTCACGAGCTCGATGGAGCGGTCGGTGGCGGTCACATGCAAGCTTTCGTCGGCGGTCCAGAACACCCCAAGGGTCTCACGTACCGCCGACAGCCCGGCAAACCATTACTTGGCCTTGTAGTCCTGCCCCAGGACGACCGCGACATCGGCGTTCGCCGGGACGGTGCCCTTCTCGACCGAGCCGGCCGGCAGGCCCAGGGTCTTCGCGACCTCCTCGGCCTTCCCCTTCTGACCCTCGTCACCGTAGATGACCTGCGAGGACGGTTCGGATTCCGCCTTGCCGCCGTCGATGAACGAGTAGCCGCCGTTGATCAGGACGATCCGCGCGGCGCCGCCGGCGTCCTCGTCGCCGGAGGCGTTCTTGACCCCCACACGCACCGCCGCGCCCTGCTCCGGCGGACTGACCGAGCCGCCCAGGACGTCCTTGACCACGCTGCTCGCCGCCTCGTCGCTCAGCGTGCCGTCCTCCCGCACGGGCAGGAGGGCCGTCTTGTAGTCGCCGAGCTTGGCGTGCCCGGCGAGGTTCGCGAGCGAGGCACCCAGGTCCTTCTCGGGCAGCGACGGGTCGAGGATCTGCGCGAGCGTCTCGACCGTCACGGTGGCCGCCCCCGGGTCGTCGGAGATCTTGCGGAGCACGCCGTTCATGACCTGGCCGAACCGCTGGAGCTGCTTGGCATCGGCCTCACCGGACCCGCGGTAGGTGGCGTACGCGACGGCCATGCGCCCGTTCAGTGTCTGGTTCTCGCCCTTCTGGACCAGGGGCGCTTCGCCCTTCTTGGCGCCGGGCACCTCGGTGTCGGTGGTGAGGTCGATGCCGCCCACCAGCTCGACGAGGTTCTCCAGGTAGGGGGTGTCGAGCCGCCAGGTGCCGCTGATCCTGGTGCCGAGCAGGGTGCCGATGGCTTCCCGCGTCCCCGTGGAGCCGTCGTCGTCGACGGACTTGGCGAGCGTGGTGGTGGTGCCGTCGTCGTTGGCGACGGAGAGGGAACCGGGCAGCAGGACGGTGGTGCCCTGCTTGGTGGTGGCGTTGTTCACCAGGAGCGCGGTGGAGGTGTCCTTGTTCTTGGTGTTGTGCAGGTGCAGGACGATCACATCCCGCTTCTGCGGGCCGCTCGCGACCGCGCCCTGCCGGGTCTCCCCGTCGGACAGTCCGGGCAGCAGCCCGGCGCTCCACAGGTAGCCGACGCCACCGACGAGTGCCAGGGCCAGCACGACGGTCAGGGCGACCACGCGGGCCCGGCCGCGGCGCTTGGCCTCCTCGCGCCGCTCGGAGCGGCTCTCGGTGAACTTCAGCCAGTCGATGACGTCTTCGGAGTCCTCGTCGGGCTCCTCGATGAAGGAGAACTGCTCGGTGCGGTACTCCTGGTCGTCCGCCTTCTCGGGCGATGCCTCCGAAGGGGCGCCTGACGGCGCATCGGGCGCGGGACGGCGCTGCCCGGGCACGGCGGGCGCGACCCGCGTGACGGGCGGGGCCTGCCGGGGCTCCGGTTCCTGGTGGTGCTGCGGTGCGGGCGCCCACTGCTGCGAGGTGTCGTACCCGGTGTAGGCGTCGTAGCCGTAGCCCTGTGCCGGGTCCCCGGCCCCGGTCTGCTCCTGGCCGGGGGCGTACCCCTGGGCCTGGGACTGCTGTGCGTACGGGTCGTACTGCTGGGGCTGCTGGTGCTGCTGGGCCTGCTGCTGGCCGTAGGGGTCGTAGCCGTACCCCTGTTGCTGCGCCTGCGGCGCGGCGTACGGGTCGTACTGCTGGTGCTGCTGGGACTGCTGAGCCTGTGAGTACACCGGTTGCCCGTACTCGTCGTAGCCGATGATCTGCGGCTGCGGCGTGTAGTACGGGTCGTACGGGTTCTGCTGGTCGTTCACCGGTGCCCCTCTCCGTGGCTCATTCGCCGCGGTACAACTGGCGCTTGTCGATGTAGCGCACCACACCGTCCGGCACCAGATACCAGACGGGGTCGCCCTGCGCGACCCGCGCACGGCAGTCCGACGACGAGATGGCCAGGGCGGGCACCTCCACCAGGGAGACCCCTCCCTCGGGCAGTCCGTCGTCCGACAGTTCATGGCCGGGGCGGGTGACCCCGATGAAGTGTGCGAGCGAGAAGAGCTCCTCGGCGTTGCGCCAGCCCGGCATGATCTGGGAGAGCGCGTCGGCCCCGGTGATGAAGAAGAGGTCGGTGTCGCTGTTGAGGGAGCTCAGCTCCCGCAGCGTGTCGATGGTGTACGTCGGCCCGTCGCGGTCGATGTCGATCCGGCTGACCGAGAACTGCGGGTTGGAGGCCGTGGCGATGACCGTCATCAGGTACCGGTCCTCGGCGGGGGAGACCGCCTTGTGGGTCTTCTGCCACGGCTGCCCGGTCGGTACGAACACCACCTCGTCCAGGTGGAAGAGGGCGGCCACCTCGCTGGCGGCCACCAGGTGTCCGTGGTGGATCGGGTCGAATGTCCCACCCATCACGCCGAGTCGGCGTTTGCCGGGACTGGTAGGCACTTCCTGGTCTCCCATGCGTGCAGAGCCTACTGGCACGGCGGAGCGGCCGGTCCCGGCGGTCGTCGGCTCAGCGGTCGCGGTTGAAGCGGGTGGTGATCCACAGCAGCAGGAGCAGCGCGATGAAGGCGCCGACGCCGGTGACATACGGGCTGAGGCTGCTGTGGTTGCCACCGTGCTCGGAACCCTCGGCGAGCGTGACAAGGTTGGCGGCGGTGCTGTGGAGGCTCATCTTCGGCAGGACCAATCCATGGGAGTCGGAGCGGAGACTTCGCCCACATCGTATGCGGGCGCCCCGGGCACGCTCACGCCGACTCAGTCGTTGTCATCGGAGTTGCGGTATCCGCGCAGCAGGAACCAGGCGAGCAGGGCGGCTCCGACGATCGAGACGAGGAGCACGATCCGGAGCGTGTTGCCGGGTCCTTGCTGTTCGGATGCGGCGGCGAGCAGCGTGGCGGTGACGGGCATGACGGTGTACTACTCCTCGGTTGTCCACAGGCCCCCGCCCCACGGTAGCCCCAGCACCTACTCTGGGGTTCGTCAGGGGGACGAGGAGAATCTCGTTCGAACAGGGGGCATCCATGACCGAAAACAGCCATGAGAACGTGCCGAGCCGACAGCGCAAGCGGTTCCCCGGCATCTCCTCACAGGCGTACGAACATCCCGCGGACCGTTCCGCGCTGGTCGCTCTGCGCAGGCTCAGCGGCTTCGACACCGTCTTCAAGGCACTGAGCGGACTGCTGCCCGAGCGCAGTCTGCGTCTTCTCTTCCTCTCCGACTCCGTGCGGGTGAGCGACGCCCAGTTCGCCCACCTCCACACCATGCTGCGCGACGCCTGCTACATCCTGGACCTGGAGAAGGTCCCTTCGATGTACGTCACGCAGGACCCGAAGCCCAACGCCATGTGCATCGGCCTGGACGAGCCGATCATCGTGGTCACCACCGGACTGGTGGAGCTCCTGGACGAGGAGGAGATGCGGGCGGTGGTCGGCCACGAGGTGGGCCACGCCCTCTCGGGTCACGCCGTCTACCGCACGGTTCTGCTCTTCCTCACCAGCCTGGCGCTGAAGGTCGCCTGGATCCCGCTCGGCAATGTCGCGATCATGGCCATCGTGACCGCGCTGCGGGAGTGGTTCCGCAAGTCGGAGCTGTCCGCCGACCGCGCGGGACTGCTCGTCGGCCAGGACCTCCAGGCGTCCATGCGCGGCCTGATGAAGATCGCCGGTGGCAACCACCTGCACGAGATGAACGTGGACGCGTTCCTTGAGCAGGCCGAGGAGTACGAGGCGGGGGGCGACCTGCGTGACTCCGTGCTGAAGATCCTCAACGTGCTCCCGCGCTCGCACCCGTTCACCACCGTGCGCGCCGCCGAGCTGAAGAAGTGGGCCGAGAGCCGCGACCACCAGCGGATCATGGACGGTCACTACCCGCGCCGCTCGCAGGACAAGGACACCTCGGTCACCGACTCGTTCCGCGAGTCGGCGGCGCACTACGCCGACACCGTGCGCACCAGCAAGGATCCGTTGATGAAGCTGGTCGGGGACATAGCCGGAGGCGCCGGCGACCTGGGCGGGAAGCTGCGCGACAAGTTCAGCGGCGGATCCGGCAGGGCGGGAGGCGAGGGCCAGGGCTCCGCGGAGAGCACCGGCTGAGTCCGGACCCGCGTCCACGTCGAAGGCGCCTGCCCGCGGCGGCGGGCACGGTCCCGGCCGCGTGGCGGGCAGGGCACGGCTCCGGACAAGTCCCGGAACTGGGACTCCGGGGCCGTGCCGGGGCCCGGGCCGGCGGGCCCGGTCTCAGGCCGGGGGCCGTACGGGACGGAGTGGGCCCCCGACACCGCGGTCGGGGCCGGCGGGGTCCGGGGCCGTGCCGGGGCCCGGGCCGGCGGGCCCGGTCTCAGGCCGGGGGCCGTACGGGACGGAGTGGGCCCGCGACACCGCGGTCGGGGCCGGCGGGCCGGGCTCAGGGCGAGGGCCGGGCGTTCGGTGACAGGATGCCGCAGACCGATGCGGGAACCCATTTCTCCGCGTACGGGTCGGTGACGGCCGGGCCGGTCGTCGTGGCCCGCTGCCCGGCCAGCAGCGGCCGCAGGGAGCCCGACGGGTCGGCCGAGCAGGACTGGGGACCCGCCTGCACCTGGCTGCTCAGCACCTCCGCCCGGCCCATCCTCAGGTCGTCGCGGTCGAAGCGGAAGTGCAGCTGCCGGCGGACGGTGAAGAGCGAGGCGCCCGTCTCCTCGCCGTCGGTGGCGGCCTTCCCCGCGGGGCGCAGCGCGTAGACGAAGGTGTGGTCGGAGGTCACGTCCAGGACATCGGGATCGTCCTCGGCGACGCGGATCGTGCCCCTTACCCGCACGGGGCTGTCCGCCGGCACCACCCGGGCGGTGTCGAAGCGCACCAGCCAGCCGGTCGCCGCGTGCCGTCCGTCGTCCACGGGTGCGGCGACGCTCCGGTCGAACTGTGACTGCTGGTCCGGATCCAGCAGCAGCCGCACCGACCGCACCTCTCTCCCGGTCAGCACGTCCGGGTCCAGCGAGGACCGCACCAGGTAGTCCTTGACGACGCTCAGCGCGGTCATCACCTGGCCCTCCGTGAAATGCGCGGTGCTCCGTGCGGCCGGAAGGGTGATGCCCGCGGCTCCGGAGCGGAACCGGGCGGCGGGACTGTGCTCGTACAGGTCCTCGGGCGCTCCGCCCGGCACGACGTCGCGCGGCGCCAGCGGGACGACGGTGCTGCGAAGTGGTTCGGCACGCTGGCCGGGCGGCGCCCGGTAGGGGTTGCGGATACCCAGGACGACCGCGGCGGCGAAGGCCATCGCGATCATGAGCGCCAGCAGGAGCGCCCCGTTGCGCGGTCCTCTGCGTGATCTCGCGGGACGGCGGCTGCGCACGGCGAGGGCGTGCTCCCCCATGCGCTCGGTGGCGGAGAACTCCTGGAGGCGGGCAGCCCGGACGAACGCCTCGTCGAAGACGACGGATCGGTACTCGTCCTCACCACCGCCGGGGAGCCCCTCGGGGGTCCCCTCAGGCGGGTCGCCACGCCCTGCCATACCTTCAGGGTAGGTCGCAGGGAGCCGGGGTAAACGCCGGACCGCGATGCGGCTTCACCGCGGTCCGGGCTCGTCGGGGCGTGCGGGCCGGGGGTGCGGTGTCAGGGGGTGCGCGGCACCGCCGGCACCGCAGGGGCGGAGTACTGGGCGGAGGCCGAGGGGCTGGTGGCGGTGGGCTTGTCGATACCGGTGGTGGCCGGGGGCGGCACCTGGTCCTGACGGTTCCCGGAGGAGCCCCGGTAGACGGCCGCGAAGGCGAGGGCGACCATGCCGACGCCCATCACCAGGGCCAGGAGCCATGCCACGGGACGGTGCCAGCGGCCGGCGGGACGGTAGGGCCACAGGGAGCCGCCGTGGGGGCCGTACGGGCTGTCGCCGTGGACGGCAGGGTCGTCCTCGCCGTACCGGCGCTCACGGCCGTGTCCACCGGGCCCGTACCCGTCGTCGTACAGCTCGTCGTCGGCCGGGGCCCCGCGAGGCCCGGCCCGGGCGGCCTCGGCGTCGGCCCGCGCCTGGGCGGCGGCCAACAGCCTTTCCACCGCGGTCGGTTCATGGACCTCGGCGGCCCGTACGAAGTCCTCGTCGAACACCACGGAGGCGAAGTCCTCGTCCGCTCCTCCGCGGTCGTCGTCGGGCTCCCAACCGTCCGGGAACGGCTTGCCCCCCACGTCGTCCGGCACGCAATCAGAGTAGACCCGGTAGGTGGTTTTGGGCAGGGAGAGCGAGAACTGCACCGGTCCGGCGGCCGGCCCCGTCGGACCGCCGGAGGCCTTCGCCGCCACCGTCCGACGGCGGATTCCCGTGGCACCGGCTGGCCGGCCACCGCGGGCCGCACACCCCGGGCCCGGTACGCCCGGACGAGTGGCCGGGTCCGGTGCCGAGCCGGCGGGCGGCCGGGCGGGGAGTGGCCCGCCCGGCCGGTCCGGGCCTATCGGATGTGGCCGTCGCCGGTGACGATGTACTTCGTCGACGTCAGCTCCGGCAGGCCCATCGGTCCGCGGGCGTGCAGCTTCTGCGTCGAGATGCCGATCTCTGCGCCGAAGCCGAACTGGCCGCCGTCCGTGAAACGCGTCGAGGCGTTCACCGCGACGGTGGTGGAGTCCACCAGCTGGGTGAACCGGCGGGCGGCCGCCTGGGAGGTGGTGACGATGGCCTCCGTGTGGCCCGAGGTCCAGAGCCTGATGTGCCCGACAGCGGCGTCCAGGGAGTCGACGACCGCCGCGGCGATGTCGTACGAGAGGTACTCGGTCTCCCAGTCCTCCGTGGTCGCCGGCACCACGGTGGCCTTGGTGTCCCCGGCACAGGCCAGGACCCGCTCGTCGCCGTGGACGGTGACGCCCGCCTCGGCGAGCGCCTCCAGGGCACGGGGCAGGAAGGCGGGCGCGATGTCCTGGTGGACGAGAAGGGTCTCCGCCGCGTTGCAGACGCTCGGCCGCTGCGCCTTGGAGTTGATCAGGATCTCGACGGCCATGTCGAGGTCGGCCTGGGCATCGACGTACACGTGGCAGTTCCCGGTGCCGGTCTCGATGACCGGGACGGTGGACTCCTCCACGACGGTACGGATGAGGGAGGCACCGCCGCGCGGGATGAGGACGTCGACGAGACCGCGGGCGCGCATGAGCTCGCGTACCGAGTCACGGGACTCGCCCGGCACCAGCTGCACGCTGTCGGCGGGCAGCCCCGCGCCGCCCACCGCGTCCCGCAGGACCCTCACCAGGGCGCTGTTCGACGAGTAGGCGGAGGAGGAACCGCGCAGGAGCACCGCGTTCCCGGACTTCAGGCACAGCGCGGCGGCGTCGACCGTCACGTTGGGGCGTGCCTCGTAGATGATGCCGACCACGCCGAGCGGGACACGGACCTGGCGCAGGTCGATGCCGTTGGGGAGGGTCGAGCCGCGTACCACCTCGCCGACGGGGTCGGGGAGCGCGGCCACGTCCCGGACGTCCGCGGCGATGGCCCGCACCCGTTCGGGCGTGAGCGTCAGCCGGTCGATGATCGACTCGCTGGTGCCGGCCTCCCGGGCACGGGCGACGTCCTCCGCGTTGGCCGTGACGATCTCGTTCGTCCGGACCTCCAGCGCGTCCGCGATCGCCAGCAGCGCGTCGTCCTTCGCCGCGCGCGGGAGTGGCGCGATGTCGGCGGCGGCCGCGCGGGCCCGGTAGGCCGCCTGGGTGACGGGAGACATGTCGTCGTACGGCGTGACGGACGGGACGGCGGAGTGCGAGGTCATGCCCGCAGCGTAATGCGCCGGCCGGCTGAATCCCCCACATATCCCGCACTGCGAGACAGCCAGCTCACCACGGCGCCCCCCGGACCCCGCATGCGCCCCTTCACCGGTCGCGGCAGGCACACCCGTCGGTCGCGGCCGGCCGGCACCCGTCGGTCCGGATGCGCGCGGGCCGGTCCGGATGCGCGCGGATCAGTACGGATGCACACCGACCGGCGCCGCCGGGGGCGGCCCGTACCCCTCGGCGATCCGCTGGTGGTACGTCTCCCGGTCGATGACCTCCAGGCCGACGATCTCCCACGGCGGGAGCTTGGCGCTCTGCCGGTGCTCGCCCCACAGCCGGAGCGCCACCGCTGCGGCGTCGTGCAGGTCGCGGGCCTCTTCCCAGTACCGGATCTCGGCGTGATCGTTCGCGTATCTGCTGGTGAGCAGGAAGGGGTGGTCGTGGGCGAGCTGCTCCAGCGCTCGTCTGACCTCCTTCAGCGGTGCCTCCGCGCCCGAGACGCTGAGCGTGATGTGCCAGAGCTTCGAGACCGGGCGGTCCGGAATGTGCCGGTCCTTCTCCCGGCCCGCCTGACCGTTGTCTCCTCCGTCGTCGAACGCGGTGTCGTCGAAGTCGGCCCCGGCCTCGACGCTCGTCAGGGCGCGTTCGGTCGTCCCTCGAGGCTGTGCCCCTGGGCGGGCTCGTCTCACCGGCGGCCTCCTGTTGCTGCTTGTCGTGCTTTCACCCCGACGTGTCCCCGAGACAAAGTTGACCAGTCCCGGGCGGGACATGGGGCTGTTTTGGTGAAGGTGTCTGACGGAAGGCTGGAGTTTCAGCCGTTCTGACGCTGGACCACGACCAGATCGTCCCTGTGTACGACTTCTCTCTCGTATGCCGGACCCAGTTCCTTCGCCAGCTCTCGGGTGGAACGTCCCAGCAGCTGGGGGATCTCCTTCGAGTCGAAGTTGACCAGGCCCCGCGCGACGGCGCGGCCCGCGGTGTCGCGCAGCTCGACCGGCTCGCCGGCGCTGAACTCGCCTTCCAGCGCCGCGATCCCGGCGGGGAGCAGGGACTTCCTGCCCTCGACGACGGCTCGTACGGCACCGTCGTCCAGGACCAGCGCACCCTTCGGGGTGGAGGCATGGGCGAGCCACAGCAGCCGGTCGGCGGAGCGCCGGCCGGTGCGGCGGAAGTACGTGCCGGTGTCGCGGCCCGCGAGGGCGTCCGCGACCCGACTGGCCGAGGTCAGGACGACCGGGATGCCGGCGGCGGCGGCGATCCCCGCCGCCTCGACCTTGGTGACCATGCCGCCGGTACCGACGCCCGCCTTGCCCGCGGACCCGATCTCCACGCCCTCCAGGTCGGCCGATCCGCGCACCTCGGCGATGCGGGAGGTCCCGGGCCTGCTGGGGTTCCCGTCGTACAGACCGTCCACGTCGGAGAGCAACACCAGCAGGTCGGCCCGGACGAGGTGGGCGACGAGCGCGGCGAGGCGGTCGTTGTCGCCGAACCTGATCTCGTCGGTGGCGACCGTGTCGTTCTCGTTGACGACCGGCAGGGCGCCCATGGCGAGCAGCTGGTCGAGGGTGCGGTAGGCGTTGCGGTAGTGGGCGCGGCGACTGGTGTCGGCGGTGGTGAGGAGTACCTGGCCGACGCGTACGCCGTAGCGCGCGAAGGAGGCGGTGTAACGGGCGACGAGCAGCCCCTGGCCGACGCTGGCGGCGGCCTGCTGGCGGGCCAGGTCCTTGGGGCGGCGGGTGAGCCCGAGCGGGGCGAGTCCGGCGGCGATGGCGCCGGAGGACACCAGGACGATCTCCTTCTCGCCGCCGCTGCGGACCTTGGCCAGTACGTCGACGAGCGCGTCGACGCGGTCGGCGTCGAGTCCGCCGGAGGCGGTGGTCAGGGACGAGGATCCGACCTTGACGACGATCCTGCGAGCTTCGGTTACGTACTGCCTTGCCACTGTCACGTGGGCGAATCTATGCCAGGGGCACCGATCGACGCTCGCGTATTCCAGCCGTTGGACAGCGCGCTGGACACTCTGCCCGGTGCGCCGCCCGGCGTTCCGGACGGCGCACCGGGGGCTCCCGCCCCGTGCTCCCGGGGGCGCCGGGAGCACCGGGAGCACCAGGAGCACCGGGACGGGACGCCCCGGGAGCACAGGGGTGCCGGTGGCCGCGTCGTCCGTGCGTGCCTCGGCCGCCGAGGCCCCTGGGCCCTCGCGAGGGCCCAGGGAGGGGCGCCTCCCCGGCTGGCCCCGGCACGAACGACGTCAGCGGGCGTCGGTGGTGTCCGCGACGCCGGCGGAGCGACGTCCTCGCCAGGCCGTAGCCCCGTCGCTGCGGCCCTTCCCCGGGCCGCACCGCCGCAGCACCCCCGCACCGCCCTCGCCGACCTCACCGCCCTCACCTCCTCACGTGCCGCCCGCCGTCGGACACGGTGCCCGCAGCGCGCGTACCGTCCGCCCCGCCAGCCGCCGCAACCGGCGGCGTGCCCTCGCCAGGGCGCCCGGCGCCCCGCGCACCTCGTACGCGGCGTCCGGGATGCCCGCCGCACCGCGGAAGTGCGGATACGCCAGGTATTCACGGCCCCGGCGGCGCACGCGCCCGGGTGGCGTGCCCTCCTCCAGGAACGCCACCACGTCCAGCAGCTCGGCCCGTCTGCCCGACGCCACGCAGGTGAGCCGCAGCCGGTCCTCGGTCGTGAGCCGGCGGGCCACGCCCGGTGTCCAGTAGGCCGCCATCAGGGGCGCGGCCAGCTCCATCTTCCGGCGCAGGACCTCCTCGGACTGCCGCAGCAGGACAGGCCCGAACTGGGGTCCCAGCGTGATGGTGAACGGCCTGATCATCAGCAGGTCGCGCCGCTCGCCCGGCGGCACGTGCGCCGCGATCAGCTCCATCAGCGCCTTCGCCGAGTCGAAGCGCAGCGTCCAGCTCCCGCTCCTGGTCAAGTGCTTGCCGTCCGCGCGGCCCACCAGGTAGTAGCAGACGTGGTCGGCGACCACCGAGACGCCGCCGCCGCGCAGGTAGGCCTCCATCGTGAACAGCGCGTCCTCACCGGTCCGCAGCGACTCGTCGAACCGCATGCCGTGGCGGACCAGGAGCTCCCGCCGGAACAGCTTCTGCGCGCTGAGCGTGTACTTGACGTTGGAGCGGTAGATGTCGGCGCGTTCGACGGTCTGCTTCCACATCGACTTCGCGGCGTTGCGGTTGACGCCCACGGTCTTGCCCAGCACGACATCCGTACCGGCCCGGTCGGCCATGGCGACCAGTCGTTCCAGCGCCTCCTCACCGAGATGGTCGTCGGCGTCGAGGAAGAAGACGAAGCGTCCGCGGGCCAGGGAGAGGCCGAGGTTGCGCGGGCCGCTCGGACCGCCCGAGTTGGCCTGGCGCACCACCCGCGTCGGGACCGTGGAGGCGGCCGCGAACCGCTCCAGGTACTCCCCCGTGCCGTCGGTCGAGCCGTCGTCGACGGCGACGATCTCGACGCGGCCCCGGCCCAGCGTCTGGGCCTCGACCGACGCGAGGCACTCCTTCAGGTACGGCATTGCTTCATAGGCCCCGATGATCACAGTGACATCGGGGGTGCTGTCGGCCATCACCATCATCGGCACCCACTGCGGCAGTAAGCGGACGGAAGTCGTCCGCCATGGTGCCCGGGCCGTGTGTCCGTGCTGTGGCGGCACGCACAACGGCCCGTAAGTGCGCCTCGGACGAGGGACCTACGGGCCGTGGACGGTAGTGAGGGGGCCGGCCACCGGGTTCGGCGTGGAGGGGGTGGCCGGGGAGCCGGCCACCGGGGGCTCAGCGCGCCGCCGTCGCCTCGGCGCCCTTCTCCTCCACCGTGTCGGGCGCGGCGGCCGGCTCGGCGCCGGGGGACTCGGCCTCCCGGTCCAGCTCGCCGATCCGCTGTCCGGCCAGCCGCTGCGCGACGCCGCTGTTGCGCGCCTCCGCCTTGCCGGCCAGGGCCCGCACGGCCGCGTTGAACTGCTCGATGGAGGTGGGCTCGTCGGGGCCGAGCAGGTATCGCTTCAGGACCCGCCGTTCCGGTGCGAGCAGGTCGGCGGCCGGGTCGGCCACGGCGGCCAGCAGTTCGTCGAGCTCGGCGGCGCTGTTGGAGAGGATGACAGCGGCCCGGACGGCGGTGTTCTGCCGCTTGAACTCCTCGACGCCCAGCTCCGCGGAGTCGGTCACCGCGTACGGCTTGCCGCTCGCGATGAAGTCCGAGACGACGCTGGAGATGTCGGAGACCATGCCGTCGGCCTCGTTGAAGCAGTCGTACAGCTTCGGCTCGGCGCCGGTGACGACCTTGTGCTCCCACCAGCCGAAGGAGCCCCAGTAGGCGTCGTTCCACTCGGACCGCAGCCGCTTGATCTCGGCGAGCCGCTCCGGGTCGGCCAGCGAGACGCGCGACTCCTCGGCCTCGTCCCCGCCCTTGCGGCCGGGGCTGGTGAGGGCGGCGAGCCGCGCCTCGATGCGCGACAGTTCGGCGCGGGCGGCCGTCTGGCCGGCCTGCGCGGCGGCCGCTTCCCCGGCCCAGCGGGGATCGGTGGCACGCTGGGCGGCGGCGGTGGTGACCAGCTTCTGGATACGCTCGTCGACGGCCTTGGCCTTCTTGTTGACGAGCCCGGTGAAGGGGTGCGGCTTGTAGATGACCCGGACCGGCTGGGGGGCGTTCAGCAGCCGCTTCACGATGTTCTCGCCGGCCAGCAGGAGCGAGGTGTTGCCCGGGTTGCCGTCCCAGCCCTCCCAGGTGGGGGCGTAGAGGATCGTGGGGATCGCGTTCTTCGGCGTCCCGGACCACGCGGTGATGGGGGCGAGCTGCGGGCGGCCCACCTCGACGATGTCGTCGTCACGGACGCCGACGTCGGCGAGCGCGTAGCGGTCGCGGCCGGCCTGCCCGGCGGTCCACACCTCGTCGTAGACCTTGGAGAACGGGTTGACGCTGGCGAGCTTGTCGCTGTCACCGTGCCCGATGAAGACGTGCTTCATGGTCGGTTCGCGCAGCATGTGGATGTTCTTGCCGACGTTGGCGGCGTACAGCGTGACGCGGATCGTGGACAGGTCCATGGCCATCAGGTGCTGGCCGCCCGGCACGCAGAGGATCGGTACCGAGGTCGGGTTGAGCCGGTCGACCAGGGTGCGCTCCCGCATGATGATCAGCGGGCGCCCCTCGACCTGCTCCATCGTCTCCAGCCACATGTTGACCTGGTACGCGGAGTCGTCGGAGCCCGAGAAGTACAGCGCCACGGTCGGCTGGTACTCGCGCAGCCAGGCGCCCACGGCCTTGAGGACGGCGGGCGCGGCGGGCACGCGGCGCTTGCGGCGCAGGTAGGGCACGAGGACGGCGGTGTAGAGCAGGCCGAGGACGATGGTCGCGGCCACACCCGCGTACGCGAAGACGGTACGTCCGGTGCCGGCCGCGACGATCACGCCCGCCATGGCGGGGATGTCGAGGTGGAGCATCTTCTCGGCGGATCGGTTCAGCAGCGCCTTCGGCGGGGCGTCCGGGATCCGTACGGCGTGCAGGTCGATGTTGCGGGTGACGACCGGCATGGTCCGGCGCAGCCGGATGAGGGTGGCCAGGGCCCCCTGCGGGGCCTGGAGGCCGTAGAAGACCAGGAAGCAGGCGACCGCCGCGTAGAAGAGCGGCTGCTCGGCCAGGTTCTCGCGGGCGAGCAGCAGGATCAGCAGCAGCTGGCGCAGCAGGAAGCGGATCGGCAGACCGGCGCGGACCTTGCTGAGCCGGTTGATCAGGTAACTGTTCCTCTGGTGCAGATACCAGTCGGCGACATAGGTCACGGCACCGGCGGCCGCGAAGAACCAGAGGTTCGGGATCAGCGCGGCGAGCATGACACACGGGTAGCCCAGTCCCATCAGGACTGCCGCGGCCAGCTCTGACCCACTGCCCACGCGTGCCAGGCGAATGGCGGTCGAAATCACGAAGAACCTGCTCCAGAGGGGGGTGCCGGTTTATTCACATCAGGGGAAGTCTCGTGAAGGGTGCGGCTTCACGAACTCGGGCCTCTGTAATCGCCACAAAGCGACACAAAGGCCCGAATAACACATCTAGCGAACATTACGCATCTTGCGAGTATTACACATCTTCCTGGCGGTTCAGGACCGAGGCCAGCGCCTGCTCGAAGCCGGACGCCTCACTCGCCTCCCGGGTGGGATCCTGCTGCCGTACGTCGATGACATGGCCGGTCAGTTCGGAGAGCAGCACGTCCAGCGAGGTCCGGGCCACGGCCTCGGAGGACAGCAGCGATCCGGACGGCTCCTGACCGAACGCCTTGGTGCGCATCGGCGTCGCGGTGCGCTCGGGATTGACGCAATTCACCCGGATCCCGTCGCCGGCCCATTCGTCGGCGAGGGCCTGGGTGAGGTTGACCATGGCGGCCTTGGTGGACGAGTAAAGGCTGTACTCGGCACGCCCCCGGGTATAACTGGAGGAGGTGTAGAGCAGCAGCTGCCCCTTGGTCTCCACCAGGTATTTGTACGATGCCCGAGCGATCTGCACGGGTGCGAGATAATTGACGTTCAATGCTTCCTGAATAGTCGCATTGTCCGTTTCGGCGAGCTTGCCGATGCGCAGCACGCCGGCCGTGTTGATGACGTAGTCGACCCGGCCGCTCTCCGCGTACGCCGTGGAGAGGGCGTCGTCGATGTGCTCGGGGTTCTCCACGTGCGTACCGGTGGTGGAGCGGCCCAGGGCGTACACCTTGGCGCCGTAGCGCTCGGCGAGCCGGGCGATGTCGGCTCCGATGCCGTACGAACCGCCGAAGACGACGAGGGTCCTGCCGGACAGCAGCTCGCGGTAGGCGGCCTCGTCGGCCTGGCGCGGGGCGGCGGTGGAGGCCAGCTGGAAGAGCTTGTCGGCGATGAACACGTCGACCGGCTGCGTCACCTTCATGTTGTACTCGTCGCCCGCGACGACGTGGATCGGCACGTCCGGCAGGTACCGCAGGACCACCGAACAGTCGTCGGTGGCCTGGAAGTTGGGGTCGCCGGCCGCGATCTCGTACGCCTTGCGGATCGTGGAGAGCTTGAACGCCTGCGGCGTCTGGCCGCGCCGCAGCCGGGAGCGGTCCGGCACGTCGGTGATGAACTCGCCGTCCTCCCCGTGCGTGCGGGTCACGATGATCGTGTCCGCGGAGGGGATGGCGACGTCGACGGCCTGGTAGCGGTCGAGGGCGTCGATGCAGTCCTTGATCACGCGCTGTGACAGAAGGGGCCGCACAGCGTCATGGAAGAGGACGTTGCGGTCCTCCCCCTCCCCGAGCCCCTCGCCGAGGGCCCGGATGGCGCGCTCGGTGGTCTCGTTGCGCGTCGCACCGCCCTCGATGACCTGGGTGACCTTGGTCAGTCCGGCCTTGGTGATGATCTTCTCGACGTCGGGCACGAAACCCGGCGCCATCAGCACGATCACGTCGTCGACGCAGTCCGCCTGCTCGAAGATGGTCAGCGTGTGCTCGATGACCGCCTTGCCCGCGATCTTCAGCAGCTGCTTCGGGATCGCGAGACCCACGCGCTGACCGGTACCGCCGGCGAGCACGACTGCAGTGGTGCGGGTCTTGGCTTCATGCGGCACAGACACAGAACGACCTACCTTGCGACGACTGGGGGACGGGCTGATGGTCGCACTCTCCGTGACCGTCTCGCAAGGCGGACATAGGGTGCCCCACACCGTCCCGACACCAAGTGTTCACCCTGTGGCCAGGGCAGTTGTCGCCCTGTCCGGCAGGGCGCCCGGTGACGGACGACACACGGCCCGTGCGGTGCCGTGACAGAGTGGTCATGAGGGCCCCCCGCGCGTTACTTGACCGGCACATCGACGACGTTGACCAGGAGGTCGTTGGTGTTGGTGTAGGCGATGCGGACGCGGACGAACTGCTGGGGGCGGCCGCGCAGTCTGCGCGCCAGGAGGCGCAGCAGGGCGTACGGCCGCTTCTTGCGCAGCCGGGTCTCCGGGTACGCGAAGACCGGCCCCTTCTCCACGACGTCGTCGAGCACCCGGCCGATGCGGGCCGGCTCGGCGTCGGGGGCGTAGCGCACCAGCAGGTCCCACCACTGGTCGGCGACGGTCTGCCGGGCGGCCGGCGCGGTCGCCGGGAAGGTGAAGCGGAAGCCGCGCTCGCCCAGGCGGCTGCCGGGGTACGTGAACTCGACGGACTCCCGCCCCCTGCGGCGCAGGACCAGCACCGGATCGCCCGAGAACCGCGCGGGGCCCATCAGTTCACCGCTCACGGTGATCCTCCGGTCGGCGACCCGCACCTCACCCGCCTCCGCGTGCACCGGCCGCACCCAGGAGCGCAGCTGGAGCTGCTTCTTCGGCTTGCCCGGATACGGGACGAGAGTGCGTACGCCGTCCTCGGCGCCCGTCCGCTCGACCCGGTCCCGGGCGCGCATCGCGCCGCGCTGGTCGATCGAGCGGGCCGCGATCCGCACCCGGCGCCCGGATCCGGGCAGTTGGACCGAGCACTCCCAGACGCCCTCGGCGAAGCGGACGTCCGCCGGGATGACGGCCCGGCCGTCCGTACCGAACGGGAAGCGGTGCTCGTCGGTCCGCACGTCGGCGCGCACGCAGACCAGCTGGATTCCCTCGTGGGTGACGGCGGCGGCCTGCGGGGAGACCAGCGTGACGGTCACCGCGCCGTCGGCCTCGGCCACGCAGTCGGCGACCGGGGCGAACGCCCCGGCCTCGGCGCGCTGGGCGGCTGCCGTGCGCAGCTCGCCGATCAGCTCCTCGTACTGCTTGGCCACCTGGCCCGGGTCGAAGCGGCGGGCGTTGCGGACGGCGGCGGCGCCCATGGTGCGGCGCAGCTCCTCGTCGTCGATGAGCCTGAGCAGGGCGCCGGCCACCGCGTCGACGTCACCGACGGGGACGAGGATGCCGTCCTCGCCGTCCTTGAGTATCTCGCGCGGCCCGTAGTCGCAGTCGGTGGAGACCACCGGCAGTCCGCAGCGCATCGCCTCGACGAGCGTCATGCCGAACGATTCGTGGCGGGAGGTCGACGCGGCGATGGCGCCCTTGGCCCACTCGGGCTCGATCGGCGAGTGCGGGCCCATCAGCCGGACGCTGTTGTAGAGGCCGAGCCGGTCGATGCGGGCCCGGAGCTTGTCCTTCTCGGGGCCCCATCCGTAGATGCGCAGGTCCCACTCGGGGCGGGCCGCGACGACCTTGGCGAAGGCGTCGATGAGCACGTGGTACTGCTTCTCGGCGGCCAGCCGGCCGGCCGCGACGACCGTCCTGCCGGTGGCGTCGGAGGGCGTGACCGGCGGCTCCGGAACGCTGTTGGGGATGGCCAGCACCCGGGTCGCGGGCAGCGGCATCTTCTCCCGGTACACCTTGGCGTCGCCCTCGGAGACCGTCACATAGGCGTCGAGCGCGTCGAGGTGCTCGTACATCTCCTTGCGCAGGGCGGCCTTGTGGTGGTTGTGCGTCATGTGCTCCTGGCCGATGCGCACGGCCCCGGACGGCGCGAACTGCGCGGCGTACGCGGAGAGTCCGGGCCGGGTGCCGATGACGACATCGGCGTCGGAGCCGGCGTAGAGCGCCTGGACGCGCTCGTCGGTGAGCTTGCTGTACTCCTTGTAGCGCGCCTCGTGCCGGGGGAAGAACTCGGCGGCCTGGAGCTGGAGCGGGTGCTCCTTCTCGTTGGCCGGCGAGGTGGGGCGGGTGTCGATGAGGGGGACGACCGTGATGCGCGGGTCGATGTCGAACAGCGGGATGTCCCGGTGCCGGAACACGGAGACGATCTCCACCTCATGCCGGCCGACGAGCTCTTCCGCGAGGTTGAGCGTGGTGCGGATGGTGCCGCCGATGCCGTAAATCGTGTGGATGAGGAAGGAGATCTTCATCAACGCTCCGTTCAGTGTGCCGGGGGCGCTCCTGCTCGACCCCTGGTAACAAGACGGCTGTTCGACCCCTTTGGTTGTGCGCCGGGCGGCTGCAATTCCGGTCGATCGCACTTTTGTCAAGACCGCCTCGGCCACCGCCTCCCGTACCGGGTCACTGTCTCCCGTACCGGGTCACCAGTCCCGGCCCCGGCACACCTCCGGATCCACGGGGCGCCGGGTCCGCGGGTGCCGTGCGCGGCGGGCCGGGGAACGACGACCGCGCCGGACCCGGTACCACGGGTCCGGCGCGGCGATCATGCCGACGGGGCCCGCGTCCAGGGGCGGGCCGCCCGGGAGGTGACGGCCGCGGGCCCGCCCCGGGGCGGGTCCACCTCAGTGGTCCGCCCCGGAACGGGCCCGGGTCCGCGACCCCCGTTCCGGAACGGGAGTTCGGGCACGACCTAGAACGGGTTGAAGTCGTCGAACTCCTGCTGCGCCTCGTCGCGCTCCGCCTCGCGGTCCCGGCGACGCTGCGCGGCCGGACGGGGGGCCTCCATACGGTGGTCCTCGCCACGGCGGCCCAGCATCTCGGCACCCGCCATCATGGTGGGCTCCCAGTCGAAGACGACCGCGTCTTCCTCGGGGCCGATGGCCACACCGTCGCCCGCGCGGGCTCCGGCCTTCATCAGCGCGTCCTCGACACCGAGGCGGTTGAGGCGGTCCGCCAGGTAGCCGACGGCCTCGTCGTTGCTGAAGTCCGTCTGACGCACCCAGCGCTCCGGCTTCTCGCCGCGCACCCGGTAGATGCCTTCCTCTTCCTCCAGGGTGACCGTGAAGCCCGCGTCGTCGACCGCCTTCGGGCGGATGACGATACGGGTCGCCTCCTCCTTCGGCTTGGCCGCGCGCGCCTGGGCGACGATCTCGGCCAGCGCGAAGGACAGCTCCTTCAGACCCATGTGGGCCACGGCGGACACCTCGAAGACGCGGTAGCCGCGCTTCTCCAGATCCGCGCGGATCATGTCCGCGAGGTCCTTGCCGTCCGGGATGTCGATCTTGTTGAGGACGACGATGCGCGGGCGGTCGTCGAGGCCGCCGTACTGCTTCAGCTCCTCCTCGATGACATCGAGGTCCGAGACGGGGTCACGGTCCGACTCCAGCGTCGCGGTGTCGAGCACGTGCACCAGCACCGAGCAGCGCTCGACGTGCCGCAGGAACTCCAGGCCCAGTCCGCGGCCCTGGCTGGCGCCCGGGATGAGACCCGGCACGTCGGCGATGGTGTAGACCGTGGAGCCCGCCGTGACGACGCCCAGGTTGGGGACGAGCGTGGTGAACGGGTAGTCCGCGATCTTCGGCTTGGCGGCCGACAGCACGGAGATCAGCGAGGACTTGCCGGCGCTCGGGTAACCGACCAGCGCCACATCGGCGACGGTCTTGAGCTCCAGCACGATGTCACCGGAGAGGCCCGGCACACCGAGCAGCGCGAAGCCGGGTGCCTTGCGACGGGCCGAGGCCAGCGCCGCGTTGCCCAGGCCGCCGCGGCCGCCCTCGGCCGCGACGTACGACGTGCCGTGACCGACCAGGTCGGCCAGCACCTCGCCGTTCTTGTCGAGCACGACGGTGCCGTCCGGCACGGGCAGGATCAGGTCCTGGCCGTCCTTGCCGGAGCGGTTGCCGCCCTCACCGGGCTTGCCGTTCGTCGCCTTGCGGTGCGGTGAGTGGTGGTAGTCGAGGAGCGTGGTGACGGACTGGTCGACGACCAGGATCACGTCACCGCCACGGCCGCCGTTGCCACCGTCCGGGCCGCCGAGCGGCTTGAACTTCTCTCGGTGGACGGAGGCACAGCCGTGACCTCCGTTACCCGCGGCGACATGCAGCTCGACGCGGTCCACGAAGGTGGTCATGTTCTGTGCCTCCAGTTACGTACGTACGGAAATGTCTTACTCGTAACGCGCAGAAGGCGGACCCTCTTCCCGTACGTCCGACGATGTACGGGAAGTGAGGTCCGCCTCCGCGAAGAAACCGCTACGGGGCCTTGATCAGGCAGCCGGAACGATGTTCACGACCTTGCGGCCGCGGAACGTGCCGAACTGCACGGCACCGGCCTGCAGCGCGAACAGCGTGTCGTCGCCGCCACGGCCGACGCCCGAGCCGGGGTGGAAGTGGGTGCCACGCTGGCGGACCAGGATCTCACCGGCGTTGACGACCTGACCGCCGAAGCGCTTCACGCCGAGCCGCTGAGCGTTGGAGTCGCGACCGTTCCGAGTGGACGATGCGCCCTTCTTGTGTGCCATGTCTCTCTATCCCTTACTTCGCAGCCGTGGGGATGCCGGTCACCTTGATCGCCGTGTACTGCTGACGGTGACCCTGGCGACGGCGGTAGCCGGTCTTGTTCTTGTAGCGCAGGATGTCGATCTTGGCGCCCTTGTGGTGGTCCACGACCTCGGCCTGGACCTTGATGCCGGCCAGCACCCACGGGTCGCTGGTCACAGCGTCGCCGTCGACAACGAGCAGGGTCGAGAGCTCGACCGTGTCGCCAACCTTGGCAGTGGAAATCTTGTCAACCTCAACGATGTCGCCGACAGCAACCTTGTGCTGGCGACCACCGCTGCGCACGATGGCGTACACGCGGATCTCACTCTCGCTCGGAACGGAAACCCCTGATGCCAGCCGCCCGCACGGACGCGAGGCCCGTGACGGTCCGGAAAGGACGAGCGGCCTCTCCGGGCCGAACCCGGAGGGAGGTGCTCAGGAGCTGGCGTGCATGGAAACACGCCGACGGTCAAGGTTACGGGGCGGGCCTCAGGGGGTCAAACCGGCCCTGCGGCGCCAGCCCGGGGCGGCCCGGCCGCGGCCAGGCGGCGATCAGGGCGTCCATGATCGGCTTCCCTGTGCCGTTGGTTGAATGTCGTCCTATTGGTTGAATGTCGACCCGTGCCCCTTCGTTCCCTGATCTCGCCGGCGATCACCTCGGCCCGCCTGCTGCGCCACGGCTCGTCCGTCGGCGCCGAACTTCCGCCGGACGAGGCGGTCACCCTCGACGCCCCGGTCTCCGCCGCGCTGCGCGACGCCCTGACCTCGGCGGCCCGTGGCGAGCACGGCCCGGCCCGCGAGCTGCTGGCCGCGACGCGGCTGGGTGGTGAATGGGAGCGGCGCGGTGTGTACGTGGCCGAGCTCGCCGAGGCCGCGCTGCACAACCCGGGCTGGCTGGCCACCTGGCTGGAGGGGACGCCCGAGGACCCGGACGCGATGCTGGTCAAGGCGCATCTGTGCGTGCGGCAGGCCTGGGAGACCCGCACCGGCCACGACCGGTTCCGGGCCTTCTTCGCCCTCCTCGCGGACGCCGTGCCGGTGATATCGACGGCCGCCGCGCTCCAGCCGGCCGACCCGGTGCCGTGGGAGATCGCCCTGACCCACGCGCGCGGCGCCCAGGCCCCCCGCGAGGTCTTCGACGCGTACTGGTCCGAGGCCACCGCCCGCTCCCCGCACCACTACGGCTGTCACGCGGCGGCCCTGCGGTACCTGGGCGCGGGGGCGGACGGCTCGTACGACGAGATGCTCGACTTCGCCGAGCGGGCCGCGGAGCACGCGCTGCCCGGGTCGACGCTGCACGCGCTGCCGCTGCTGGCCGTGATCGAGCACGAACCGGCCGCCGGGGCCGTCCGGATCGCGCCCGGCCGGATCACCGCCGCCGTGGAGCGGGCGCTGGAGCTCTCCGGGCACTACGAACCGGGTGACCCGGAGGCGGCCGGCTTCCGCAACGACCTCGCGCTGATGCTGGTCCGCGCCAAGCGGTGGCCCGAGGCGCTGGAGACGTTCAGGGCCATCGACGTCCACGCCCGCAGCCGCCCGTGGGGGTACGTGGGCGACGCTCGTACGGAGTTCCTCCGCTTCCGTACCGGTGTACGGATGCACATCGCCGCGACGACCCCGCTGCTGCGCACCCCTCCCCCGCCCCCGGCGCCGGTGGCCACCCGCACCGCGACCCACGCGCTCGCCATAGCGCTGGCCCCACCGCCGAAGGTCGCCGCGGCGGCCCTGATGTGCGGCGTCCCGCTGCGGGTGGTGCCGGCCGGCCCGGCGGCCAGCTACGTGGAGCTCACCGCGGGCCACGCGCCCGGCAGGAGGGCGGCGCTGATCGGGGGCGACCCGCTGACGACGGCGGCGGACACGTTCACGACCGGGGAGCAGTGGCCCGCGCTGGTGCTGCGGCGCACGGGCGACCGCTACGCCTTCACCGCCCTGCACCGGGGCCGGGAGGTCGCGGTCCACGAGTGGGACCCGGCGGCCCCGGTCACGGACCACGCCGCGGCGACCGCCACCGCGCGGGCCCTGGCCACGACCTTCGCGGTCGCCGACGCCCGCCCGCTGGCCCATCTGCTGCGCGGCGGCGACGCACCGGCCCGGCGCCAGCGCGACCTGGTCACCGCCCTGGGCCTGCCCGAACTGCCCCCCGCCTTCGGCGAACGCCCCGAGGCCCTGGCGGGCCTGCCCGGGGCGGGCGTACTGGCCGGGCGCGGCTTCCTCGCCGGCCTGCGCGACACCCTGGCGGACACCCCCCGCCACCTCCTGGTCCCCGAATCGGGCCCGGCCCGCCCGGTGCGCTGGTGGCTGCCGCGCACCCTGGCCCTGCTGCTCCTGACGGCGGGGGCGGCGTACGGCTGGTGGTCCCCGGACGTCGACTGGATCCGCGCGACCCTGGTGTCCCTGACGGCGATCATCCCGGCGAGCCAGCTGGCCTCGGCACGGCGGCGGGGCGGGGGGTAGGGCCCCACGTGCCGACGACCGGCACGTGCCCGGGCAGTCGTATGCTCACCGGGCGAAGCCGCGCGAAGCCGCACACCGGAAGGCAGAGAAGTGAACTACAGGGTCCAGCCCACCGCCCAGGTTGCCGAGACGGCCGAGATCGGCGCCGGGAGCAGTGTGTGGGAGCTCGCGCAGATCCGCGAGGACGCGAAGCTCGGCGAGGGCTGCGTGATCGGCCGCGGCGCCTACGTCGGCACGGGCGTCCGCATGGGCGACAACTGCAAGGTGCAGAACTACGCGCTGGTCTACGAGCCCGCCGAGCTCGGCGACGGTGTGTTCATCGGCCCCGCCGTCGTCCTCACCAACGACCACAACCCGCGCTCCGTCGACCCCGACTTCAAGCAGAAGCGGGGCGGCGACTGGGAGGCCGTGGGTGTGCGGATCGCCGACGGGGCCTCGATCGGCGCGCGCTCGGTGTGCGTGGCCCCGTTGGAGATCGGCCGCTGGGCGATGGTCGCCGCGGGCGCCGTCGTCACCAAGGACGTGCCGGACTTCGCGCTGGTCGTGGGCGTACCGGCGCGGCAGATCGGCTGGGTGGGCCGGGCCGGCGTGAAGCTGGTCGAGCGGGCCGGCGAGGCGGGCGTGTGGGAGTGCCCCAGGACGGGCGCGCTGTACGACGAGAAGGACGGGACCCTCGCGGAGCGCGCCGTCTGAGCGGAGCGTCGCGGAAGGGGCGCGGAAGGGACGCGGCCCGCGGCCGGGCACTGCCGGCCCGGCCCGCCTCCGGCGAGAGTTTCTTCACAACGGCCGGTTCAGGGCTCTGCCCGGACCGGCCGTGTCATGAACAGCCCTAGGGGCGACCGTATGCTGGGCGCACCCACCGGAGACTGTTCGAACCCAGCCGGTGTGCGCAGAACGAGGGGAAGACGTGAAGAACCGCGGCCAACTGACCCGTGGGCCTCTGGGCACCGTGCTGGTGATCATCCCGACGTACAACGAGGCCGAGAACATCGAGCCGATCGTCTCGCGCGTGCGGTCCGCCGTGCCCGAGGCGCACATCCTGGTGGCCGACGACAACAGTCCCGACGGCACCGGCAAGCTGGCCGATGAGCTCGCCGACGCCGACGACCACGTCCACGTCCTGCACCGCAAGGGCAAGGAAGGGCTGGGCGCCGCCTACCTCGCCGGCTTCCGCTGGGGGCTGGACAACGGCTACGGCGTCCTCGTCGAGATGGACGCCGACGGCTCGCACCGCCCGGAGGAGCTGCCGCGTCTGCTGGAAGCCCTCCCCGAGGCGGACCTGGTGCTCGGCTCGCGCTGGGTGCCCGGGGGCAGCGTCGTGAACTGGCCGAAGTCCCGGGAGTTCCTCTCGCGCGGCGGCAGCCTCTACTCCCGGCTGCTCCTCGGTGTACCGCTGCGGGACGTCACCGGTGGTTACCGGGCCTTCCGCCGGGAGACCCTCGAAGGCATCGGTCTCGACAAGGTCGCCTCGCAGGGCTACTGCTTCCAGGTCGACCTGGCCTGGCGCACCGTTCAGGCGGGTTACGACGTGCGCGAGGTGCCCATCACCTTCGTCGAGCGCGAGCGCGGCAACAGCAAGATGAGCCGCTCCATCGTCGCCGAGGCCCTTCTGAGGGTGACGGTGTGGGGCGTGTCCGAGCGGCTGGCGGGACTGAAGCGCCGCAAGTAGTCCAGCCGCCCTATCGAGAACAGAGAGCCGAGAGCAGAGAGAGCAGTCATGTCGGGACTCTCCACGGCACCCGCGCCGGCCGCCCTGCCGCCGCACACCGGCCGGTCCTCCTTCCCGGGCATCCGGGGCCGGATCCGCGACGCCGCGCTCCGGGCCTGGCCCGCGCTCGCGGCCTACGCCGTGGTGCGTGCCGTGGGCATCGCCGTACTGGCCCTGGGCGCGGGCGGCGACGACCCGCGGCTGGGCACTCTGCTCGCCGGCAGTTTCGACTCCAAGTACTTCGTGTACGTGGCCGAGCACGGCTACGGGACGCCCATGCCCGGCGGCTGCTCGGTGCAGGGGCCGCTGTGCAACTACGCCTTCTTCCCTCTGTATCCGGGTCTGATACGGGCCGGCTCCGCCGTGCTGCCGTTGCCCACCGGGGCAGTCGCCTGGGGCATCGCGATCGTCGCCTCGCTCATCGCCGCGTGGGGCGTCTTCGCGGTCGCCGATCGGGTCATCGGGCGGCGTCCCGCTATCATCGCCGTGGTGCTGTGGGGCATAGCCCCGCACGCGGCCGTGGAGTCGATGGCGTACACCGAGCCGGTCTTCACGGCCATCGCGGCCTGGGCCCTGTACGCGGTGCTCGACCGCCGGTGGCTGACCGCCGCGGCCCTCGCCGTCCTCGCCGGACTCACCCGCCCGCCGGGCGCGGCCGTCGTCGCCGCCGTCGTCCTGTGCGCCCTCTAC